>CAIWWK010000250.1 GCA_903916325.1 Candidatus Firestoneibacteriota bacterium
CTGACCGTATGTCCTGTATCGTGATACCCTGGGGAACCGCGGCCTGCACTGCTGCCGGCGCCGGTTCAACCTTCACCGATTCAACCATTACGGGTTCGGCCTCCATGATAGGAGCGGGAGCCGGAAGCTCGACGGACTGAACTTCTGGAACCTGAACAATCGCGGCCTCCTCAACCTTCACTTCTTCCTGTACCGGCAGGGCTGCCCGTTTCGGCGCTTCCGCTTGTTTCGTCTCGACCGAAGCGCCCTGGACAAAACCCGTGGCAATTACCGTGATCCTGATCTCGTTGCTCATGTTCTCGTCTATTACCGCTCCGACGATGATGTTCGCGTCAGGGTGCGCCCTTTCCTGTATCAGGGTCGCCGCTTCTCCGACTTCCACGAGGCTCATATCGCTTCCGCCTGTTATATTGATGAGAATGCCTTTCGCGCCGTCCACGGCAACGCTCTCAAGGAGCGGGCTGGAGATAGCCATCTCGGCCGCTTTCTGCGCCCTGTTCTCGCCGCTGCCGATGCCGGTGCCCATAAGAGCTCCGCCCATTTCGGCCATGATAGTCCTTACATCAGCAAAATCTACATTTACAAGCCCCGGGACCGTGATGATATCCGAGATACCCTGGATTGCCTGGCGCAATACGTCGTCCGCGATATTGAAGGCCTCTCCGAGCGGAGTGTTCTTCTCCACGATTGAGAGTAGTTTCTCGTTCGGAACGGTAATTAGCGTGTCAACGCGCGACTTGAGCTCTTCTATACCGGCATCTGAATTCGCCTTCCTTCTCTTGCCTTCAAAGTTGAAGGGTTTCGTTACCACGCCTACCGTCAGCGCTCCCAGCTCTTTAGCTATCTCCGCAACTATGGGAGCCGCGCCTGTACCCGTGCCGCCGCCCATGCCCGCCGCAACGAACACCATGTCGGCGCCGGCAAGCAGTTCTTTCAGGTGCTCGCGGTCTTCTTCCGCCGCCCTTTTCCCGATATCCGGACGCGCGCCGGAACCAAGTCCCTTTGTCAGTTTCGTGCCGATCTGGAGTTTCGCGCCTGCGTTGTTCCGCTTAAGCTGCTGCATGTCGGTGTTTACCGCTATGAATTCAACATTGCTTATCTGCGCCCGGATCATCCGGTTGAGCGCGTTGTTTCCCGCGCCGCCCACGCCCACCACCTTGATGTTGGCTGAAAAACTCGGTTCGTTTGCGAATTCTATCATAGTTGCCTCCCTGTTTTTTGCGCCTTGCGGGCGCGCTTATTGATAATAGATTCAACTGTTGAATTTTTAGAAGCCAATGTCCATCCAGCCCTTGAATTTCTTTATGAGCCCTTCAAGCCCGCTTCCTCCGCTTGACTGCCTTGAACTTTTTGCCGAGACCCTGTTCCTTGCCCCGTAGACCATAAGCCCGATGGCAGTCGAATAAACCGGGCTGTTCACAACCTCCAGCAGGCCTGATATGCCGGACGGGTAACCTACTCGCGCGTGAAGTCTCAAAACTTTGTCCGCGACTTCCTCTATGCCGCTGATGAGCGCCCCTCCGCCTGTCACCACGCACCCGGCGGCAACCCTCCCTTCCATGCCGGAAGCTTTAAGTTCTTTTAGAACAAACCCGAAGATCTCCTCAATCCTCGGCTGTATTATCTCGGCGACAACCCTCCTCGGGACAATCCTTTCCGTCTTCTTGCCGATGAGGTTTACCTTTACTTCTTCCAGCTCGTTCACCATCGGCGCGAAAGCGCAACCGTCGACCTTCTTTATCTCTTCCACCTGCTCTATGGGAGCGCGCAGGCCTATGGCAAGATCATTGGTAACCTGGATGCCGCCGAGCGGGAAAATGGCTGTATGCCTGACGCCGCCGTCTATATAAACGATCATATCTGTTGTTCCCCCTCCTATATCCACCAGCACCACGCCAAGCTCTTTTTCGTCATAGGTCAGACAGGCCTCGGCTGATGCGAGAGGCTGGAGCACGAGCCCCTGAAAGAAGAAGCCTGCCTTTTCGATGCTCCTCACTATATCCTGGACTCTCGGAACGCTTGCAGTGATAAAGTGGACCCTGGAACGGAGCCTGCTGCCGTACATCCCGAGTGGGTTCTTTATTTCATTCTGGTCGTCAACTATGTACTCCTGAGGGATTATGTGCAAGACCTCGCGGTCGTTCTGAGTGGCCGCATTTAAGCTTATCGCCTCTCTCACACGATCAATATCGCTCTGCTCAACCTGTTTGTTCTTACCCGCGATGGCTACCATGGATTCCAAGTTTATACCCTTTACATGCTCGCCGGTTATACCCGCGTAAACGGCCGCCACTTCCACTCCGGCCATGCGGGAAGCGTCATAGACCGCCTTTTTTATGCCCTCTATGGTTACCTCAATGTCGCTTATTATCCCTTTCCTCACGCCTTTTGAGGGTGTCTGCCCTATGCCGATGACATTTATCGTATTATCGGAATTCATCTCTCCGATGATACAGCAGATTTTGGTGGTCCCTATATCAAGCCCCACCACTATATTGTCTTTTTCTTCTTTAGCCATCGCTTTTCTCCTCACCCCGGCATTATTTCTCTATGCGCTTTACGTTACGAACGTTACAAACGTTATTAACGTTATAAACTTTTACTTTTTAAACATCACCGCCGCTTCATCCCTGAATCGCATATCAACATAATCTATCTTGCTGCACCTTTCATTCAGCGACTTCAGGAGCAGCGTTAACTTATCGAGTTTCTCGTCCCAGTTGCCTTCGCCGATCTTGTAGGCCCTGCCGTCGCCGGTGACCAGCTTCATTTCCTCTATTTCCGGCACGTCAATTATTGAAACTTCCGCAAGGAAAGGCGACTTTGCGTTTTCAAGCAGAGCCGCCATTGAAAGAGCCGCCTGCAGTTCCTTTGAACCGGTCTTCATGCCGAACTCCGCCGAGCAAAGTTTAACTCCGGTTATGACATATAACTTCTTGCCGACTATATCGCATTTGAAGCTGGGAAACAGGAAACCGGCGGCGCTTATCTGGAACTTCCTGTCGGCGCCCACAAAAGCTTCAGGAAACCTTTCCTTAACCGTTATCTCGACCGTTTCCGGCAGGACCTTGTTTACCGCGACGCTCTCAAACTGCGGGTTGTTCTGCAGTCTTTCCTTCGCGTCCTCAAGCCCGGCCTGGAAAAGACTTCTGCCCGTCTCTATCCTGGCAAGTGCCAGCACTTCGTTTTTGCTCACATATTTATTGCCTGAGACAGCAACCCGTTTCAGTATGAACGAATCTGCGGCGGAAAGCGTTTTGTACGCGTAGTACGCGCCGCCCGCCGATGCAAACACTAACAGTATGATAAAGATGCGTCCCAGGAACTTTCCAGCGCTAAAGAGCGGACGCGGCAGCGCCGATGAAACCGAGGTTCTCAGCTTTTTGGCGGCAGGTCCCTTATATTTCGTGTAAAGTATCCTATCCATTATTCCCGAACGCTCCGTAAAGCATTTTGGCTATCATCGTTTTAAAATCAAAGCCGGCCGCCTTTGCCGCTTCCGGCAGCAGCGAAGTTCCGGTCAGCCCTGGAAGCGTATTCGCCTCAAGCACGTCGAGCCGCCCGTTCTTTCCGACTATGATGTCCACGCGCGAGAACGACTTGAGCCCAAGGGATCTATGCACTTTTTCCGCAAGCTCCTGCGCCTTCCTGTAGGTCTTTTTGTCCAGGCGGGCCGGGAGTATATGTTCTGACATTCCCTTGGAGTATTTCGCTTTGTAGTCGTAAAAAGCTGTCTTCGGGATTATCTCTATGATTCCCAGAGCCCTCTCCTCAAAAACCGGGACCGTGATCTCGACACCGCTCACATATTTTTCCGCAATCACCGTTTCCGAATACTTAAACGCGTCCTTGAGCGCCTTCTTCAGCGCGCTCTGCTTCTTTACTATGGCAATCCCTATCGTGGAGCCGCCGTCCACCGGCTTTATTACCATTGGAGGTTTCATCTTCGGGCTTTCCCAGCGCCTTAAAGTTTCAAAGGCCGGCGTCGGTATTCCTTTTTGCATAAGAATAAGTTTTGAAACGGCTTTGTCTATCGCGACCGCGCTCGCAAGAGTTCCCGATCCGATATAGGAAACTCCCATAAGATCCAGCCCGCCCTGTATGGTGCCGTCCTCTCCGAACTTTCCGTGAAGCATCAGGAAAACGACGTCTATCCTGTTCTTCTCAATGAACGAGAATACTTTCTTGCGGCTCTTTTCGTTCAAGTCAAACTTGAAATATTTAAGCTTAAGCGCCTTTAAAGCCTCTTCCACCGCGGGAACTGCCATCAGAGCGACTTTGCGCTCGCTGGAGAACCCGCCGTAAACCAGGGCAACCCTCTTGTTTTTCAGAAATCCCGCCGCGTCCATTAACGCTCCTCTCCGACTATCTTTATCTCTTCTTGAAGCGCTATCCCCGTCTTCTCCTGAACAACGCGCTTTATGGTTTTTATGAGGTCCAGAACATCCGAAGCCGCCGTGCCGCTATTGATGATGTAGTTAGCGTGGAGCCTTGAAACTTCCGCGCCCCCGACCTTTAGACCCTTAAGCCCGCATTCATCTATAAGCTTTCCGGCAGCCTTTCCCTCAGGGTTCTTGAAGACGCTCCCGGCGCTTTTTCCTTTGGGCTGGGTCTTGTTCCTTTCCGCGATTATTGCCGCGGAGATCGCCTTTATCTCTTCGGGTTTTCCGGGAACCAGTTTAAATTTGACCCCGGTGATTATTAACCCCTTGCCCGGAATATCCGAACTTCTGTACCCGAATTTTACCGAGGAAACGGGCACCATTTTTTCCGCAAAGTCCCCGTCAATAACCGAAACCGAAGCGACGGCGTCCTTTATCTCTCCCTGTCTGGTTCCGGCGTTCCCGCAGACCGCGCCGCCGACCGTACCCGGGATGCCCGCAAGCTTTTCGAGTCCGGAAAGCCCCGCCTCCGCCGCGAAAGAGAGCGCCTTGGAAAGGAGCGCTCCCGCGCCGCAGGAAAGGAGCCCGCCGGAAAGTTCAATCCCGGTAAAATCCCCCGCTAGTTTTATGCAGGCGCCTCTGTAGCCGCCGTCTTTCACGAGGAGATTGGTTCCTCCCCCTATGATAAAGAACGTAAACTTATCCTTTCTGCACTGCGCCAGCACCGCTTTCAGTTCCGGAAACGAATTGCACTCGGCGTAGATGTCGGCCGGCCCGCCGAGCCCGAGCGAGGTATGCCCCGCGAGAGGTTCCAGAAGCCTTATGGAATAACCCGCCTCGCCCAACGCCCCTCCGTTAATATTTGGAACTCAGCCGTTTGAAATATTCCTCGCCATATTTCCTTATATCGCCCGCCCCAAGAGTCATGACCAGGTCACCGCTCTTCGCAGTGCCGGAAAGATAAGCCGGGATGGCTTCTTTATTTTTTATGAAGATTACTTCGTTTCCGTTGGCTCTGATGCTGTTCGCTATAAGCTCGGCGGAGACATTTGCCAGCGGTTTCTCCCCCGCCGCGTAGATGTCGGTTACTATAACAAGGTCCGCGTCAACAAAAGCGGTCCCAAACTTAGGATAGAGCAGTTTGCTCCTTGTGTACCTGTGCGGCTGGAAGACCGCGATAGTGCGTTTCATTTTGAGGTGTCTGGCCGCCTTGAGGCTGGCAGCGATTTCGGTCGGATGGTGCCCGTAGTCGTCAACGACCAGTATGCCCTTGCTCTGTCCGATACGCTCAAATCGCCTGTGGACGCCGGTAAACTTCACCAGGGCCTTCTTCACGACCGGCCACTTGATGCCGAGCTCCAGAGCCATTCCGGCCACCGCGAGAGAATTCAGGACATTATGGGTGCCCGGAACATTCAGAGAAATCTTGCCGTACTTCTTCCCCTTGAAAGACAGTTCATAGGAACTGCCGAACTTGTGGAATTTTACCTTTGAACCCCTGACATCCGCGGCAGACTTTATTCCGTAGGTTAGGTACTTTTTTGTCACGCTCCCGATGATGCTCATGAGGTTCGCGTCATCGGAACAGAGCATGGAAAAACCGTAGAACGGTATCTTGTTTATAAAACTGATAAACATACCCTTCAGATTTTCCATATTGCCGTGGAAATCCAGGTGGTCATCGTCAATATTGGTAACAATATTCACGGTAGGAGACAGGTGGAGAAAAGAACCGTCGCTCTCATCGGCCTCGGCGACAAGATACTCGCCCCGGCCCAGTTTCGCGTTTGAACCGATTACATTGAGCTTTCCGCCGATAACAACTGTGGGATCAAAACCGGCTTCGCTCATCAGTATTGCCGCCATAGAGGTAGTCGTGGTCTTGCCGTGCGTGCCTGCGACCGCTATGCCTTTCTTCAGGCGCATTAATTCCGCGAGTATCTCAGCCCTCGGAATCACCGGTATCTTTCTTTTCTTCGCAAAAACGACCTCGGGATTGTCCGGGAGCACCGCGCTGGAGATGACCACCACATCAGCCTCTCCGAGATTGGCAGCCGAGTGGCCCAGGTGTATCTTCGCGCCCTTCTTCGCTAGACGGTCCGTGAGATCCCCCGCTCTAAGGTCTGAACCGGAAACCTTGTAGCCGAGATTCAGCAGTACCTCGGCGATTCCGCTCATGCCGATACCGCCGATTCCGACAAAATGAACTTTATAGGTTTTTTTCAGCATATTATCCCTTTTAGCTCCCTTAGTATCTCAAGCCCGGCGTCCGTCCCGAACATCTTCCTGGCCGCGGCTGACATTTCTTCAAGTTTCTTGCCGTCAAAAAGAGCTCCGTTTACCGCCTCCGCGAGCGACCTGCCGCTGATTCCCGCTTCATCAAGGTAAACACCAGCGCCTCCGTTGTTCACGAACTTCGCGTTCGCCCTCTGGTGGTCTGCCGCCGAGTAAGGGAACGGGACCAGCACGGAAGGAAGCCCGCACTTTAAAACCTCAAACACTGTCGAAGC
>CAIWWK010000251.1 GCA_903916325.1 Candidatus Firestoneibacteriota bacterium
TCTGCTGCCCGTATCCAAGCGCTGTTTTTTGCCTGGCAATCGGATAGCCTGACCAGGCGTATTCTTCCGTGCAGGGAAGCGCCTGCCCGTCGGCAATGCAGAGGTACACTGTCGTCCTCTTTCCGGGGTTTTTGCATTCAAGCTTCAGGTAGGCATAACCGCTCCAGTCATTTTGGGGGTTCTTGAAAACAACCCATTTAGCGCCTTTCTTTGGAATGACTTTCAGCGCCTTTCCTAAGACCGGGCTATCACCCGTCAACTCGCAGGAAAAGACCCAAGGGTCCAACGCGCTGCTGACAGCCAAAAAATCTCCGGCTTTCTCAAAATTAAAAAGTTGAAGCCCCTCTGCCCGCGCGGGAAAAGGAGCAAAAACTACCGCCGTCATCAGAAGAAAAATAGCCCGCTTCATTACTGCGCCTCCCCTTTAACCGAGATAATGTGTTTTGCCAGCGTCATTTTCATCAGGTCAAGTTTTCCCCCGCCGAATTTTTTCAGCGTATCGTCTCCAACCGTATCTGCCTGCCTCCCGTCCACGGAAGGCTTGTCAAACGTTATTGACTTAAGGCTCTTCAGATAATCCTGCGCTGCCTTGACTGCCGGAGCCTCTTTATCCTTGGCCTTTTCTATCGCCTTCTGCAGAGTGTAGATATACCTGAAATCATCGACCCCTTTCTCCGTCCGTATCCAGCGGAGCGTCGGAATATCCCGGTCCTTCTGGCCCACAACAGCGTAGGTTGTCGGGAATTCCGCCTGAGTGTTGAGCTTGTCTTCGCTCTTGTACCAGAACTGCACATTCCCCTTTGCCTCAAGCTGGAAAGTCAGAAGCCCGAACTGAAAGCGGCCATAGCCGTTATTGTAGATGTAAAGCGTTTTACCCTGCTTCACCACCTCTTTCATCAGCTTTGCCGAAGGCGCCCAGCCGTGAGTCATTGAGCAGGGGCTCTTTCCGCCAAGATCCCAGTAGGTCGCCCGTTTGGTTTTGTCTTCGGCGCGCGGCCCGCCGTCGTCGCTCATATATGTGGGGAGCGCCGCGATACCGGCTTTTTCGTGAAGCTTCAGCAGGTTCTCAATGTCCCAATAGGTCCTCGCGCAAGGCCTCGGGTTATCCGTATCCGCTTCCCTCGGCTCGTCGTACATTATCTGCATTATAGGCCAACCGCCTTTATCCTGCTTTTCCTTCAACTGCGCAAGCATTGCAAGATAGGCCTTGTTGAAGGTTTCATCATAATATCCGCACTTCATATTGTCTACAAATTCATTCGGGAGACCCGTCATTTCTAGCATGACTATTTTAATACCGTACTTTGTCATCAGCTTCATATTTTTGTCAACTTTAGAAAAATCTATCTCCGCCCCGGCCGGAGTTATTTTCAGGGCGCCGACAAGTTTTCCGTGCAGGCAGTTCATCCTCATCTTCTTCATTTCTTTCCGGTACTTCTCAATAACCTCTTCCGGCGAATCAAACCGCAGGTAGGCAAATGTGCCAAAATAGGATTCGTCGGTGAAGGGCTCAAAAGAGAACGGCTGAACGGTTACCGAGAGGCCGATGGACGCTGTTTTTCCTCCCGCCGTCACCGTCGCCTCTCCAATGTATTCCCCTGCCGCCGCGTTTTCCGGGACAGAGACCAGCAGCCAGAACATGCGCGGAATTTCCTTCAGCCCGTGTATCGTATTCTGCTCTATCAGGTATTTTCCTTTGCAGTACCAGGAAACGCCCTGAGGTTCGTAGTCATATTTGACGTAATTAATCAAAATGTTTTCAGCCGGAATCTTGGCCCCGTCCTTTCCCTCAAGGGCCGAGACAGAGACAGTAATATCTTTCAGGTCTTTTAGCGGGTAAACGCCGAGCACGAGCGGGTCTCTCTCCCCCGGCGCCGCAAAACCTGCCGCGGCAGAGTTCAAACTGCCCTTCCGGGGCACGGAGTTCGGATAGATGTCGTCATTGTAGTTGTCGCTGAAAAGAGAGAACCCTCTTTCCATATCGGCCGCGGGAGGAGTGAAGGTATCCTTTATTTCGGCGAGGCCTTCAAATATTTTCCCGACCTTAAGCATTATTTTTGTTGAACCAACGGTTCCTTTTGGCATATCGGAAGCATAGGCGTTAAAGCATTTCTTCGCGAGTGCCTCGTCCGAATCCTGAGCGAAAAGCAGTGAACCGAACACAATTGCCAGAATTGCAACAATCAGCTTTTTCATAATTCCTCCGGATATTTGCACGCTATTCAAACTTACTCTAACAGATAGTCAAAAACCGTACAATATTTAA
>CAIWWK010000252.1 GCA_903916325.1 Candidatus Firestoneibacteriota bacterium
ACCGGTAAGGTCCTGGTTGTATGAGCTTATATTTACTTTCTCCTGCGGGTCATTTTCCAGGTCATAGGTTTCGATTATTTTCGCGCCGGTTCCCGAATGTTCTCCCGGATAGGTCAGGATATGCGTGTTCTGCCTCATGACAATCTTGAAATATCCCGGAGAGGTGACTGTGAACATGAACTTCTCGTCTTTCAGATCCAGCCCTTTGAACTTGAAACCTCCGGCAAAAGCTGATGCTTCTGCAAAACATTCGCCGCTCAGGACTGAAACGGCAAACAAAACCAGAAATACCGCTGCCATCGCTGAATATATTCGTTTCATGCTCAACTCCCGGTCTAATTTTAGAATTATTCCTTTTTCTTATTTATTCATTATCTCTTCTCTGCGGGGGACTTTCTCCGCGGCCTGGAAACAAAACACTGTGCTCTCGGTCCTGACAAAAAGCCTGCCATATGCCAGGGTCGGCATCACCCAGCCCCAAAGCTGAAATTGATTGGTTCCGGAAAATATTTCCATCTTCCCCTTTTGAACGTATTTCTCCGGATTTGCCTCAACCAGCATAAGCGTCGTATTGGTCCTTATAAAGAGCAATCCATCCGCAAGCATGATTGACGCGCCGCTTTCAAAACCTTTCTGCTCCCATTTAACTATACCTGTTTCAAGTTCTATGCACTTAAGCGTGTATTTCCACGGAAGCACATTCCCGGGGACATCAACAAGCGCATAAATGAACCCTTCTTTTATGACAGGAGTTATGCAATGCGAGCCTTCGGCGTGCTTCCACAACGGTTTATCATCAGGCGAGGGATCCGCTTTTGTAACTTTAAATACTGTCATATTCTGCGAAACAAGAACATAACTGCCGGACACAAGTACTGTACTCAACTGAGAGACAACCCCTTCTCTCGTCCAGAGCTTTTTACCGTCGCTGATGCGGATGCCGAATATCTTGCCGTTTGCGATAACAACCGCGCATTTATCGTTTCCGAGAGTCATGAGAGCCGGAGTTTGGAATGTACTCGCCCCTCCTTCTTTATAACTGGTTGTGCCGACTCCTTCGGCGTAATCCCAGATATTTTTCCCCGTCGCCGCATCAATGCCGAAATATCGCGCCTTATCGTAGCGCTTTAGCGTGTCACCGCCAACCGGCTGAAAAATAATACCGTCTTCCGCAAACGGCGACATGCAGAAACCATTCCAGTCGCTGTGGCTTGGTTTATATTCGGCATCCAAATCCCTTGTCCATACTATTCCGCCTGTGGTCCTGTTAAGACAGATCAGCGGCCCCTGCTCATGCATGTGATAGACATATTTCTCTGTCGCGGAGATGGTATCCCTTGCGCAATAACCCCAACCTATCGGCGCCGGTTTTCTTTCAAACTTATAGGGTGATTTCCACACCAACTTGCCGCTAAAAGCATCCAGACAGCATACAACACTATCTATGCCATTAAAGGCAGCTGCACCGCTTATAAATATCTGCCCTTTGAAGACACATACCGATCCCTCGCCCTTCGGAACCTTCTGCAGCCAAAGCTGTTTCATACCTTCTTCCGGCCATTCCCGGAGCAATCCTTTTTCCGGAGACGAACCATTCCTTAAAGGACCAAGCCAGTGAGGCCAGTCACTCCAGGGAGAATTCCCGGCTTGCAGGGAAAATGAAAGACCTAGCAGCAAAAATACAACAGCACTGAACGCGTTTTTCACTTTGACTCCTGGAATTCAACATAGATATACGGCCTTTTCCTTTCATCCCCTCTGATTGAACGCGCCACAAAGTAAACATTGCACTCTACGGCAGTTGGATCCAGGACTCCACAAGAATTTATCGTTGTCCAACCCTGAAACTTTAAGCATAAATTACTCTTTTTCAATTCAACTGTTTTCTTCAGATATTCAGTTATATCAAATACATACGGAACGGCATTAGGATGGACGTTCTGTTCTTTTATCACATAATTCCCGCTTATTGAGAGCAGTTCGTCCACAGGCGGCTGGGAGATCCATTTGAAATTCTTTTCATTAAACTTGAAATTCTTTGTTGAATACAGCTTAATCGCGCTTGTAATTCTTGGTTGCTCTGTCTTTGAAGTGAAATATCCGAGAAGCCTCAATTCCGCTTTCTTGATATTCTTTAACGCCTCAGGATTAATATCAAAATCAAGATAAAACAACTCATCCATCCCATTATCAAAATGATAAATTGCAGTCTCTGATGTTTTTGCTCCGGCGGACATGCGCTCCTCCCCGCCTCCGCCCAAGGGCGTAACATCGGCGCTTTGAAGAGCAGGTATCTTTACGGATCCGTCCGCTACAACAGGCGCAGGAGCGTCGGGAAATTCTTCGCCGCAATAAGGGCAAAGGTTAGCTCGTTTGTCGTGGTAACCTTTGTCAGGGTATTTACTGCAGAAAACCGTACACGGATACGAAGGGACTGTTCCGGCAGTATCCAGATTGCTCTCCAGCCTGACATTGCCGATATTTATCACAGCCTCCTTCTCCGCACCCGCAAAGGCTATTGCTCTGATATCGGAAATATCTATCCGCCGCTTCTTATCGGCCGTTTTGATTATGCCTGTCAGGTCTACGGTTCCGGTGCCTCTGCCTTGCTTTATTGTAAGAACAACTTCTCCCATCTGTTTATATGTTATTTCGCGCGTATCGCTTGACCGAATCTGTGTTATCAACCTGTTGAAATCCAGTTTCGACACATAACCTATTCGGTCTATAATCCAAACTTTAACATCAATATCCGCGCCGGATTCATTATTATAGTCAAAAAGCAGTTTTTCGTAACCTGTCCAGACATTCTCCGGCAGGGTCAGGTTCACCAGTTTAGAGGCATTCCTGGGCTTGCCATCCCAATATATAGGATCTTTCCTCGGAACATCCAGGTAGACAAAAGAATACTTTTCAGCGGAGAAACTTACTTTCATGCTCCCGCCGGAGAACTCCTTTTTCGCGCCTATTGTCTTAACGTTATCCACTTCCGTTACGTTGTCCAGTTTAAAAATACCGGTACTTTTACCGGAAACTAATGAAGCCGCCAGAAACAGACATAAGGTCAGGCTTATCTTTCTTATGCAAGCTATCCGACCACTTATTCTATTCATACATACCTCCAGAATTCTGACCGCCGGCCAATAGAATCTCCAATTATTGCTTCTTGATAATTTTTATGGCCAAACTCTTATCATAACTTCCAGCCACCTGGAGGATCAGGTCTTTACTGCCTTCCGGC
>CAIWWK010000253.1 GCA_903916325.1 Candidatus Firestoneibacteriota bacterium
CGAGCACAAAGCAGTTATTGTGCGAGTGTTAATGAACCGGCAATCCCGTCGACTGATAAAAACGATAACTAATAACTTATAGCTGATAACTAATTGATAATGTGGACCCCGTTTATACCGGAGCCCTTATGTCCCACAAAATAGTTCCAATCCTCTCAAAAAAAGATATCCCAACTATTTACAAAAACACGCCTATCTCATTACTTTTCGAATACCACAATTTCGGCCGTGAATTCGATGAATACCCTTCCGCTAAGCTGCTGGTTGGCATGTGCATGGACAACCGCAAGTATCTTCATATCCCGGATAATTTTGCATTTATTATCAGGTCCGGCGGAGCTAATCTTCGCTACAGCGAATTCAAGGTCTCTTTCGCCATTGCTGTCGGACACGTGAAGCACATCGCCCTGATAGGACACAACCACTGCGCCATGACAAACCTGATATCAAAAAAACAGGAGTTTATCAATGGCCTCGTTAAGCATGCCGGCTGGAAAAAGGAAGCTGCTGAAGACCATTTCATGAACATGGCCCCCATGCACGAAATCGGGAACGAGAAGGATTTCATAGTCAGCGAGAAGCACCGTCTCTCAAGAAAGTATCCAAAGGTGCAGATTGCGCCGCTGTTCTACAAAGTAGAAGACAACAGACTTTACCTGATTAAATAGTTAATCACATCTGAAGAGCCGCCGGTAAAATGTTTCCGGCGGCTTCTTTATTGTTGCGGCTTAGAAAAGACACTGATAGAATCTTTCAAATGGAGAACGTCAACGAACCTAAAGCAATGCTGGCAGGTCACAGGGAGCGGCTCCGCGCGCGTTTCTTAAAGACCGGTTTTGACGGATTTCAGGATTACGAAGTAGCCGAACTCCTGCTGACTCTTGCCACTCCAAGGCGCGACTGCAAGCCCATAGCCAAAGAAATAATCAGGAAGTTCGGAACGCTCAGGAAAATACTTGAGGCCGGCACGGAAGAATTGACAGTTGTTAAGGGAGTAGGCAGAAATAATGTATTCGGCTTCAAGCTCGCCAGAGAACTTGCAAAGGTTTACCTGGAACAGAAAGCAAAAGAGGAGTATGCCTGCCGTTCGTCAAAAGAAGTCTTTGATTATCTGTATGTCTCAATGAGAGATCTTAAAAAGGAAGTTTTTAAAGTGCTCTATCTCAACAGTCAGAATCGTATTGTTGATGTCGAGGATATATTTGAAGGTAGTCTTAATTCCAGCTCAGTTTATCCGAGAGAGATAATGAAAAGCGCCATGTCAAAGCATTCCGCGGCGCTGATTTTCGCCCATAACCATCCTTCCGGGATTCCTTCTCCGAGCGATTCGGATAAAGCAGTGACGGAGAACCTTGTTCATGCCGGCCAGCTGATGGAGATAAAAGTGCTGGATCATATCGTTGTAGGAGATAACCGCTACTTCAGTTTTGCGGATTGCGGACTGATTAAAGACTACGAGTTGAGCGGTAAATTCGGCAAAAAGATATAGAAAACCCGCCATTATTTTGATATACTTCTGAAGGTAATCACGGCTCAAATATTCTTTAAAGGAGATGTTTTCATGTCAGGACACTCAAAATGGGCAACAATTAAGAGGAAAAAAGGCGCCAACGACGCTAAAAGAGGAAAGATGTTCTCGAAGATACTGCGCGAGATTACTATTGCCGCCAAGAAAAGCGGCGGTAGCGTAGATACGAACGCCTACCTTCGTACGGTCGTGGCTAAAGCTAAGGCCGTAAACATGCCGCAGGAGAACATAAAGAGGGCCATCCAGAAGGGTACAGGCGAGCTTGAAGGGGCAACCTACGAAGAGATAACCTACGAGGGCTACGGGCCGGGCGGGGTAGCGGTATTTATTGAGGGTTCAACTGATAATAAGAACAGAACCTCGGCCGAGATAAGGACGATATTCTCCAAACACGGCGGCAATATGGGTGAAGCAGGTTGTGTATCTTATATGTTCGGCAAGAAAGGGTTGATTTCGGTCTCCAAGGAAGGCGCTACCGAGGATGATGTTATGGGCGCGGCGCTTGATAACGGCGCGGAAGACATGAGCGTTGAGGCTGAAACATTTGATATCGTAACGCTTCCCGAACACTTTGAAAAAGTCAAAGCGGCGCTTGAGGCGAAGAAGTTTACCATCATATCCGCTGAAGTTACCAATGTTCCGCAGAATTATATTGAAGTAAGCGGACACACGGCTAAATCTATTCTAAATCTTGTTGATTCGCTTGAAGACAATGACGATGTCGGCAATGTCTATACCAATGCCGATATTCCGGAGTCGGAATTAGCTGAATAATATACCTCGGCCTGACCAAGGAAGCAAAACCATGCGGATACTGGGCATAGATCCCGGGGTAGCGACGGTTGGTTACGGTCTTATTGAACATTCCGGAAACAAAAGTTTTGCGGTAGACTATGGTTCAA
>CAIWWK010000254.1 GCA_903916325.1 Candidatus Firestoneibacteriota bacterium
ATCCAGCGGGCGTGCGGCCAGACAGCAATCATAGCCCAGACGAGCGTGGAAAGAATCAAAAGTATGTCCGCCGCGGCAAGCAGGTTGTTCTTCAGTCCAAATTGAAGCGGAGTAAAAGCGAAGTTAAACAGAAGGTTGAGAATGAAGGGCAGCGCTACCAGGAACGGAATCTCTTTCTTCCCTGCCATTGCGAAAACCTGGATAAACGAAATCGCTATCATAATGTAGAGAACCGACCATACCGGCCCAAAGAGCCAATTCGGCGGCGCCCACGAGGGCCTAATCAGCTGCGAGTACCAGTTATAGCTCTGCATAAACCCTCCACAAATTCTGTCTAAATAAAAGCGTCATCCTGAGCCGGAGGCTCAGTCCTGAGCGCAGCGAAGGCATCGTCCTGAGCGCAGCGAAGGCGCAGTCCTGAGCGAAGCGAAGGACCTATCTCTGCTCAATAAAAACCTAAACCATAATCTTTGAACCGTTAATCAGTAATTATCAATAAGCAATCAGTAATTGGTTTTAGCGCGAAGGACCCATGCCGCTCCGCGGATTACTAATTGCTGATTACTAATTGATAATTAAATACTCACGTTTTCAATCGGTCTACTGCCCACCGTCCTCTTGCTTTTGCTGCGCATCCGCGCATCCGCGCCTCCGCCCCTCTGCCCTCTTGCTCTTGCCGCGCCTCTGCGCATCCGCGCCTCCGCGCATCAAACCTTCTACCTTAACAACTAGGCTCAGTCCGATTTACACACTATTTCCCGCTAACTTCCACAGGAAGCGCTTTTCTCCAATTAACATAGGCAAAACTCCAGCGGTAATTCTGGCTGAATTGTTTTCCCCCGTCTAACCAGGCAAACTTGACGCCGCCTGCAAAAAGTTTATCGCCTTTTATCCGGAACTGCTCTTCTCCGGTGTAGTGCCAGAGCCAGGCGTAAAGCGGCGCTATTAAAAGATTAAGATCCGGCGCCGGCCCCTTTTTGTTATTCTCATAGTAGAAGGTACTTTTATCCTCTATCCAGGCGCTATCCCACATACGGACCGCAATCTCTTTTATCGCCGAGAAAATCTCCTTTTTCTTTACGGGATCAGCGAATTTGCTTTCATAATAATATATCAGGGCTTCGCAGGTAAGCCCTGCCATAAAAGGCTGGAACCCTGTGCCATTTTCCGCATTGTAGGGATAGGAAGCGCTGCCGGATTTGAGCCATTCGTTCCAGATTGTCAAATGGCGGAGCGCGAGGTCAATATATGGATCGGGCTTGCTGAAAGCGGGATCTCCGAGTTCCTGCGCCGTAAGATAGCAGTTAATATTGTATGCAACTTCCCTGCTGAGCGCGACGGTCTTCAGGTCATACTCTGTAGTTTTGGCGTAATCAATATTCCTGTCCGCAAAGGCACCCTGTTTTGCAAGCTTTAGCAGGGCTTCTTTTGATTTGATGTCTCCGGTTTTCTTGTAGTCAATATATAGCCCGTGAGGGAAAAGCCGCCAGGCGCCGACCATCGGTATCTTCAACACATACTCGTCGCGATACCAGTCCTTGCAGACCTGAACACCCTGAAGCCATTTACTGTCTTTCGTATATTCAGCGATTTGGTAATAGACCTTGATGCCGTCGTAGTACCAGACATATTTTTCATCAACCTCGCCCTTTATGGGAGTCAGAAACTTTTCTCCGTTTTGCATATTCTCTTCCCAGGCATCAAACGAGGGAATGGGCGGAACACTTACTTCGGGAAAAGCAGTACACGGCAGAACCAAAGCGAACAGCGCGAAAAAAAGCATGATTGTTTTCATCTAACTCCTTTGTTGTTTTTCAATAATTTCATTCATCTTTTTTCTGTATTAGAAACTCACGGATTGCGAGGGTATCGGCCCTCGGACCACCGTCTTCCGCCCTCCGCCCTCTTGCTTTTGCTGCGCCTCTGCGCATCCGCGCCTCCGCCCCTCTGCCCCTCAATCCCAGCAACAATACTCCTCGCCCTCCTGCATCTTATCTCCGCATTTTGGGCAGATGAACTTATCTTTTTTCCTTACCCGCTTCACCTTGGCTGAACCGCAATCGGGACAAAGCACGCCTTCAGCCTTCTGCTTGATTACCGCGTTCTCTATGTCTTTTAAATCTTTCTCCAAAAGCCCCAAATGGCCGCTCCAGGGCTGGTTTGGCCCGGAGACTTTTTTGAATTCTTTCAGACTGCAGTATTTATCTATGACCACCATCTTTTTGCAATCCGGGCAGGAATAGAGCACACCTTCGCAAAACCTGAAAATCGGAAGCTTCCCGACACCGAGCATCAGCATATCAGTTTCGTAGGAGCATTTGGTGCATTTCAGTTTAAACCCATTGCCCACTGGCACTCCTTTGGCTGTGATTGAATATCCTCACCTTTTAAAGGGGACAGACACCTTTAATTATCCTACTTCCTCAGTCCTACTTGGATTTCTCGGACGCCCCTGCTTGGTTAAGCGCAGATTCAAACCAAACTTCTTCTCAAGTTTCGCAATAAAACTTTCACTTCCCATAGCCCTGCTCATATTTGTCGCTTTTCTGATCTCTCCGACAAACTCCTTTGATTCCTTCTCCCTGACATACTCCTTCCATTCCTTCCCGGTTATCTCATAATACCCCGTCATTCCCGTTATCTTGATCTTCCCGGCACCGTCATCCATATTGAATTTCGCGCTTGACCATTTCCAATCTTCTGCTTTCTTTACCAGCTTGGCCCTTACCGGATTTAGTTCAACATATCTTGCCGCTTCCTTAATATGCTCATCGCCTAAGATGCAGGAATAAAATCTCCCCTGCCACAAATGTCCCTTTGCCTTCTTCTTCTTGTTGAAATAATGCGAGTACCTCATGTGAGTTGCGCTGAATAGTTTCGCGAGGCTCTCTTGTTCCTTTGGGATGGCTACAAAATGGACGTGATTTGACATCAGACAATATGCCAGGATGTACACCTTGTATTTCACGCTATATTCTTCTATCCAGGCTAAATACTGCTCGCGGTCTTTGTCTGTTTCAAATATAGCTTGCCTGTAATTCCCTCTCTGGGTTATATGGTAAGGCATTCCTTCTACTATTACTCTTCTTGTTCTCGGCATCCAGTTTTTTTATCAACATTTC
>CAIWWK010000255.1 GCA_903916325.1 Candidatus Firestoneibacteriota bacterium
AAATATCGCCGAAGGTTTTGAATACGACAACAACGGTGATTTTATCCGGTTTCTAAGGATTGCGAAAGGTTCCCTTGGAGAGGTAAAGAGCCAGTTGTATCTGGCTGAATCCCTGGGGCTTCTGGAAAAAGACGATTTCAATAAGGGTTACGATACTATGGGAACCCTTGGCAAACAGCTTGGCGGTTTCATTAAGTATATGAAGCAATATACCCCAAAACAAATCTGAATCAGAAGTTGAACTTGAAGTTGAAGTTGAATTTGAAGTTGATTTTGATTTGCTTTTGACTTTGCCTTTGACTTTGATCTTGCTTTTAATTAGCAATCAGTAATCAGCAATCAGTAATTGTCTTTATGGGCAGGTTGCGGAGCGGCCAATCGCAACAGACTGTAAATCTGTCGGACTTAGTCCTTCGATGGTTCAAATCCATCCCTGCCCACCATTTTTCAGCCTCCGGCTGAAAAATGGTAGAGCAATCGAGATTAGAGAGTCGAAATTAGACAAGCTCGATTGCGGTCTAATGCTCTATTGTCTATTTTCACTCCGATTGTTAACCTTTACCCTGTAAACCAATCACAATACGCCAATCAGTATTTGAAAAAACATTTCAAAAGTGATATTCTTAATGGTCTTGTTTTTGCCGGTTACATCCGTTTCTTAAATCATGGTAATCACCTTCTGGAGCTTTTATGGGTTGGGAAGACGATCATTTTTGTTTCGCCTGCGGCAACAAAAACCACGACGGGCTTAAACTGCATTTCCACGAAAAAGACGGCAAGCTCTTCACGGAATACGCCTTCCCAAAGAAGTTCCAGGGTTACGCCGGAGTGGTTCACGGCGGAATGATTTCTCTTGTTCTTGACGAAGTTACGGTAAACCTTCCGTGGAGAATGTATGACACTCCCGTTGTTACCGCCGAGTTGACCGTGCGCCTCAAGAAGCCCGCTCTTATCGGACAGAAGATAATTTTTTCTTCGTGGATAGAGAAGGAAGTGAAGAATCTCATTAGCGTGAAAGGCGAAGCGGCGCTGGAGAACGGGGAAGTGATTGCGACCGCAGCGGTCAAATGCTTCAAAGTAAAATTGGAACAGGTAGAAGCTTTAAAGAGCAAGCACTAAATCCTAAATACTAAACAATAAGCAAAAGGGCAAAAGGCAAAAAAGAAAGAAGGCCAAATGTATGTGCTTGGTTTTTGTTTAGAATTTAGAGTTTAGAATTTGCATTTTGGTCCTACACAATGATAATTCAATGTTTTGAAGGAGACATTTATGGATATTCAGAAAATTTTCTACCCGAAGTCCATCGCGGTCGTCGGCGCTTCAACGAAAGAGGGGACTCTTTCGCGCACCATCTTCACAAACCTTATCGGCGGCGGTTTCAACGGAGTGCTCTATCCCGTAAACCCCAAAGCCGATAACATCCTGGGAGTGAAGTGTTATCCCACCGTTTCCGCCATACCGGATCCGGTTGATATGGCGATAATTGTCATTCCGCCTGATTATGTCCCGTCGGTGCTTGAGGAATGCGGGCAGAGAGGCGTGAAAGGAATAATAATAATTTCTGCCGGATTCAAAGAAGTTGGCGGCGACGGCGTTGCCCTGGAAAACAAAGTTATAGAGATAGTAAAAAAATACGACATGGCGCTTATAGGCCCCAACTGCCTGGGCGTAATTAACCCGGAACCTAATGTCGCGATGAACGCGGCCTTCGGCAAATTCATGCCGGGAGCGGGCAACATCGCGTTTATCACCCAGTCCGGAGCGCTTGGCACGGCAATCCTTGATTACGCCAAGGGGCTCGGCATAGGTTTTTCGAAATTCGTTTCGATGGGCAATAAGGCAGGCGTAAAGGAGCTTGATCTTCTGCTCTATCTTAAAGACGACCCGATGACAAAAGTCATCATTATGTATGTGGAAGATTTGGCAAACCCGAGAGCTTTCATAGAGAAAGCCAAGCAGGTAAGCATTGAGAACCAGAATGTTAAACCCATTATCGCCTTGAAATCCGGGCGCACCGCTGAAGGAGCAAAAGCCGCTTCTTCGCATACAGGCGCGCTGGCAGGTTCTGATTTAATGTACGAAGCGCTTTTTGCCCAGGCAGGCATAATCAGGGCGGAAAAGGTGGAAGAACTGCTGGACATGGCAATAGCTTTTGAATCCATGCCTGTGCCCAAGGGCGACAAGGTTTGCATAGTCACCAACGCGGGCGGCCCCGGCATTATGACGACCGACGCAGTCATCAAGTACGGTTTGAAACTCGCAAAGCTTGAAGATTCAACGGTAATCGAGCTGAAGAAATTCCTGCCCAAAACTTCCAATTTCAATAATCCGATAGATGTTATCGGCGACGCCCAGCACGACAGGTACGAAGGCGCGATGACCCACGTGCTAAACGACAAGAATGTTGACAGCGTGATAGTCCTCCTCACTCCGCAGTCTGTAACGGACGTGGAAGAGATAGCGGAAAGCGTTGTCCTGACCTCCAAAGCCAGCGCGAAACCCGTGCTTGCCTGTTTCATGGGCATAGTGGATGTTTCCAAGGGCATAGATATCCTGAAGAAGCACAAGATACCCACCTACAGGTTCCCTGAAGAAGCGGCGGAAACTCTCGCGAGGATGTACAAGTTTGGCGAGTTTATTAACCAGCCGAAATCGGAGGTGAAAACCTACAAAGTCGACAAGGAAAAAGTTAAGAGCATCATTGAGAAAGTGAAGAAAGAAGGGCGCACCTTTATGCCCGAACTTGAATCGCTTGAAGTGCTCAACGCCTACGGCTTCCCGACCCTTAAGTCAAAATTGGGAAGGGATAAAAAGGAAGCGCTGAAGTTCGCAAGAGAGATAGGTTACCCGATAGCGATGAAGATAGTCTCGCCGGATATAGTCCACAAGTTTGACGTGAAGGGCGTTGTGATAAATCTGAAGAGCGACGCTGAAGTGGAAGCCGCGTACGACACGATGATGTCCAATGTAAAAGCGTTCAAGCCGGACGCGAAGGTCTGGGGCGTGAATGTCCAGGAGATGGCGAAGAAAGGCGAAGAGCTCATAGTCGGCGCAAACAGGGACGCGATGTTCGGCCCGGTGGTAATGTTCGGACTCGGCGGTATTTATGTTGAAGCGCTCAAAGACGTAACTTTCGGATTTGCCCCGCTTAAACCCTCGGACGCAATGAAGATGATAAAGTCCGTGAAGATGTACAAGGTGCTGGAAGGCATACGCGGAAAACCGCCTGCCGATATCAACGCCGTCGCGGAATGCATGCAGAGATTGTCCCAGCTACTGGTTGATTTTGAGGAGATCAGCGAGCTAGATATGAACCCGATTATTGTTTACGCGCTCGGCGAAGGCTGCAGGGTGGCGGATGTCAGGATATTGATAAAATAGCCGTTGAAAGCTAAAGCGTGAATTTCGCGGAGCACGCGGCGCAGGCTGTGTGCTCCGTTTTCATTAAATGATTTTGGAGGGAGCTTGGGCCCAAAAAAGACAGGGATGTCCGACAGGAGCGTCGTCTTGTTTTCCGTTCTTATCCTGCTCGGAGCGGCTGCCGTTTATTCAAGGACCCTCGCGAGCTTCTTTGTCTATGATGAATTTGGCGCCTTTTCTTACTTCGCGCGGGTAATGTCCGGCGGCAGCAGCCTCTTTGACAAATTTAACTGGATTGTGCCGAGCCTGGTCTTCTCGGCGAATACAGCGCTTTTTCGCGCGGACCCGTTCTGGTTTAACCTCACAAACCTGGTATTTCATCTCCTCAATACCGTTTTGCTCGGTTACGCGGCGCATCTAATCACCGGAAAAAAATCCGCCGCGCTTCTGGCGATGGCCTTCTTTGCCATCAGCGCGCAAAGTTGTGAAACAGTCCTGTGGATTTCCGCCCTCTGCCATCTGCTCGTTTTTACATCCATAATGCTCTCTCTGATCCTGTTTATTCTCTGGAGGAGGGAGGGAAAACGGCTTTTCTACATATTATCCGTCCTCTTCGCTCTGCTTGCCGCGCTCTCAATGTATAACGGGGTAATCGTTCCCCTAGTGCTGGCCGCCTGGCTGATCTGCGAAAGGAAAGACGGTAAAAAAATGAAGGCCGGAAAAGCCTTTAGAATACTTCTTCCATATATCCTTATCTCCTCCGTTTATGGGATGGTATATCTTTTTGTGCGGACCGTTCATCCGGTTGAGCAGTATTTCCGGCCGGACCAGGTCAATTTTCTGAGGATAGGCAAATACTTCCTTGAGTACTTCAACATTCTTCTTAACGTGCAATTTTTTCTGCTAAACAAGCCTGACATCTTCAATTTTGGCGGCCTGGTCGGCCTTATAGTCCTCGCGGTTCTGATAGGCAAAGCGAAGAAGAGGGGGGCGAGGTTTTGCCTGCTCCTGATGCTCTGCGGAATAATAGGGATATTTACGGTCCCGACAGAGAATTACTACCAGTTCGGGAGATACAAATACCTTCCGCTTGCCGGTTTTTATATCTACATTTCAATGTGGTTCGTTTCCCTGTTTGAAAAGCGAAACACTCTCGCGAAAACAGCGGCGATGGTTCTTTCTGCCTTGGTGCTGATCGCAGGCGCCGTCTTTATTCAATTGGAGCAAAAGGACCATGAATACGCCGCGAATATGCATAAACTGCTGGCAAAGGATATTCAGAAGGTCTATCCCGAACTCAAAAGCCCGTACATTGCCTATGAGGACAGGTTTGCGTATTCTATGCCCCTTCAGATCTCCGGCGCTAATATCATAAAGAAGCCCTATTTTGAAAAGCGCGGCGCTGCCTGGATGCTGATTTACCCGGAAGACCTGCTTAATTTCGCGCTCGTTTCAGCGGGAGAGCGGGGTTACTGGGAAAGGGTGAAAGAACTGCCTGCGAACACTTTGGCGCAAACCCTTGCTTTCACGCCCGATGGTTTCGTTGTCGGCGGGAATACCCCCAAAAAACCGGTTTACCTGGCTAAAAGATAGAAGCGGAAATAACTTGACAAAAAGAATCCCACGCGCTAAAATTCAAACACGTGTTTGAAACAAGTGTTTTACCGGGGGTTGTGTGGCAAAATCGAAAATATCGGAACGGGAGAAGATAATCACCGCGGCTATTGAGAATATTGAAGAGCACGGAATGGGCGCGCTCACCGTAAGAGGCGTTGCCAAAAAAGCGGGCGTGAATATCGCGGCTATAAATTACTATTTCGGCTCAAAGAAAGGGCTGATCAGGGAAGTTCTGGGTTACACGATAGGGCTTGCAGATAGAGATTGGCTTAAGGTGCTGGAAAAGGGCAGGCAGGACCCGCATTTATTGCTCAAAGAGTTCATGAATCTCTGTCTCTCCGATATGGTAAAAAGCCCGGGAATGACAAAAGCGTACTTCTTTGAATCTTTCATCAAGCAGGATCACAGCGGCGAGTATTTTAAGCACCTAAGCGCGTTCCTGCATAAGCTTCGGGAAAGGGTTGAGGCGCTCGTGGGCAAGGAAAAGGAGCAGCTCCAGCTTTTGATAATGCAGATGACCTCGGCGGTAATATTCCCCGCGATGTTTCCGGAGTTCTATAAGGGATTCGCGAAATACGATTTCAAAAACAAGGGAAGCCAGGACAAATATATAGAACACCTGACCGGCTGCTTCTTCCGGGAACTGGAAAGAAAGGCTAAGAAATGAAAATAAAAACAGTCATAGCGGCCTGCCTGCTGGCTCTTTCGCCGTCAATTTTCGCGGCGGACCTTTCGCTTGGCGTGTACCTGAAACAGATGGAGGAAGGAAGCCCGGCCTACCGGTCGGTCAGCGAAAGCATTGACGCGGCAAAAAGCCTGCTCAACGAAAAGGCCGTGCTTACCGGCGCTTGGGGCTTTGCAGCCGCCAATACAGGCGTTAATAAAAGCCCGTCGCAGCTTTCCGTGCTTTACGGGGATACCCAGGCGCAGACCTCCCTTGACCTTGGCGTTGAAGGGCGCACGGATTTTGGCCTTTCCGGCAAGTTCCATTTCCAGACCTCCTATACTTCCCTGAGCGGGATAACTCCCATCGTCATTCCGCCTCTGCCGCCTCTCAGCTTTATCACTATGCCGAATTACTACACCTCGGCTTTGGTTCTTGAGTTCAAGCTTGACCTGCTTAGGAATTCCTTCGGCAGCGAAGTAAAGGCGCAGTCAAACGCGCTTGAAAATAAAAATAAAGCGGATATTTATGACCGGCTTCATTCAAAAAGAGAGCTCCGCTCCGAAACAGAGAAGGCCTACTGGAAACTCTCGCTCGCGCGCGAAGCCGTCAAGGTAAACAGAGAACTGCTTGAGCGCTCAAAAAAACTACACGAGTGGATGCAGGAAAAGATAGACCTGAACCTTATGGACAAGGACGACATTGTGCAGGCCGATTCCGACCTAAAGTATAGAGAACTCTCCCTTGTGGGAGCCGAGGATGACGAGAAAGCGGCTGCCAGGGGGTTTAACGCCCTGCGGGGGAAAAACTCGACTGAAGTAAAGGAAACTCTCAGCGCTCCCGAGGAGAAAGCTCTCCGTCCCGGTAAATTGCCCGCCGAAATGCCGGCGCGCTATGATTTGCTCGCTTTAAAACTGAAGGTTAAGGCGTTAAGGGAACAGGCCAAACTTAAAGCGGAGGCGCTAAAGCCCGAGTTGTCAGTCGCGGGCGGCGCGTCGCTTAACGGGCAGGACCCGGCTCTCGGGAACTCAATT
>CAIWWK010000256.1 GCA_903916325.1 Candidatus Firestoneibacteriota bacterium
ACAACATCCATGTAGCCTTCGACAATGATAACCGTGTTGCTCTCAGAGATTGCGGCCTTCGCCTGCGGCCAGCCGTAGAGTATACGGCTTTTCACGTACACCGGCGTCTCCGGAGAATTAAGGTACTTGGGCAGGGACTTGTCCGTCACCCTGGCGCCGAACGCGCAGTATTTCCCGTTCCTGTCCTGGACCGGAAAAATAATGCGGTTCCGGAACCTGTCGTAGTAACTTCCCCGCTGCTCGTTCTTGATAATAAGACCCGCGGTTTCCAGCAGTTGTTCCGTATACCCCTTGGATTTAGCGTATTTCAAGAACGCGTCCCAGGAATCCTGCGCGAACCCAAGGCTCCATCTCGCCAAAGATTCTGCGTTTATGCCCCTCTGCGAAAGATAATACCTGGCAGACCTTCCCATATCTGATTCCAGCACATATTTATAATATTTTGCCGCAAGTTCATTGAGTTTTAAAAGTTGGTCCCGAAGTTCCGGTTTGCCGCTGTCGGTATATTCAATGCTGATGCCTCTTCTTTCCGCCAGAAACCTTACCGCTTCGGCAAAACTCATATGCTCGGCTTTTTCCACAAAACCGAAAACATTTCCGCCGATGCCGCACCCGAAGCAGCGCCAAATCTGTTTTGCAGGACTGACCACAAAAGACGGCGTTTTTTCCGTGTGAAAAGGACAGCACGCCTTGAAACTTGCACCGGTCTTTTTCAAAGAAACATAACCTGAAACAACGTCAACAATGTCATTGGCGTCTTTTACAAGCTCTATCTTGTCCTGCGGGATAAGCCCCATTAAACTATCTTTTTACCCTGCGGAAACCCGAGCATTCGATAAATTCAAGCTTGCCGCCTTTTTTTATTATCTCGTCAAAAAGCAGATTAAGCCCGAGGTTGTCGCTGCTTATGTGCCCCGCAATAACGGCATTAATATAATGCTTCTCCATTTCTTTTCTATGCTCTTCCGAGAAATGCATGCCGACCACGGTATTTACGCCGGCCTGCGCCCATTTTTCTATCAGGTCTTTGGAGCCTTCGGTGCCGCCGGTCATGTCCACCATTATCCTGCCGGCCTTAGCGTTATCGCGCCCGGCTATAAGGCTCGGTCCGACCCCCGCCGCTTCAGAGAGCGAGTATTCCGGGATCTCAAGAAGCAGTTCAAGCAGGTCCTTTATGGTCTCCGGTTTTTCCGCGTCCATCTTCTTCTGGAGGTAATTGGCGACGCAATTGTCTGCCACGGTATGAGCGCACATGAAGTTAAGCCCAAGAAGCTTCGCCGCGTCAACAGCCCTGAAATGATTGACCGGCATAAGCCTTCTTTCTATCTCTTTTATGCGGGTAAGCATTACCCCTTCCGCCGCGGTAATTGAAACCCCGAAAGAAGCCGCGACATCGGAATGGATTGACATCACTTCGTGCAGGTTGGCAAGCCCCCTGCCTTCCGGATGATGAGACAGAACAAGGTCTATCTTCTGTTTTTCCATCAGCCTGTCCGCAAGAACAATCTCTCCTGCTTCCATGTCAATCCCGACGAGTATTTTTTTTATCTCGGCGTCTTTATCGCCGTTCAATATTCTGGTATCCGCGTAAGGATTAATAAGCCTGTCGCGGTCAAAGTATTTCTTTTTTTCCGCTTTCAATTCTATAAAACTTTCTTTAGCCTGTTTCAGCAGTTTTTCCGTTTTCTTCCTGCCTCGCGGGTCATTATCCATGCCCGTCTCTATAGCCAGCCTGTAAAATTCGCGAAGTTTCATAATGCCTCCGTCACCTGTACTTTGAAACATGCCGGTTCCCTTTGATGAAGAACCGCAGAAGCTTTTCTCTTGCGCCGCTGATGCCAATCCTGCCGCTTTTCCCGGTCTTTTCCGGGACAAAGCCGTCATCGGCAATGTAGAGTTTTCTTCCGGATGTAAGATCATGTTCGTTCAAGCCGCGCCCGATCTTAAGATACTTCGCGAGCTTTCCGGGCCCGCCGGCCCTGGGGCTGCTTCCTGCGATTTCGGCAGCCCTGATTAACACCGCACCGGCCCTGCCTTCCTTTTCGGTAACGGTATTGAACATGAAATGGCATCCGTAACAAAAGTATACATACGCGTGCCCGGGGGCGCCGAACATCACGGAGTTTCTTTTGGTCATCTTGCCGGCGGCATGCGAGGCGGGGTCATTTTTTCCGAGATAGGCCTCGGTTTCAACTATCCTGGCGGTGATCTTCCTTCCGGAAAATTCCCTTACAATAATCTTACCGAGCAGCTCTTTAGCTACAAGCGCGGAAGACCTTGCATAGAAACTGCGTTTTAATACTTTCAGCAAGCTACTTAAGAATCTCCCGTACCAGCCTGTTCACCAGTCCGCCGTCAGCCTTTCCCTTTACGAGGGGCATAAGCTTGCCCATCACTTTGCCGGTGTCTTTTGCTCCGACCGCTCCGGTTTCCGAAACAACCTTCGCGACAAGCTCGCGCAGCTCCTGCTCGCCGAGTTGAGTCGGAAGATAGGCTTCAAGTATTTTTATTTCCGCCGTTTCTTTCTCGGCGAGTTCAGGGCGGTTGCCCGCCCTGAACTGTTCCGCCGAATCTTTTCTCTGTTTAACAGCCGTCTGGAGTATCGCAAAAACATCTTCGTCAATAAAGGATTTCTTTTTGGCTATCTCGGCGTTGCCTATTGCCGCCTTTACCATTCTCAAAGCCGAGAGCTTAAGTTCTTCCTTTGCCCTCATAGCCGACTTGATATCTTCGTCGATCTTCTCTTTTAATCCCACTTGAACGGCTCCTTAGTCCATCTTTTCAAGTCTTTTTCTCAGCTTACGGGCAGCCGCTTCTTCTTTCTTCTTCCGCTTTTCGCTCGGCTTCTCGTAATACTCCCTTTTCCTGATTTCCGTAAGGATGCCTTCCATCTGGCATTTCCTCTTGAATCTCTTGAGGGCCGATTCGAACGATTCGTCGGACTTCACTATGACTTCCACCAATTTAATCGCCACCTTTTTTGACAGATTTTTTAAAAAAGAAAAGTTCCCGTCAAGAGGGAACCTTCGAAAAGCCCGCCGGGAAACCGGTAAACCGAATGACCCAGCCAGCAAGTTGATTATAACAAAGCACCCATTTTTTGTCAATATGCCAGGCGGAAAGCATTGAAAAACAAGGCAAAACAGGCAATAATATTTGAAAAATCCGCGGCTTTTCTATATAATATGGTATGTTTGGAAAACTGGCAGCCCTCTGGGCAAGAAATAGGAACTTCCGCACCGGGGTATTCGTGCTGCTCTGCGTCCTGGTCGGTTGGCTCTTCGGCCTGCTTATCGCTTTCTATCAGGAGCTTCCGCCGTTAAGCGAGCTCGAAGGCTACAAACCCTCGCTTGCGAGCAAGCTCTACGATGTCAACGGTGAACTCATAGCCCAGCTCTTCGTGGAACAGAGAACCCTTGTCCCCATAGACAAAGTCCCGGAGAATCTCCAACGCGCCCTGCTCGCCGTGGAGGACGAAAAGTTTTACAGCCACTGGGGAATAGATCCGCTCGGCATAATGCGCGCAACCCTTGTGAATCTGGTACACGCCAGAGTGGAACAGGGCGCTTCGACTATTACCCAGCAGCTCGCGAGAAACCTTTTCCTTACCCAGGAGCGCACCATTTCCAGGAAGATTAAAGAAGCAATGCTCGCGCTCAAAATAGAATACCGTTACACGAAAAAGGAAATACTCGAGATGTACCTGAACCAGGTCTACTTCGGCTCCGGCGCATACGGCGTCGAGGCCGCCTCCAGGACATACTTCGGCAAGCACGTGGAGGAGCTCTCGCTTCCGGAATGCGCGTTGATGGCGGGACTTGTAAGGTCCCCGAATAAGACCTCTCCTTTCAATAACATGGAAAAAGCAAGAGCGCGCCGGGACATGATCCTCGAGCGCATGATAAAACGAAAGATTGTCACCAAGGAAGCGGGCTCGCTCGCCAAAGCGTCCCCCATAGAACTGCATACGACAGAAACCAGGAACGCCCCTTACTTTGTAGAGCACATACGCCGGACCATAGAGGAAACTTACGGCAGCAATACGATCTACAAGGGCGGCCTTTCCGTCTACACCACCCTCGACCTTCGCCTGCAGGACAAAGCGCAGATAGCAGCCGCAAAAGGCATCGAGGACGCCGAAACCAGAATCGCGAGAGAGATGGGAATACCGGCTGAAAACATTTCCTCAGATCCCAACTTCAAAAAGAATGTTCCTCTGCAGATAGCAATTATATGCATGGAACCTAAGACCGGTTACGTCAGAGCAATGATCGGCGGCAGGGACTTCAAGGAGAGCGAATTTAACCGCGCCACCCAGGCTTTCCGGCAGCCCGGCTCCGCTTTCAAACCCTTTATCTACACTGCGGCCATAGACAACGGGTTCACTCCGGCCGACCTAATAACTGATTCCCCTATTGTGATAACGGACAGGGACGGGACTGAATGGAAACCTGAGAACTACGAAAAGAAATTCTTCGGCCCGACAACCCTGCGAAAAGGTCTTTACACCTCAAGGAACGTTGTCACGCTCAAGCTTTTGACAAAGGTCGGGACCTCCGCTGCCGCAAGTTACGCGCAGAAAATGGGCATAAGATCTAAAATCAAAAAGAACCTTTCTCTCGCCTTCGGAACTTCTGAGGTAAATCTTCTGGAACTGGTCTCGGCCTACTGTGTTTTCCCGAATATGGGCGTCAGGGTGGAACCGGTATCAATACTCTACATAAAAGACAGCGCAGGCAAGATAATAGAAGAAAACACCCCGAAACTGCAGGAAGTGCTTAAGCCTGAAACCGCCTATGTAATGATCTCGATGATGGAAGACGTGATTAACAAAGGCACTGCTAGGGCAATAAGGGAGGCCGGCGTGAATTTTCCCTGCGCGGGCAAGACCGGAACAACTGATAATTATTCTGACGTCTGGTTCGTGGGCTACACTTCAGGCCTCTCCTGCGGTATATGGGTCGGCTTTGACGACCACAGGTCACTCGGCACGGTCATCTCAAGCGGCAATACACCTGCTCCGATATGGGGCGACTTTATGCAGCAGGTTTATGTCGCGCCTCCGGCTGACTTCGAAAAACCGGTGAATGTTATAACTTTAAAGATTGACGCCGACACCGGACTTTTGGCCGGAGACAAATGCAAGAACATTATTGATGAAAATTTTATCAAGGGCACTGAACCGACAAAAATCTGCAAAGAACACAATAAATCAGATCTCTTTGAGTATAAAACGAACAAGTAATTTTTTCGGCGGTTATAGCCGTTTCGCGCGCCGTATTCTGCTTTGTTGCCGATGTTCCGGGACAGACAAAACCTGCTGTTCTTTTTTTGCGGCAAAGCAATAGCGGAGTTTCCATGACAAAGATCACCGCAATGAGTTTATTGATCCTGTTTCTTCCCGCCCTGCTGAATTGCGCAAACCCCTCAGATAAAATCGGCATATTTGTCACTCCGGGAAAGCCCAATGATCCGTACTACGAAATCTCATCCCGGGAAGCCATGGATATTTTGAAAGGCAACGCTTCCACCATCTGGATACTTGAAAGCTGGAAGAGCATAGAAACAGCCCCCGGAATATATGACTGGAACTCGGTTGACGAGCGGGTAGATGCGGCTGTCCGCAACGGGTTCAATACCGGGCTCAGGCTGCAGCTGGTTCTCTGCGGAAATGACAACAACCACAGGTTCGTGGCATTATCAAGGATACCCGGTTTTGTCGATCAGGATATGGGGTCCGCCGGCTTCAGAAACGCCGCGGAACGTTTCTTTTCCGCAGCAGCCAAGAGGTATAAGGGGCGCGCGAAGTATATTGCCGTCGGCAACAGCGTCAATAATTACTTTGAAAAGTATCCGGCCCAATGGGAGGGGTTTAAATCCTCGTACAACGGCATTGTTGACGCAATACATGCCGCAGCTCCCGGCATGCTTATTATCTCTGATGTAAACAGCGCTGAAAAGGAAGCGGCTCCGGGAAAATACCTAAAGTTCTTCGGCGGCTCAAAAGATGACGCAGTGGGGCTTGTTTTTTACTTCATAGTGAAGGCTTACTACGGCGACTTTAAAAACTTTAATACCGCGACCATGGAGAGGGTACTTGACGGCATTCACGAAATAACAGGAAAAGACCTTTTCATCATTGAGACCTCGTGCTTCTCCGTTAACCCGAAGAACGGTAAGGATATGGTAAAGGTTCAGTCCGGCTATGTTGACATGCTTTTTAATTGCGCCGCGGAGAAAGAATACCTGCTCGGAATATCCTGGTGGCAACTCTATGACGCCAGGGACCTTCCCGGCGTCCCCTGGGACGAAAAAGCGAGTTTCGGCCTTTTTGAGAGCGGCAAGAATCCTAAACTATCCTGGGAAACCTGGAAAAAGCGCTACAGCGGAAAGTGACCGTCCCGGTTTGGCAACAGGCGGCAGACACTCCTCAAAGATTAAAAAAATATACCGGAGCAAGCCCCGGTACACTTTTCTGTTTGTCTAGAATTTAGAGTTTAGAATTTGTCCTTTGCTCTTACTCCACTCCCATTTTCTTTAGATTATCCAGGCTCTTCTTTATGCATGCAAAAGGGTCTTCGCCGTTACATCTGTCCTGCTCGACATAGTAGAACCCGGTTTTAACCTCTTCCAGCGCTTTAAGGATGGACTGCCAGTTCATGTTGCCCTCGCCAACGGGCAGCATTAAACGCTCCTTCCCTTTTATCCCCATCTCTTTCAGGTGCACAATCGGCGCCCGGTCTTTCATCTTTAGAATCCACGCCGCGGGGTCCGCCCCGCCGGACTGCACCCAGTAAACATCTAGCTCCGACTGCAGATATTTAGGATTTGTTTCACCGTAAATAATGTCAATGCCGCGAATGCCCCCCAGGTTCTCAAACTCAAAATCGTGGTTGTGGTAAGTCAGGATGACTCCGGCCTTGAAAAGTTTTTCTCCTGCCGCATTGGCCTCGCGCGCGACCTTTTTATACCCCTCAATGGTCCTCATTTCTTCCGGCAGATACGGGATGGCCGCGGTGGTATAACCCATTACCCTGCAATCCTCGATAAAGGCGTCCGTTTCCTTCGTTATCCTGTCATATTTTTCGTGAACTGAATTTGAAATCAGGCCTGCGTCCTTGATAAGCTTGCTGAGCACTTTCACATCACTCACGCCGCAGCCGGATATCTGCACGATATCGTAGCCTGCAGCCTTTACCTTTTTCAGCGTTTGCGCGATATCTGACTCCGTCTTCAGATGCTCCCTCAATGTGTAGAGCTGCAATCCAACTTTCTTATTCATATTATTATTCCTCCTTGCGGCCATAGCCGGCCGGATAGTTTTACGCTTTTTCCCTTTTCTCGCCGGAGAGAGCATTTGATAACGCCACCAGCCCCGGGATATCTATCTCTTCGGGCCTCGCCTCGGGTTTTATGCCGCAGGCGGCCAGCGCTTTCTCAATTGCTTCTCTGCTTAACCCTATATCCTGCAGGCTGCCGCGCAGCATCTTCCGCCTGTGCTGAAATCCCGCCCGCACCATCTCCCTGAAGAACGCCTCATTATTGCACCTGAATGTCGGCTTAGAGGGGATATCCAGGCGCAGTACGGCTGAATCAACATCCGGTTTTGGGTGGAACGCCGC
>CAIWWK010000257.1 GCA_903916325.1 Candidatus Firestoneibacteriota bacterium
CTGCTTCCGGACTTCTCGCTTTAGTATTTGTCTTCTCGCCTCTATTCTGGCAATCCTCTGTCGCCGCAGAGGTCTATTCTCTCAATATGTTTTTCATTTCAAGCCTCTTGCTGCTGGCTTACCGGTCAACCGGTTCTTTCCGCGGCGCTCTTTTTTCCGGACTGATCTTTGGGATTTCCCTCGGAAATCACGACACGATGATACTGCTGCTTCCCCTCTTTCTCTATTTTTATTCCCGGGGCAAGAAATATTCTTTTAAATCTTCTGGGGCGTTCCTGCTCGCGGGCGCTTTCGGATTTCTCCTGACGGCGTATTATATGTATGCCAGAGCGGCGGCAAACCCGCTCATTAACTGGGGTGATCCCTCCAATATAGGCCGGCTGTTCAACCATATATTGCGCAGGGAGTATGGCGCTATGACACAGATGCCGTACTCAATCGGGCTCTTTTTCCAGCAGCTTTATCATTATCTGGCTTTTCTCTGGTCGCAGTTCTTCATACTGCTCCCGGTCGCGGTCATCGGGGCCGTTCAACTTTACCAAAAGAACCGGCGCGCCTTTGTATTGACGATATACGTCTTCCTTACTTTTATGGCGGTGCCGATGATTATTAACTATGACCCCTCGCCGCGCATGCTTAATATCGTGAAAGTTTTCTTTCTCCCGTCAATATTCGCGGTTTCAGTCTTTACCGCCTTTTTCCTTGCAAACTTTCCGAAACGCTTTCCCGAACGCTTTTTCATATTGGTTGCGTTTTGTATGTTCGAGTCAAATTCTCGCGCGGCTGACATGTCAAAAAACACCGAAGCCCGTTCCCTTGCCTCGGATATTCTCAGTTCCTGCTCCAAAGACTCGGTTCTTATAGTCGGGGGAGATAACCCTTCTTACACGACTATATATATGAAAGTGTGCGAGCAGGCGCGGCCGGATCTCCTGCTGATTAACGAATCCGGAACAATGATGGGACAGGCCTTCGGCAGGGACTTCTTTGAACTGACACCGGCGAAGAAAGCTGAACGCAGGGCTTTCGTTTACCGGGAACTCTCAAAAACAAAACAACTTTACTTCACTGCCGGCACAATGCTTTCAAACGAGGACGAGAAGATCTTTGTGCCTTGCGGGCTGGTCTATGCGTTGAACCTGTCAGGGAAGCTAAAACCCGTTCCGCCCCCGGCGGCTCCCTTCAATATGCTCTTTGCTCGACCGTCCGATGATTATCTGATGAATGAGCTCCGCGCCCGCTACTTTTACCAGACCGGGGAATACAAGAGATGGATAGGCAAGCGGCCCGAAGCTGTTTCCGCTTACAACACGGCATACGGATTCCTCTATATGGACCCCGGAGTTGCGAAGCTTAAAGAAAGAACGGACAGGAAACTGCTTCAAAAAACAATGTTCTAAAACGCTGATTCCGCAATCGCCCTGTAAAGCTCTTTACAAACCGCGCAAAATCGGGTAAAATCATATCCGTTCTTGAATTGTCTGTTTTGCCTTTGTATTTGACGTTAATTAGTAATTAGTAATCAGCAATTAGCAATCGCCTTTATGGGGGTGTAGCTCACCTGGGAGAGCGTCTCTCTGGCAGGGAGAAGGCAAGGGGTTCGATCCCCCTCACCTCCACCAGGAAACTTTTGCTTCGCAAAAGTTTCCAGAGCAATCGATATTGGAAAGTAGAAAATAAAAGATCGATTGCGGTCTATTGCTCTATTGCTCTATTCTCAAACCTAGCAAACTTTTTCAGAGCAATCGAGAATAGAAAGTAGAAAATCCCTGCTCGATTGCGGTCTATTGCTCTATTCTCTACTCTCAAACCTGGCAAAAGTTTCCGAGGCAGAACCCAATGTTCCGCTTCAATCCGGAACCTTCGCTATAAAAACATCCCTTCTTCCGCTCGCGCCCCAATTGCTCGTGTAGAGAACGAACTTTCCGTCGCGGCTTATATTGGCCCGGGGGGAATCCCAATATTCCTTGGTCTTTAAATAATCCGATCTGTGATGGCAGATGCGCTTTACCCTTCCGCTCCCGTCCGTTGCCAAAAGGAATATCTCGTCTTTGAAGAATCCCGAGCAGGGCAGGTTATTTGCCGTAAAGTTGCTCACAAGTATCATGCTCTCGTCATCGGCAAGAAAGGAAAGGTGCGCGCCCTGGCTCCAGTCATTCTTTCTTTCGAGGACCGCCGTAAAAGAATGCGGGCTCGCGAGTTTCCTGAAAAGGAACCGGTTTAGATAATTGTCGTCGCCTACAAGGCAGCCCGTTCCGTTATCGGAGTGGCCGGGAGAAAAATCCGGACCGTCGTCAAGCAGGCCTGAAACAGAGGAAGACTGCAGGTCTATGATATGGACATTTATCACGCCTCTGCCCTGCTTGTCGCTCTTGACCACAAGATATCTGCCGGATTTGTCAATCTGCACCTCGTCGAGTTCGGTTTCGTCGTTATTCACCAGCAGACTGTCAGTGCTCCTCTTCCAGGCGGCATAGCCTTTAATGCCGTTCTTTATCAGGTCTTTTCTGGTAAACCCGAACACCTCGTCGTCCATGGACCTGCTCAACTGCCAGGGTTTCTCGCCCGGAAGCATCTCCGAGAAATCTTTCAAGAGTGTATACGCCCTGGTCTTCACATTATAATTCCAGAGACGCGGACCCTCGCAGCAGATAAGCAAGTCGGGATCTTTTCCGCTCCAGCTGGAATCCTCCCAGTTAGGGAGTTTTCCGCCCGGCGTCTTTGCCGCAAAGAGTTTTTCCTTTGAGAGCAGCTTAAATCCGGCCGGGTCAAAGGAATAGAGGACAGGGCCGATTTTTGAAGTAGTTATGTGAAAATACGAGCAGTCCTTGTTGAAGGAAGGCCAGTAGGAATAAGCGTTTTGATTGTTTTTTCCGTCGCTCTCGTCGGTCACGCGCATAATCAACGTCTTAAAGACCGGATCAACGTAGGTTTTTCCGGCCTCAGGAAGCGCGGGGGCTTCCGGCAGCGGGTGGATATCCGTATCATACAGAGCGCCAAAGACAGGCAAAGCCAAGATCAGGGCTGCAAGAAAGACTTTAAGCACTTCTGCTCCTATTGTTATTGAGTGAATAACAAAGGGCCGGGTTTAACCCCGGCCCTGCAAAATACTTTTTCTTCTCAAATTACTTCCCTTTCTTTTCCGTCTTCGCGTCAGGCTTTGCCGGCTTTTCGTCTCCGCCGCCGTTCAGTTTTTCAAGATCATCCGCGCCCAAAAGCATCACATTTCCTATATAAAGCGGGCCGGTGAGTTTTCCGGCTATGTACCACTGCTTAATCTTCTTCTTCCAGTCAATCGCCGCCCCGTTGTTGGAGCACGCGCCGGTGAGTTCAACCTCAATCGCGTGCTTGCCGGGCGCAAACATAAGCGGCTGGTCAAACCTCAAAGTATAATCAATCCCGCTCCCCTCCGGCTTTACTACGAGCTCCAAACCCATAGGAACCTTGCCGGGATTGAAATACTCAAACCTTAAATAGTCAAATCCGTCCCAAACACCCTTCTTGGGCTGGAATTCTCCCGCGTGAAAATCGGCGGGATAGGCAGCCGCATCTATCTTGAGGCAGACGCCTCCCTTGGTGAAGGCATTTTCTTCCGAAAGATTTATGTTTACAGCGCCTGTGTCATTCGGAAGTTCACCCTTTTCAATATTCATAAGATTCGCCTTCTTGGCAAATGCCAGGCCTGACACCAGCAACAGCGCCGTAAAGATTACGGTCAGCTTCTTCATAATTCCTCCTCTTTTAAAGCAATACTTTTTCATTAACTTTTTATAATACTTTATGCCTTTTAAGCTCACGGGTCAAGTCTTTTTCAGCGCAGTGATTGACTCAATTTGAAATGTTGCTACATCTTTTCCACCATCTCTTCAACCGCCTTTACCGCGGCATCCGGTTTCAACAGATCAAGATTAAAATACATTCCCATCCAGTGGGCGGCTTTCAATATATATGGCGCCGAAAAGGAGGTCTTTAGCAACTCCGAAGAATTGAAGATGGGGTGCTTTTCCACAACCGGAAGCAGGAACGCGCAGATCAAAAAGCCGCGTATGATCCCAAGCAAAAGGCCGAGACCGTGATCCAGCCCGTCAAGTTTTAGAGACTTAATTCCTTTCTCCAGCAGCATGCCTATCACAAAAATTATCATCACAACGGCAAGAAAAATAATTACAAAAGCCGCCGCAGACGCCAGCGAGGGATTATTTATTCCCAGGTGTCCGGAAAGAGATTTATATGCCGCAGAAGCAATAGCAAACCCGAGTATTCCACCAAGAAAAACGACTATCTCTTTAACAAACCCCCGTACCAGACCTATGATTATACTTGTCGAAACAACTATGATTACTATTGTGTCTATGAAGTTCATTTCGTTGCTCCTATGTTCTAAAGTTTAAGCGTGGTCTTCGTGGTTTTACTGTTTCTTCAATGCCATAATGCATTCTATTATATCCGTTCTTACTTTATCAAGGCGTGAACCTTTAAAATCAGTCATCTCAGCCGCGAACGGGTCAGGGCTAAGCGTTTTAATGTCAGCGCCGGTAAACGTTACTTTTGATACGGCGTCAAGCGCCGCTCTTGCTGCTGCAGCTCCCGGAGAGGCCGGCTCCCTGCAGCCTGCCAGCGCGTGCTCCAGGGTCCATATGTATCTGAAATCATTCACTCCTTCCCCGGCTTGTTCCCAGGCGTATGTATCAATGAGACTGCTGTCCGGACCGGTAACGACACAGGAAATAGAAGCTCCCGGGGTGGTTGGGTTGCCGTACTTTGCCGCGCAATAGTAAGGCATCGAATTGCCCAGGGCGTTCCGCTGTTTTACAAGCAGCCCGAAAGAATATCTGTTTAAACCGCAGTTATAAAGAAGAAGCGGTTTTTTCAGCCGCTCCGCCGTCTCCATCGTTTTCTCGCATAGGCCAATGCGTCCGGTGTTATAGAAGAAGAATGGGACGAGTCCGGAATTATCGCTCGTCCTCGTATCAGAAACCCACGAGATATTTGAGCGAGCGCCCGCCTTCGCGGTTATCCCCGCAAAATTGAGCATGTCGTTGTAAAGTTTGGGGAGAGTTATGGAATCGACAGCGGCATTCTGGTCGGACGCTGAGAAGCCCGCGGAATCGGCCATCCAGATAATTTCCGGCCAGCCTTCTTTCTCCGCTTTTTCCTTGAAGCCGGCGATGAGCGCGGTATAAATCTTTATATGCTCCGGGCTCCAAAGAACCTCGCCGGCGCTTTTTGCGAGTTCAATATACTCCCTGCCCGTAATCATCCATTTGGTAAAACCGTATTTCTTAAGCAGGGGCGCTGTTTTTTCGGCAATTGAATAATCTATCTTCAGGACTCCGTTCTCTATCTTCCAGGTGACGGGGAGATCTGAGTCGTAACAGTTCATTCCATGAGCGTGCAAGTCTTCGAGTCTTTTCTCGAGCGTTGGGCCGGATTCATAAGGGCTGTTATCCCGGATCCAGAAAGTGTGCAGGGGGGGAAGTTCCGCCCATTCAAACGGAAGGACTTCAAGCGAGAAAACGGCATAAGCGCTCTTACCTCCTGCCGCTACCGATATCTTTCCTTTGTATTCCCCTGCTTCGGCATCTGCCGGTATTTTCACTGACAACCGGAAGGCTCTTGTGACGCCCGCCGGAATGGCAACCGGTCCGTTGACCAGATATCTGCCTTTGAGCATCCAGGAGTTCCCTGTGGCAACATAATCGTATTTTATGTGCTTTATCTGAATATTTTCTTTTGAAATTAACTTGCCGCCGCTTTTGGCAAGATCTGAAACAGAGACGCAGGAGTTTGAAACATCGTTTTCAGGGAGCACGCAGACCACAAGCGAAACAATTTCACCTCTTACGCCGGCGGCGGCTAAAACTTTTCCGGCGAGGGTTTCTTCCGGGCGGCTGTTCGGAAAGAGTTCGTCTCCGGTTGATTTTATGAAAACGCTAAACCCACGCGCTTTGTCCTCGTCCGAAGGAGTAAAAGCGGAGGCTTCTTTGAAATAGGTCTCATATATTTTTCCCATTCGCTTTAGGAGCCTGACTGATGTGATAATGTCCTTAGTTTCCCTGTGGTCAAGTTCAAATACTTTCCAGCATTTTTCTTCCGTGGTGTTTTCGGCGCGCGCGGAAAACTGCGGGATGAAGAGAAGAAGCAGGACCATGAACCGCGACCATTTCATGAAACTCCTTTGCAACCGTCAGATTCCGGTTCCGAAATATGTCATTATATCATTTCCCAAATAATCCGGTGAAGGAATATCACATTGATTTGGTCTCCCGGACTGATTGACGGACCTTTGAATTGAAATTGAAACTGCGGCATTGTACTTTGCGGCGCTTTCCCGCTTTCCAAATCTCCTTGAACTCGGCCTTATGCCTGTTATACACTATTGAAGATGACCAAGAAAACAACGATAACCGGCAAGCGGAATGAAGAGACCGGAACGGACACGTTCAGGCTGAATTCCTGCCTTCAGGGAGGCACGGCCGGGCTGCGCGTTGCTGAACCTGATAACTTCGATAACCCGGGCAAAGAAATAAAGATTCTTTTTATATTGCCTGTGGATCCCGCGGGAAACTATGAGCACGGCGACGGGCTTAAAGCCGTCAGGAAAACCAACCTCCACAACGAACTCGGCCTTATTCTTGCCGCGCCGGAGTTTTGCTCCCTTCCCTGGTATTGCGACAACCCCTATTCCGGACAAAAAGACGAGAGTTTTCTCTTAAATGATATTCTGCCTTTTCTTGACAGGAACTATCCGGCGGAAAAAACCACGCGCCTTCTGCTCGGCTTCAGCAAATCCGGCTGGGGGGCGTTGAGTCTGCTTCTCCGCAACCCGGAGCTGTTTGCGGCAGCCGCGGCCTGGGACGCGCCGCTGATGGAGGAAACTCCAAAAGATTACGGTATGAAAGAAACCTTCGGCTCACTGGAAAACTTCAACAAATACAGAATACCCCTGCTTTTAAAAGAGAA
>CAIWWK010000258.1 GCA_903916325.1 Candidatus Firestoneibacteriota bacterium
AATCAGCAATAAGCCAGTCGGAAAGTTAAAAAATAAACGAAATTACCAAGGTATGCAAAAAGGCGCAGGAGGTTTTGGCACAGCCTCTGAAGGCCGTAGTTTTTGTTTCGGTTGGTAAAGAACGTTATAAACACACTGAGGCAGTATGCTCAAAGGAACTATTCATTCAGTTGAAACCCTGGGCACCCGCGACGGCCCCGGGCTGCGCTGTGTCTTCTTCCTTTCCGGCTGCAACTTCCGCTGCAAATTCTGCCAGAATCCGGACACCTGGACAAAGAAATGGTCAGGGGAGGTCACGCTTGAGGAGGCAAAGGAGCATCTTTTGCGCCTTTTCCCCTACCTTTCAAAAAAGGGCGGCGGAGTCACGGTGTCGGGAGGCGAGCCGTCGCTTCAGGCGGATTTCGTGACCAGACTTTTCAAGCTGGCCCATTCACTGAAGCTCTCAACTGTCCTGGACACGAACGGCAGCTGTCCTCCGGCAAAGACAGCCAAACTTTTGAGCGAGACCGACATTGTGCTGCTGGATATCAAGGCAAGCACTGACAAACTTCACCGCAAAATAACAGGCAAGCCGCTGAAACCGGTCCTGAAATTTCTCCTGGAGGCGGGTAAATCCGGAGCAAGGCTGGTATTGCGGCGCGTTCTCCTGCCGGGCATAAATGACTCGGCTCTGGAACTTAATCTTTTGGCCTCTTTCGCCGCGATGCTTCCGCAAAAGCCGGAAATAGAACTCATCCCCTACCACCGGCTCGGCGAGCATAAATGGAAGGAACTGGGAAAAGTATATCCTTTCAGGAAACTCAGAACTCCCTCCGAAAAGGAATGGCAGCGCGCGGCAAAACTACTGCGAAATAATGGCTTAAAAGTATTCAAGGGTTAAGTTTCTCTTTCTCTTCCTTAAGCGCTTCTTCTCTCAACCCGCCTTTCCTCTTTCCAAAGAGCACCAGCACGGCAGGGACAACGACAAGCGTCAATAGCGTTGAAGTGATGACCCCTCCGATGATTACATATCCCATGCTCGCCCTGGATTTTGAAGCTTCATTGAGGCCTATCGCCAGCGGCAGTGTTCCCGCGACCAGCGTAACCGAAGTCATAATAATCGGGCGAAGCCTTGTCTTTCCGGCAATAATTATTGCATCTTTTAACTCCATCCCCTGCTCTAAAAGCTGGTTAGTGTAATCCACAAGCAGTATGGAATTCTTTGTCGCGACTCCGAGCAGCATTATTATGGCGATAATAGAGAACATATTGAGCGACTGGCCGCCTATCCAGAGCGCCAGCAGGGCGCCGCTTACGGCGAGCGGAAGCGGCAAAAGCAGGCTGAAAGGCGTGATGAACGAATTATAGAGCGAGGAAAGAACCAGATATATAAATATGACTGCAAGGGAGGCAGCCAGCGCCATATTCTGCGCCATATCGGAGTACTGCTCGGCGGCAGACATATAGCCGCTTGACACGCCGGGCGGGATGAGGCGCTTTTCTTTGCAGACCTTATCGGTAAACGCCTGAAGGTCTCCGACTCCGTAGCCCGTCGCCACGTCGGCTCCTATATTTACCGCGCGAAGCCCGTTTCGCCTTGAGATAAATGACGGGCCGGTCGCTTCCTCCATCCTTGAGACCTGCGAGAGGCTGACCAGCCGGTAATTCATGTTCGGTATGGAGGTTGTCGCGAAATTCTTTTTCAAATCCCTGTCGGAATCCTGCAGGCGGATTCTGATATCCCACTCTTCCCCTTTCTCTCTGAATTTCGCCGGGGTGGTTCCTTCTATCTGGGCCCTAAGTTCCGCGCCGGCCATAGAGGTTGAAACGCCGACCTGCTTTGCTTTCACATCGTCATAAATGACGCGCATCTCCGGCTTTCCTGACCTGTAGTCAATGTCAAGTTCGGAGAACCCGGGGAATTTTCTCAGCTCGGAGATTACGGCGTCCGAGGTCTTAAGCAAAAGATCCTGATCCATCGAGGTCAGGTTTAATTCAAAAGGTTTCTGCCCTCCGAACATCACGTCGTAATCCGTGACTGAAAGATGATAACCCTGAAAATCAGCCAGTTTTTTCCTGAGAGTTTCCTTGAAAGCGCTGCTCCGGATTTTTCTTTCGCCCCAGGGGCGAAGCTTAACGTAGAACTCCACGGTATTGGAAGCTCCTTCGCCGTTGCCTACAATGAAGGTTGAGACGGAGATTTCCGGGTCGGCAAGGATTATGGAATACGCCTTGTTGCCTATCTCTTCCGTCTTGTCAAGCGAAGTGCCTGGCGGCGTTTCCATCTTCAGCATAAACTCGCCGTTGTCGGAAGGCGGCAGGAAAGTCTTCGGCAGGTAACCCGCCACGAACACGCTCCCGCCGAACAATAAAACGCAAAGAGCCAGAATGAGCCAGGGCATTCTTATCGTGCCCTTCATCAATTTCTCATAAACCCGGACCAGCCAATCCTGGAAACGCTCAAAAGCGCGCACCGGAGGATCCGTCAACGCTCTCCACATTCTAGGTATCAAAGAATTGCTCTTCTTTTCACCGGCAAACTTGGCCGAAAGCATCGGCCCCATGGTAAGAGAGTCCATAAGACTGATGAGCATGACAAAGACCACTGTAAGCCCGAACTGCCTCAGGAACATTCCTATAATGCCGCCGACAAAAGCTATAGGCCCGAAGACCGAGATGATGGCAAAGGTCGTAGCGATAACCGCCATCGCGACTTCGTTTGTGCCTTCAATGGCGGCCTGCACAGGCGGCTTTCCTAGTTTTTGGATGTGCCTGAAAATATTCTCGCGGACGACTATGGCGTCATCAACGAGCAGCCCCACCACAAGACTCAAGGCCAGCAGGGTAAGCATATTTATGCTGAAACCGAATACGAGTATGAAAACAAAGGCGCAAATGAGCGAATTCGGGAGCGCGATGCCGGTGATAAAGGTTGACCTCAAACTTCCAAGGAAAAGAAATACGACAAGCACTGTAAGCAGGATGCCGATAACTATGGATTCCCCGACATCCCAGATATTAGCGGTTATGGCGCGCGAGCCATCCCTGATGGCCACCAGGTTCACTTCCGGATACCTCGTTTTTAACTCAGCCTTAATTTGTTCAACCCTTTTTCTGACATCGGACGCGACAGCGACGGTATTTGAACCGCTCTGCCTGTAGACATCCACGGCAACAGCGCGCTTTCCGTTTACATAGGCACGGCTCAGCTCATCGGCGAAAGTGTCATTGACAACGCCAAGATCGGAGAGTTTTACAGGTACATCGTTGCCCGCGAATTTTACGACCACGTTCTTTATATCTTCGAGCGTGTTGAACTCGCCGAGAGAACGGTAAATATATTCTTTCCCCGCGTCAGCAGAATCCGCTTTTTTCCCGAGAGGGATGTTCTGTCCTGCCATACCTATG
>CAIWWK010000259.1 GCA_903916325.1 Candidatus Firestoneibacteriota bacterium
ACAGCGACTTTTATTTCGTAAAACAGCCTGATGAGTTCGTATCAGATATGATATAGTCGCTGTCCCCTTTAACCGGACGAAACGTTTACCTACTGGTAGCGGGACGGTCAGTTTCCTGCGACAGGTTCGTACAGGGCGCCATCAGGGTGATGCCGCTTTGCATTGCCATGGGAGAGGCCGCCGGGATAGCGGCATCGATGGCCGTTAAGAATAACAACAGGATGAAGGATACCGATATTCCTTTGCTCAGGGAAAAACTAAGGGCGCAGCGCGCGAAGATAGATTAAGACCCCTGCTAATAAAGGGGTCCCATTTATTAGGCAGTTGGAGACCTTCCCGGCAAAAGCGAAAACAAAAAAACAAGTTAAACTGGGAGTCTGGTATGAAAAGGATTTTGTTGCTCTCTTTTATGTGTATTTGGCTGAGCACTCTCTGCGCCGCACAAAGCGACCTTGAGTCATTTTACAATGCCGTCTACGCTATGGATCACCTGGACGCAAAAGATTATGCTGCCGGCGTGAAACTTATGATTCGAATGGGTAAGTTAATTCCCGCTTACCACGAAGAGAGCGGGAGTTATACCGCGTCACCGGAGGATCTCGAAAAAGGCTACACGGTTTTTACGAGAAGCATTTCGGAGGATATTTATCCGAATACTATTCCCGGTCCTGCTGACCTTGGGAACAGTATAACTCTCTTCGGAACAAACGGAGAATACACTTCCGCGGCAATTTGCGTCTTGCCGCACAGCGATTTAAATGACATTTCCGTTGAAGTCTCCGGCCTTGACGGTTCAAACGGAAAAATCCCGGCTGAGAACATATCCGTCCGCTATGCCAAATATGAATATTTCAGCGCCGGACTTCAATGGGTGTTGAAAGCGCGTTACCTGTTCAAAGGCCCTGCAAAGGGAATGCGTAACGCGCCAAGGCCTTTTTGGTTGACTCTAAAGATACCTGCAGAAGCCGCACCCGGTATCTACAGGGGAACAGTGCTGGTCTCGGCAGGTAAAAAACAAACAAAGCTTCCCGTTACCTTGGAAATAACCCCTATTATGCTTTGTAAACCCCACGACGACAATATTGTATGGATGTGGTATTACGGAGGCTACCCGAAAAATCAGGAACTCGAAAAAGTTATGCTTGATATGAGGGAGCACGGAATGACCAGCTTCTGCTCGGGAAACCCGTTTCCGTTCAGTTACTCCAACGGGAAGGTTTCAGTGGATTTCTCTACAGCTGAAAGGGTAGTACCTCTTTTAGAGAAATACGGGTTCACCAGCTGGATGTCCTCTTACTATAAGGATCAGTTCCAGATTATGCTCGCGGCCGGCGGCACACCCTGGAATGACGCGCATAAAAAAGCCTTGAAAGATTACTCCAAAATAGTTGCTGACATGATAAAGAAGCAGAATTGGCCGAAACATATCTTTATGATAGAAGAGCCACGCGAGGACAACGAACTGGATAATATCAGAAGCTGGAATGATACCTACAACGCGCTGAATATAATGACCGGCGAAGGCTTGTGTATGAACGTTACCTGGACAGGCGCGGGTATCGCAGACGGTAAAAGAAAAGATAATCCTGCCCTTGTATGCGACTATAGGGACTTGTTCCAGTATTCGTTTTATAACTCTGCCAACACGTTCTCTCCGAAGGTTATAGACAAGATACATTCCCTGAAAAAACCATTGCTGATTACCTCCAACAAGGAAACCAGATATTTCGGGGTAACCGCCTGGCAGAAGGGAGCCGCCGGATTCGGCAGCTACGTCTGGTGCGGCTCAGAGTATGGGAATATTACCGTTCATGGCGCAAGTGAATCAGATCCTGTAAGCTCAAAGAACGGGCCGGTTGAAACGATAAGCTGGGAAGGCATTCGGGAGGGAATATTATTTTTCAGATACCTGAAAAC
>CAIWWK010000260.1 GCA_903916325.1 Candidatus Firestoneibacteriota bacterium
AAAACTCACGAAGCGCAACTTTCAAACCTTATGAACCTTACAAACCTTATAAACCTTACAAACTTTATAAACTTTTGCCTTTATAACTTTTTAATTATCAATTCCCAATACCCCACATCTATCCACTTCCCGAACTTATACCCCACCTTTTCGAGATTTGCCACCTTTTTAAACCCGTATTTACGGTGCAGTTTTACGCTGGCGTCATTCGGCAGGGCAATTGAACCTATAAGAACTTTGTATTTGGATTTTTTAAGTCTGTCAAACAGGGCTTCATATAGTATCATCCCATAGCCTTTCCCCGTCCATTCGTTGTCCAGATATATTGAAAGCTCTCTGGTATATTCATACGCCGCTCTCTCCGCAAATTCATCCGCGTAGGCATACCCGATAATCCGCCCCTCAACCTCGCCGACTATAAAAAGCCCGTCTCTATGCGAGGCAATTCTTTTCTTCATCTCCGCGGCGGTGATCTTTTCTGTCTCAAATGTTATTATCGTGTTCTCAATGTAGTGATTATATATTTCGGCAATCCTTCCAGCGTCAAGCGGCTTCACGCTGCGTATCTTCATTTGAGTTCCTCCCTCGTTGCTTGATATTAAATAAGCAGGCAGCTAGCAATTCCTAGAATTCAATAAACACCCCGAGCGTGACGCCGTATTTCTGGTAGGTGTCGACAACATTTAGATAATTTAAATCGCTGAACCAGCCAAAAATATTGCTCAGCCACTTTCTATGTTTATAAGAAAGATACGCTGAATGCTCGTTGATTATGTTAGCAAGCGGGATGCTGGCAGGCAGGTAGGAAAGATCTCCGAAAGTAAGGTCAAGGTAATTCCATTCCGCGCCTTCCTTGCCGTTGCCGATGCTTATCAGGTAGGAGGTTGACATCAGCGTGCCGGGGTTGGTGTAATTCAAGAAGGCTTTTACCGTAATAAGCCAGGCGGGAAGGTAAAAAGTGAAACCTGAATAGAGCGTCACAACATTGCTAATTTGATCGCTCTGAATAAATGTAAACCCGAGAGGGATATCTATTTCCTTGTTTTCACCTACCTTAACATTGAATTCCTGGTCAATCCGGAATTTCGCGAAGATGTCGGTATTTGTCCCGGCCGAAAAAGCGGAGTAGGTGTAGAATGACGGGCTCCAATCTTTATAGGCGCCTACATTGCCAAGAAACCCCGTGCCGTTGAAATCATGCCTGGCATAATCAAGCCCGATAAACCAGTTCAGGTCTTTGGAAGCCTGCCTGAAGTAGCTTATGCTTCCGCTGTCCCAGTTGCCGTAAAGATCTTGAGGCAGGAGATATTCAAAAGTCCCGCTGAATTCCAGCCGCTGCGGCCTTGGAACATACTCCGCAGCGGCAGACAGGGCAAGGAGCATTATGAGCACCAATATTTTCTTCAAGGTTCGCGTTCCTTTGTAACCGCTAAATTCAGGCGCACAGCGGCCTCTCCGATTATTATCCTTTGTTCCAGCGGAAAAGCAACTATTTTTTTCCCGGGATTTGCGATAAGTTTTTTCAACGGCCCGGAGTCACTAGAGATTCCGAAGAGGAAAGGAAAGATCTGAGCAAACCGGTCAGGATATACATCTGTTCCGGGGCCGGACTTGACTCCGCCCGAGATACCCCAGCAGTAAAGCCCCGAGGCCGCATCGAAAAACTTCACGCGTATGCCTTCCTTTATCGCATCCGCTGCCGAATCAAAATAAGATTCCCTCTCTTTCCCCAGAGACAGACAGAGTCTCTGGTAAGCCAATATTCCGGCGTAGGCTTCGCAGTTGTCCATCAGATACTTCGCGTCGGAATTGGGAACCGCCCTGGTCAGGCCGTCTTCATCCTGCAGGGCTACAATTACATACACGCAGTCCTGCACCTTTTCCCAGTTTTTCCTGATGAGACTGAAATCTCCGGCGGCCGCGGAATACTTTTCCAGGAGCAGAAGGAAAGTCGCCGCGTAGCTGTCGGCGGAATCATACGCTCCGCTGGGCTTTTCCGCGCCTCCAGGATCTATGTGATAATCATACATGGTACCTGTCAAACCGCATGAGTCAGGGTAGTTCATGCGTTCAAAATACCAGGAGATATATTCCCCCGTCTCTTTAAGCTTTTGCCCTTTGTCTGCGAATGAACCCGCCAGTACATTAAGCAGGTAAGGATTAACATTATTGCCTTCAATTTCGGCGCTCTCATAATAGTTCCAGAGCGCAAGCACCGCGCGGTAATGAGCCGGTTTTTCGCAGGCGCTAACGAGCAGTATAACTGATATTATTAATAGTAAGCGTTTCTTCATTGTTGTTCCCTGTAACCGTAAAATAATAGTACTCGCCTTCCTCTTTCATCGAAAACCCCTTATGCTCCGGGATCTCCGTGTTCGCCGTTGGCACAGCGACGGTAATCCCCTCGAGTCCCTCCGGGTTTTTGATATGGACCGTCATTTTCCCGTTTCCCCTCTCGTAAGAGAACTCGGTTTTCAAATATCTTAAAAAGAATTTCGCGAAGTAATCCATGGGCTGAACTTGTATCCTCTCCTGCTTCTGCAGGCTCTCTATATTGTCCAGAAACTTCCCGAAGACTTCATAGTATTCTTCCAGATCCCTAAAGTGCGAGTAAAACAGCCTGACAGTCCTGTTCTTCTCGACATAAACAAGCAGGTTGTTGAGCCAGGCGCCGACGGCTTCGGGAGTGTACCCCGCGTCATTCATCTCGGCGAGAGAGGCGTATTTTTCATTCGGCATTATGGGAAACGCTATCACTTTTTCAGAGACCATCTTCCCGTCAAAGAAAGTCCTGTTCGGCGGAGAGCCCATGTCCCCGTCATAGTAATAGGAATTGAAATTTTGCTCTTCAAGCACTTCTGTCATTACCGGCTGGGGGTGAACTCCTTCAGGCGCCGAGTATTCATCTATCTTATAATCCAGGGATCTCTCCAGAGAATCCTTGTTGCGTTTTACATAGTAAGCCATTTCATTCTTGCCAAAAGTTTTATTCTTTATGTTCTCTGCGAACCAGTTATGAGCCCAGCCGCCGTGACAGCCAATGGTTCCGAAATTCTTCAGCAGGTCATAAAGTTTGCGCCCTTTGCCTTCCGCGTCAAACCCGATGCCGTCATTCGGCTGATCCCTGAAATCTCCGGCGGTGATATGAATTGAGTATTTGATATCCCCGCGCAGCATGCCGTTCTTTTTGGCTTCCAGCACACCATCCCAGTCCGGACTGGCATCAGTGTGCCAGTTGATGACCAGGCCTCCCTTGCCGTAGGGCGCGTAGACCAGGTGGGGAATCTGGACTTTTTTGAAAAGAAAAGTCCTTAGGGACTCTCGCAGAAGAAGGTCGTCCCCGTATGCCTTCAGGTAGCCGAGCGGGATGTTTGCGTAAAACAGGTTTCCCTTCATAAAAGGCCTCATGACCAGCCCCGGCTGAGTTGAACCGTCAGGCAGCACCGCTTCCGCAACGACATCCTCCTGTTTCAGGTCAATATTTTCAGTCATGGAAACGGGATAGCTGAGCGCTCCGTACATATATCCCGAGACGAAACCTTCGCGGTTCCGCTTTCCTTCGGGTATTTCAAAATAATCCGCCGCCTGGCTGTTTAGGAACCTTAACTTCCCCGCGGTATACGCTTTACCCCTCAATTTGCTGTAAGTAGCGTAATTCACGCCGCATAGCCGCGAAAAGACGGAACTGTCAATGTAGTTCCCCCTCCAGTCCTTTACACCGGCGTCATAAACCATCATTATGCTTCCGCCGGCGGTCATATATTTTACGGCCCAGAGAGATATTTCCTTGGGCATTTCCTGTACGATACAGTCAGGAAAGATTACGACATTGGTCGTCCTTGCCATTACTTCCGGGGGAAGAGTCACGAGCAGGGTCACTTCCAACTTCTTGTAATAAACACCTTCTTCCTTCAGCACGCTTTCGTATGACGGCAGGACTCCCGGAAAGGAAGCCAGGCTCGCCTGCTTGTAAACAAGAAGAACTCCGATGTTCTTATCACCGGCTATGCGGTAAGACCTGAAGATGTTCTTCCCGCCAAAGAAAAGGAAGACCGCCAGGCAGGCAAGCGCTATTACCGCAAACTTTCCGTTTATTTTCACTTTATCTCCGCGCCGGTACGCGTCACAGGATTCACATAATCAATAGTGATTGTCTGCTCGAGTTCATTTTCTGTTTCGGTAAGATAAAAATATCCTTTCTCTTCCTTCAAGAGGAATCCCTCATGCGAAGGCAGATAAGTGTTATCGGAGGGAACGGCTACCGTGATGCCTTGCAACCCCTCGGGATTCTTCAGGCGCACCACCAGCCTCATTGGCTCCCTCTGATAGCTGAACTCCGTCTTAAGATATCTTTGCAAAAATTCCGCGAAATAGCTCATTGGCTTAACCTGCAGCCTTCCGGCGGCTTGCAGCGCTTCGATATTGTCAAGAAATTTGCCGAAAACCTCTTCATAGGGCCCAATGTCCCGGAAATGCGAATAGATGAGGCGGACCGTACGGTTAGTTTCTATGTAGCCGAGTATCCCGTTGAGCCATGCCGAGATATCTTCAGGCGTCACTCCGTTGTCTGACATCTCATAAAGTGAAGCATACTTATAAAGCGGCATAATGGGGAAGGCAATCACCTTATCCGATACCATCTTTCCCCCGAAAAAAGTCCTGTTGGGCGGAGCGCCCGTGTCCCCGTCATAGTAATAGGCGCAGTAGTTCCCTTCTTCAAGCACCCTCGTCATGTCGGGCTGGGGATGCATGCCGCTGGGAGCGGAATATTCATTTATTTTGTAATCTAACATCCTTTCCAGGGAGTCTCTGTTCATTTTCGTGTAAAGAGCCATTTCCTTCCGGCCAAAGGTTTTATTCTCCAGATTCTCAGCGAACCAGTTATGCCCCCAGCCTCCGTGACAGCCTATAGTCCCGAAACCTTTTAACAAATCAAAATATTTTCTGCCCCTTCCTTCGGCGTCAAATCCGATGCCGTCGCCCGGGCGGTCGCGGAAATCCCCGGCTGTAACATGTATGGAATAGTCGATATCGCTCCTCAGCAGTTTTTTCTGATACGCGTTCATGACCCCGTTGTAATCCGGGCTTGCGTCCACGTGCCAGTTTATCACCAGCCCGCCTTTCCCGTAGGGAGCGTTCACAAGGTGAGGCAGTGTAAGTTTCTTGAACAGAAAAACCCTCAGGCTCTCGCGGAGCAATAAGTCATCGCCGTAGGCCTTGAGATAGCCGAGAGGTATGTTTGCGTAAAAAACATTGCCGTTCGCGTATTTCCTCATCACTACAGCCGGCTGTCTTGATCCGTCCGGAAAACAGGAATGCGCCAGAATTTCCCCCGGGCTTACACCCATCAGTGAAGTCATGGCAACGGGATAATCAAGCGCGCCGTAAGTATAGCCCGAGACAAACCCTGCCGGAGAAAGCTTGCCCGCCGGAATCTCAAAATACGCCGCGGTTTCATCATCTTTGAATTTCAGCTTTCCGGTTGAATAAGAAGCGTCTTTCAGCCTTCCGTAGCGGATATAATTGAGCCCGCATTGCTCGGAAAAAATACCCCTGCTCAGGTAGTGCCCCAGCTTGTCTTTCACCCCGGAGTCATAAATCACCATTATATTTCCCCCGGCCTCAAGGAAATCCGACGCCCAGAGGGAAGCTTCACTTGGAACGGCTTTCGCTATGCTGTCGGGGAAGATGACAACGGCGTTGCCCTCGGCCATTATTTTCGGCGGGAGCGTAACCAGCCGGGTAGCTTCTATCTTGCGGTATATTACCCCCTCTTCTTTCAAAACGCTCTCATAGGCCGGCAGCACACCCGGAAAAGCCGCTAAGCCCTGCTGTTCATAAACCAGCAGTACGCCTATGTTCTTTTCCCCGAGAATGCGGCCGGAATTTTCCACATTCCTCCAGCCAAAGAACAGCAGAGAAGCGAGCAGGATCAATATTATTATGACGGTCAATTTATTGTTTTTCTTCATCTCGTTATGCCCTCTCCCTCTGTCATAACATATCCGTGCACCACCACATCAGGGAAAAGCACTATCTCTTTCTTGCCTATCACAGACTTAATACCGTCCGGAGACCCAACCTCGATGCCCCTCAGGTGAATAGTCTGTTGGGAAAATATATTGCCGGTAATAAGCACATTTCCTTCTATACGTACGCTTCCCTCGACAAAAACGCTTCCGTGAATTTCCACTCTTTCCCGGGTAAGAATCATGAAATCCCCTTCAATTTTCAGGTCCTGATCAAGTATAACGCCCCTGGTGATTTTATAGTTCCCCAGTATATGCCTGTACCTCTCCTGCTTTTTTACCGGACGGATAAAGTTCATCTGGCTGACAAACTCCCGCGTTGCAACCGGTTTCCCATAAATCCTCAAAAATTTGCAGTCTTTACCGAGAGAGACCCTGCCTTTGCCGGCGACGCTAACGCCGAGGTCGCAGTTGTCCCCGACCGTCACATCGCCGCGCGAGTCCAGCCACCTGACCACATGCACATCCTTCCCCATTTTCAGATTTCCGTCCACGGCCATCGCGGTGATCGCGCTCCCGTCGAACATGTTGGCGTTCCCCATAACATAGGCTTCTTTGTTGCGCGTGTTGGGGCCCTCAATGTCCAGGCTACCCCTGCATAGCAGCACGTGCTGCTCGGAATTAACGACTATATATGAATAGGTCCCGGTTATAAGGACATCTTCGTTTCTTGAAAGTTTCATTTCGCTTATGGTCTGGTCAACCCCTGCTTTCTCCACGGCAGTCGTGAGAATACGCCTGAAGGAATCGCCGAAGTAATGCGGATCTTTGGAATAGTCCATGTTAATGTAAAGTTCCTTGGCGTCCTCCTTCTCATTGAGTTCCCTGATCGCGGGAACGAAGGCAAGAACCAGCAGGGTTATGAAAACCAGGCAATAGAGTATGATCACGGCGCCGCCTTCCTGAACCGCTCTGTCTTCTGCCAGATTGTGGCCCTTCCAGTTGTCACATCCACGAAGGCTTCCAGAAATCCCTTGGAGGTATAGAACATATTAAAAAAGAAATTGAAGATAAGAAGCGGGAGAAGCCTGAGACGGCGCGTTGCCCCGTCAAGGAACACCGCGAGCCCTATCTCATAAAAAGGAGCGTAATTGCCGAAAGTTGAACAGCCGACAAGGAACAGGCTTATCATCGAAGTGGAGGCAAAGATACCAGATTCTCCCAGAAAAAAGAGCGCGAGCGAGTTTGCCATTCCGACCAGAAGGACAAAAGGCATCGCGTAAACAAATAGAAGAAGCACTCCGTCCACCTTCTCGCGAAAACTTATATTTTCGCAGAAAATAAACCTCGTGAAATAGGTAAACATCACCTGGTTGTGGCCTCTTGACCAGCGTGTTATCTGGCGCGCTCTCACGGCCCAGGTCTCGGGGGCCTCCTCGTAACATTCGACGCGGTTTGCGTAGACGACCTTCCAGCCTTCCAGGTAAAGTTTAAAGGTAAGTTCCGTGTCCTCCGTGAGACTCTTGTGGTTGAAACCGCCCAGAGCCAGCACCTCTTTCCTTCTGAAACCGCCTACAGTTCCGCCGTATTGCGCGATAAGCCTCATATTGTAACGCGCCTGCTGGTCCACCTGATAGCCGCCGGACCTCTCTATGTCCAGAATGCGGGTGAGCAGGTTCGTGGAAACATTTATAGGAACAACCCTTCCCATTACCGCTCCCACTTCAGGATTTATGAAGCAGACCGCGATATCTTTAAGTATGCCCTTGGGAGGCAGGTAATCCGCGTCAAAGACCATCATTATTTCATGGTCGGTAAGCGCCATTCCGTCGTTTAAAGCTACCGCTTTCCCCCGCTCCCCGCTGTCCCTGTGCAGCGGCCTTATAATAGGATACTTCGCGGCAAAACTGTCTAGAATCTCTCTGGTCTTGTCCGTCGAATGGTCATTTATGGGAATGATGCTGAGTTTATCCTGCGGGTAGTCGCACTTAACCAAAAGCTCCAGCACATTCATGGCGACCTTCTCTTCATTGTGCATTGAAACAAAGACCGTAACGGACGGATAGTCGGATTCTATTATGTCCTGGTAGTACATCTTCTGCTCGCCGAAGACGCGGTCCATGGTAAAGATAAAATGCCGGATCAGGTAGATCACGGACACTACAATCACGAAAACCGCGTATCCCTTCAGGATGACTAGTATATCCACCTCCACATCTTTATGTTGCCTTTGTATCTCTCCGCTATAACGCTCAGATAGAAGGAATAGACGCCGACTATGTAAACAAAATCAAGGAGCGGCCCGAAGATAAAGAAAATAATAGCCATCCAGATATATGAATAATTTACCAGGACATAGAGCGAGATGACATATCTGGCGAAGCCGAAGACAATCGAGTAGACAAACGTGACCATGGAAGCCCCCAGCTTCGAATAACCTGTTGCCGGAAGAGGCAAAAGCGACATCAGCATTATTATCGGCAGGAACATCCAGAGGCCCGACTGCAGTTTGATATAAAGTTCGGAATAATCCCGCACGCTGTAGGGAAAATTTGACGGGAAGAACACAAAATATATCGCGGAGATGCAGTTGACGATGAAAACATACTGCCCGTAAAGCGCGACCGGAAGCGCTATTTTTGACAGCATAAAGAACGCTATGCCTGCCGCTGAGACCGCCAGCACTATAAACGAGGTAAGCGCATCCGGATATTTGCCTATAAGATCAACCGTATACAACCTGCCCCAGAAGAAATTTACGGGGACTATTGCTGAAAAGTGGGGTTGTATCGCCGATATCGCGGCGACATTCATCAGATGGGTGAGCGCAGGTAGCATCAGCAGGATGAGATCAAGAGGAAGAAGAAGAAGAAGCACCTGGAAGAACACGCCTTTCGTAATATTTACCACACGGTATGACCTGTGCGGCGATGTAACATTTCGGGCCCTTAAGTCCGATTCGATTTTTCTTTTTGGCCCGAAAAGAATTATAAACAGAATTATTATTAATTTTATGGCAATTGAAGCGTGTATAACCAGGTAATAGTTGTCCATTTGCCCCCTGGAACTTGTGCTTTAGGCTTATTATACCAATTAAAACCCGCCCTGTCTTTACCAGACTTTCACGCGGACCTAAAAAAAGTTGAAATGCTCCCGCCATATTGTATAATAGATTGCTAAATATTTTCCAAGGGGGCAAGCATGAAAAAAACAGCTGTTCTGGCGGTCCTGGCGCTATTTCTGCTCTGCGGATTTTCGAGCGGAGAAGAAGCAAAAGATATCCTGAAAAGAGTCAGGGAAAAAGACAGCAATATAGGCAATGTTTTCAAGACTTTCCGCATGGTTTACAACAAGAAGTCCCCCTGGGGTTTTAACGGAACCTTTGAAACGCTCATCAAAGCCGACAAGAAAAGGATGAATTCGAATTCCGGGACCCTTACCTCTGACGCAATCTTCGACGGCGTCAATTGCTGGAATATTTTTCCTATGACCGGGACAACGCAGCAGAACAAAGACTACTACGATCAGAACGACAAAGGGCTCTTTGCCTGGGTAAAAAAATTCAACGACAATGTAAAAATCACCGGCGAAGAAACAGTCGACAAGCGCAAGTGCTGGATAATTGAGGGCGACGGCGGGGAAGAGTACCTTAAAAAGATATGGGTTGACGAGAAAGCGCTGAGCCTGATCAAGGCCGAAGGCGGAAGCATGAAACTTGTCAACTCCGAGTTTAAGGCCTTAAACGATGACTATGAAGTTCCCATGAAGACCGATATTTTGAGGGACGATAAAACAGATATGGCAATAGTCGTGACCGTGCTTGAAACCGGAAAAGATCTTTCCGACGACCTCTTTAAGGTCGATGTCAAACCGAATAATAATCCGTTCGGCGGGTTGATACAGTTCGGGAAATAATTGAACAGCGCGCTAAAAGGAGAAAAATGGCCCTTAATTTCACTCCCAAAGAAAGGCAGAAATTTCTGCATCACGCGGAACTCGCGGGATACTGGTACTGCAACAACCAGAACACCGACGAGAAACCGTGGGGCGGCATAGCCGACAGCGCTGACAAAGGGCGTTTTGTTTATGAATATATAATCCCTAAGAATTCCGCGAGGGGCATGGGCGTTTGGGGACAGGCAATGGCCATTATGGACCTCTTTGACCTGGCCCGCCGCTTCCCCGGAGAAAAGCACCTCTTTCTTAAGGCCGCTAAACTCGGAGCGGGGTATCTTGGCTCCCTCCAGGTGACAGACTTCCGCCTCCCGAAAAGCATAGGCGGATTCCGCGAGCACACGCCGCAGGCGACAGAGAGTTACCCGCGCGACGCCGTCACGGGCGGATTCGGGCTCTGCCGGCTCTTCAAGGAAACTCAGGATCAGGAATGGCTTGACTGCGCGAAACTTTTCGCCGAATGGTGGATGAATAACGGAACGGACAAAAACGGCTGGCCCTACATCACCTTTGACCTTAAGAAACAGTACGGCCACAACCGCGCTATGGAAGTCGCCGGCGAAGAGGCCGGCGCTGAGTTTATAAAAGGCGACTGGCAGGCCGGCTCGGCAATCTTCTTTTACCAGCTCTTTAAGCTCACAAACGATTCCCGCTATATAGAAAAAGGATTTGACCCTCTTATCAGCGGCCTGGCTAAGATATATGAAGAAAACCGCGGCAAGCCGGTCGTTGACGGCTTCCACGGCGAGGTGCCTATCAGTTTCGGAAATGACGACTTCGCGCTTGTCGCGCTCGTTTGCGCCTACAGGCTGAAGAAAGAAAAACGCCTGCTTGACCTGCTTATTGAAAGGATTGAAGCCCAGAACAGTCTGATGGACGCTGACGGTTCCTATCCCAGCTTCGGAGGAACTTTCGTCTCCGGGATAAACAACCTGGAATTCCTCAAACTGGCTGAATCCGAAAAGCTAAACTATGACACGAGCAGCGTTGAGCGCTGCGTCAGGAAGACCGCGGAATTCGGGCTTACTGTGCAGGAAAAAAAGAGCAAAGACCTGCGCCTGCTCGGAGGGCTGTACGGACAGTCAAGCTACGATGTCGCCCGCATCCATATACATAACCGGTCCGTCGGCTACAGCGTTAATTTCTACCTGCGCCTTGAAGGTAAAACCGACGCTCCCACTTTCAGCAGTTTCGGCTGGTGACAAATAATGGCTGACGAATATATACGCTCTCTCCGGCCTCTTGTGCCTGCTTGCAGGGAAACCGTTACGGCAGGCATAGAGCTTGTAGTTTCCCGCTACGAAAAGAGGAAATCTTACCCCTTCATCGACACAAAGCTCAGCACCTTGACAGGAAAAGATTTCGCCGAGGAAGAGACCGAGACCGATTTTAAAAGCCGCTCCGCGGTGTTCGGCTGGATTCAGGGAAGAGGCCTCGAAGCGCTGGCGGGACACGCCGCCTTTCTTTCCGATAATCCGGAGCTTTCCCAAAGATGCGACCGCATGCTCTCGGCGGTCTCGGCGCAGATAGCGGCTCTCGGAAAAAAAGAAAACGGGCGTTTTATGTTTCTATCCGCTCCCGACGGGCTGCCTTTCCGCTGCGGGCCCGACGGAAAACGCGAGTACTTTTCTGCCTGGGATATTCCCCCGGGGTTTGCGGATATTTTCACCGGAAAAGGCCTGGCTGCCGCGGGAACACGGCTTAAGAAACCTGAATTAGCCGACCTCGGAATCTCGACATTGAATAACACCTTTCAGGCGCTCAAGTTCGGGACTTTTGCTTCCGACCAGATTTCTTTTGACCCGAAGAACCCTGTCCGTCCCGCAGTCAACAGGCAGGCGCAGGGCCCCTGGATGATAATGCTCGGCGGCTTTGCCCTCTTCTGCGAGCTCTTCCCTGAAACATGGGAGTGGAGAGAATCCGGATACGAGTGCCTCTCCCGCCTGCTTGAAAGACACACGGCTCAAAAAGATTCCGGGCCCCTCAAGCGTTATGATTTTTTTGAATTCATTGACAATGACAATAAACCCTGCGTGGATAGCGGAGAAATTCTGCAGGATCCGGGGCACGCGCTTGAATTCACTGGGCTCGCGGCCAGATTCCTGCTGAAAGCGGGCAGCAAACTTGCTTATCACCCTGGAAGACGGGATTTCATAAATAACTGCAAAGCAATTCTTCCGGAAATTTTTCTCTCCGCCTTCAGGAACGGCTTCAGAAAAGACGCCGGCGGGATATGCAAAACCTTCGACCTGGTTTCAAGAAAACCCGTGAATGACGATATGCCGTGGTGGCCGCTTCCCGAAGCAATGCGGGCTGCCGCCCTGCTTCTCCTCCTCTGTCCGGACTACCCGCGCAGAGCGGAAATCGCGGAAACAGCGCAGACGTGCGCGAGAGCATTTTTCGTAGGGTTCCGCTCTAATGTCCCGGGACTTTTCATCCAGACGCGGGCGGCAGACGGAAGACCTTCAACGGCAATACCGGCTACTCCCGACGCGGATCCGGGTTATCATACGGGATTGAGTCTGATTGACCTTATAAAAACCTGCGAAGAAACGTTTGCGGGCGGGGACAAGATAGTACTGCGCTAACGCCATGAAAGCCATTTTAAATCCTCACTGAAACCTGATTTTCCGAGTTTTTCATGTAAATAAATGAGACCCAGCCGGCCGGAGCAGTTTTGTTGTCTGCGGTGTACGGGTTGTGCGGTTTCACCGGCCACACAAACAGGCTTCCCTGCGGTACCGCAAGTTTTGCCTTTCCTTTAAGAATAAGGCGGTTAACCTTTTTGTCAAGCGGAATACTCAGAGATTTCTTTCCAAGCACGAAACTCCTTCCGTTTATTTCCACCTTTTCGCCCCACAAGGCCTGAAGCTGTAGCCCCGTGAGAGCAGCTTCGCCTTTCGCGGAGGTTAGCACTTTAAGTTCCTTGCCGGAAAGTTTCACTTCAATCTCGCCTGAACCGGATTCGTAATTCAAACGAATCTTGCCGCCTTTCAAAGAACCTGTCTTCGCTCTGTAATCTTTTCCGTTGCTGAAAGTAAAATTGGAAAAGGCCGGCTGGTTTTTTGAATTCCCCCCGCCGATCACCAGCCCAGTCCCGTGGTTATAGGCCGAGATATGCGACTGGGCCTCAAGCCTGAAAACATTATCAGGCAATCCCTTCGCGCAGAAAACCGAGAGAGAATACTGCCAGTCCCCGTTCTTGCGAACCAGCGCCCTGCCTTTGGCCTCGCGGAACGAGTAGCTCTTTTTCTCAAAAGGAAGCTTGCGGAGGATCTTCTTCCCTCCCGGATGCCCCAATAAATCCGCTATCAGCGGCACATTTATGCTGAGTTTTAACCAAGGTTCTCCCGAGCGCATACGCGCGAGATATTTCTCCACTACCAGATACGAAATCCTGCCGTACGCTTTCGAGGAAAGAAAAGAATTAAGCCCCCAGGCGTCGTGAAAACCGTTGCGCATTCTGGAGTCCAGGGTTTCAATATAGTCAGCCGCCCCGTAGCTGAAGTTTGCCATCAGAGGCAGCGTCTTTCTTGAATAGTTTTCGAAAATCCCGTCCCGTGTTATTTCATGCAGAAGCGACATTGCGTGCATGGAAAGGCTGTTATACCCTATGCTCCAGTTATCAGGTTCGCCGTCGACCCAAAGCCCTCCCCCGTCAAACCTTGAAGGCGCCGTCTTCTTGAACGCTCTTACCGCGTAAGAGATAAGTTTTCTATCGCAAAATAACTCCCCGTCCTTGGCTATGCAGAGCAGGTACCACAAAAAGTGGTTAAAACCGGTATTCAATATTCCGGTCTTAATATATTTATCGGTTATATCCCTCTTTAATCCGGATACGGCAAGCCGCAGGCCGGCTTCCCAGCGCTTTCGCACCTTCGGCTCCAGCTCATCCCGGAGAAGTTCATAGGTCCTCTGCCAATGGTAAACCTGCCAGTTCAAATGGACAGAACCCCAGTCTTTCCCTCCGCTAAAGAGCCTGAAATTTCCTTTTCGATCCTGCGAACCGGCAAGAAAAGACGCCCCTTTTACAGCCGCCGCGAGCAACCGAATGTCGCCGCAATAAGGGTTTCTGCTGTCTCTTGTCTTGTAAAGCAGCGCGAGCGGATAATGCGGGCTCTGGTCGTAAATAGAATAGGACAGTTTATTGAGGGTTGAGCCGGAAACCCTGGTGGGCAGGAACTTGCCGGTGGCAGAGTCAAGACCGGAAAGAAAATGCGGGACAGCTTCAATCAAAACATCGAAAACGAGGGAATCCATTCCGCCTTTCATAGAGTTGCGCTCCTCTTTCAGGAAAACATAACCTTCAAATATTAAGCGAAATATCCTGTCATGTCAATAGATTCATTGGTTTTCGCATTTACATTCTTCCATTTTAGCCGCGTTTTCAGGTAAAATATCGGAATAGGAAGCAGGAATTGTCTGCCGGATATTTATCAGTTAAGGGGGGCTTATGTCGGAGAAGTTAAAACAGATAGCCATGCGTATCAAAGACTTGCGCGAAATCAAAGGTCTGACGGCAGAAGCCGCCGCCAAAGAATTCAAACTGCCGGCCGCCCTCTACCTCAAATATGAGAGCGGGGAAACAGACATCCCCGTGAGTTTCCTTTACGAGGCGGCCCAGAGATTCGAAGTCGAACTTACCGCCCTGCTTACCGGGGAAGAACCTAGAATGAATGTTTATTCGCTTGTGCGGGCGGACAAGGGCCCTGCCGCGGAGCGCAGGAAAGAATATAAGTATCAGGACCTGGCCTATAACTTCAGGAATAAGAAGGCGGAAGTTTTTCTGGTAAAAGCCGGGAACGCGAAACAACCGATCCATTTCAACAGCCATCCCGGGCAGGAATTCAATTATGTCCTTGAAGGAACGCTGAAAGTCATGCTCGACGGCCACGAGCTCATTTTGAATCCGGGAGATTCCCTTTTCTTTGACTCCGGCAAGAAACACGCCATGGCCGCGGAAAAATGCGATTCGGCAAAATTCATCGCGGTAATTCTCTAAAACGGGAGAGCCCATGCTGCTTAACAAATATGTCTCAAAGGCCGACTTTGTTTCCTACGAGGATTTCAAAGAGAACTTCCGGTTCAACATCCCGGCCTCTTTTAACTTCGGATATGACATAGTTGATGAATACGCCGGAATATCTCCGGAAAAATCGGCGCTGGTCTGGTGCGACGAGAACGGCAGGGAAGCGGCTTACAACTTTGGGCAAATGAAGTTCTACAGCGACAAAACGGCCAATTACTTCAGGTCGCTCGGAATCAAGAAGGGCGATGCCGTCATGTTAATCCTGAAACGGCACTTTGAGTTCTGGTTTGCCAGCATAGCGCTTCACAAGCTCGGCGCTATCTGCATACCCGCAACCCACCTGCTGACCCCGAAAGACATCGCCTATCGCTGCAAAGCAGCCAGCATAAAGATGATAATTTCCTGCGCCGATAAAAAAGTCATTGAAAGCGTTGACACCGCGCAAAAGGATTCGCCGACCCTGAAGATAAAAGTTTCAGTCAGGCAGAGGTTCGGCGGATGGGAATACTTTGATGAAGGCCTGGAAAAAGCAAACCCGGCTTTCAGGCGCCCCATAGGCCCGGAAGCAACGCAAAATGATGACATTTTCCTGCTTTATTTCACTTCCGGAACCACCGGGATGCCGAAGATGGTCTGCCACGACTTCATCTACCCTCTCGGGCATATTATGACCGCAAAATTCTGGCTGAACAACACAGACGGCGGGCTGCACCTGACCGTGGCCGATACCGGCTGGGCTAAAGCCGCGTGGGGCAAGATTTACGGGCAATGGATAGCCGGCTCCTCTGTTTTTGTTTATGACTATGAGAAATTCATCCCTAAAAATCTGATAGAAGTGGTGACCAGGCACGGCGTCACCTCCTTCTGCGCTCCGCCGACAATATACCGCTACCTGATAAAAGAAGACCTTTCGAAGTATGATTTCACAAAACTAAAATACTGCTGTACCGCCGGAGAGCCTCTCAACCCGGAGGTTTACAATCAATTTCTGAAACTGACAGGGCATAAACTCATGGAAGCTTACGGGCAGACTGAGACAGTCGTCCAGATAGCGACTTTCCCCTGGATGCAACCGAAACCCGGCTCAATGGGAAAACCGATGGCCTGCTATGACATAGATATTGTTGACGATAACGGGAATTCCTGCGAGGCCGGCAATGAAGGTCAGATAGCGATCAGGCTGGAGAAAGGCCGTCCTGTTGGAATGTTTAAGGGCTATTACCGCGACGAAGCTCTCACGCAAACAGTCTGGCACAACAATATTTATTACACAGGCGACATTGCTTACCGCGACGAGGACGGCTATTTCTGGTTTGTAGGCCGGTCTGATGATTGTTTCAAAAGTTCCGGCTACCGTATCGGGCCTTTTGAAGTGGAAAGCGCGCTGCTGGAACATCCCGCAGTGCTTGAATGCGCCATCACTGCCGTGCCTGACCCGGACCGCGGGCAGGTCGTTAAGGCCACGGTCGTTCTTGCGAAGAATTTCACGGCAAGCGACGCGCTTGTGAAAGAACTGCAGGAGCATGTCAAGAAAGTTACGGCGCCTTACAAATACCCGCGGATTGTGGAGTTTGTGAGCGAGCTTCCAAAGACAATCAGCGGAAAGATACGGAGAGTAGAGATACGGGGCGGCAAAGAGAAGTAACTTTAGAGCTTGCCGCGGATTAAAGCAGCCTTATTCCCGCCAAAAGCATAATCATTGACAGGCAGGACCGCTGTCTCTATAATATGGCTCAATGCAGGAACAAATCAGACGCTTTGACTTCAGAGACGCTCTCAGGATACCGGATATCCGTCTATTCATAGGCGCGACGGCATTTTTCACGCTCGCAAGCCGCGCGCTGGCCGTTGTAATAGCTTTCCAAATTTACAAAACCACTCACAGCGCTCTCTCCCTTGGCTGGCTGGGACTTGTTGAAGCCATACCGGCTATCTGCATAGCTCCTTTTGGGGGCTATGTTGCCGACCATGTAAACCGCCGTACCATAATGCTGATAACACGCGCGGTTTCATTCCTCTGCGCAATAACGCTCGCATTTCTTTCCTGGCAGGGCAACTTGAGTTCTCTTCCCGGAATTTATGCTATGATTTTCATTGCCGGAATAGCCCGCGGCTTCGCTGACCCTGCGAATACCGCCTTTGAGGCACAGGTCGTTCCGAAACATCTTACGGTAAACGCTTCTTCCTGGATAAGCAGCACCTGGATTAGCTGCTCGGTAATCGGCCCCGCGATGATAGGATTTATTTTTGACGCCTGGGGAGCCCGCGGGTCATATCTTCTCATCTCAGTCTTCTTTGTCCTTTCCTGGGTTTTCACGCTTGCTGTCACGCCAAAACCTATGCCGGCTATAACCAAAAAGGAGTCTGTGTTTAGAAGCATCTGGCTGGGATGGCGGTTCGTATTCAAGACCCAACCGCTTTGGACAGCAATGGCGCTCGACCTGTTCGCGGTCTTCTTCGGAGGCGCGATTATCTTATTGCCTGTCTACGCGAACGACATACTGCATGTCGGAGCCAAAGGATTGGGGCTTCTCAACGCGGCCCCATCTATCGGCGCTTTAATTGTCACTCTTATTGCAACCCGCCACCCTCCTATTGAAAAAGCCGGGCGTAATCTCCTGATTGTAGTCACGGGCTTCGGGGTAAGTATTCTGGTATTTGCCTTTTCAAAGAGCTTCCTGCTCTCAATGTCCGCGCTGTTTCTAAGCGGAGCTTTCGACGGGATAAACATGGTTATCCGGCGCTCTATGGTAAGGCTGCTCTCCCCGAACGAACTCCGAGGGCGGGTCGCCTCGGCAAATTCAATTTTTGTCTGCGCTTCAAATGAACTGGGAGCTTTTGAAAGCGGGATGGTGGCCGCCTGGATAGGGACAGTGCTGTGCGTGGCGGCAGGAGGTATTGCCACTCTGCTGATTGTCGGGATAACCGCCGCGGCCGCGAAACAATTGAGGGCCCTTCACTTTAACATAAATACTCTTGAGAGGAAAACTCCTCTTCCTCCGCCGATTCCGGAATGACCTCAGGCTTTCTTGGCCATGGCCTGTATTCAATTCAAGTGATTGACATTCCGGCCGCATTCCACGATAATCGGTTTTAGCGGAGGAATTATGAAAAAGAAATGGGAGAAAACACCGGCTGAACTCAGCGCATTTCTTGCCGGCACAATGAAAGATATAGTTGCTGAACCCAGAAAAATGTTCGGATACCCGGTCTATTTTATTAACGGCAACATGCTGATAGGCGCATTCGGCGCCGGGCTGTTCCTTAGGATTGATCCGAAGGAACAGGAAGCGGTATTCAAAAAGCACAAGGAAACAGGCAAATTTGAACCTATGCCGGGACGCGTTATGAAAGAATACATAGTTATCGGGGAATCAATTTACAGAGACAAAAATAAATTTGAGCCTTTGTTGTTAAAAGCCCTAAATTATACCGCTTCCCTCCCCCCAAAGATCAAAAAAAGAAAAAAACTATGACGGCCTGAAGACCTACATAAAAAGGAGACAAACCTATGCAGCAAAACACCGGAAAGCCCGCGGCGCTGGAAGAAATCATAAACAGCAGAAGGTCGGTCAGGAATTTTGGGGCTGAGATACCGGGATTACATGCCATCGAGAAGATAATAAAAGCCGGGCTGAACGCTCCTTATGCGGCGGCAGCCGTCGGCGACAGGTCGGATTTCAGGCGTTTCTTTGTCATCAGTAAGGACTCACCATCGCGCGGCGAACTCGAGAGGGGCGTTGACAAACACCTCAAGAAAACCATAAAGAAGCTTTCTTCCTTACCGTTCAAAGTTTTGGGCTTGACAAATAAACTCGCGAAACTTATTGAGCGCCTGGAAAAAGCGAAACTTCCGGACGCGCCATTCATTATCATCATAGCGGAGTATAACGGAATCCCGTCGGTGGCCCCTCAGGCTCTCGCCCACGCCGCCGAAAACATGTGGCTGACGGCAAGCGCGGATGGGCTCGGATTTCAGCTTCTCTCAATGTTTGAAACCATGAAGGCAGACAAAGCGCTTTGTAAACTTCTTGGGCTCAAACCCGGAGAGTATTCCTTGTTAGGCTGCGCGATTGGTGTTCCAAGGGAACCGATGGGACCGGTGCAAAGGCCGGAGGCAAAGACATTAACAAAATGGCTGTAATCGGGAAAACCGACTTCCGGAAATTGGCTATTTTTTCCCCATCACTTCTTCCGCCCGGAGTATGGCGTCCTGAATGCTCCCGCAGACATTATCCTCGCCTATGACTTCGTATAGGTCGGCCTTTATTATTTCGTTTAGAGGCTGAATTCGCAAACCCTCAATAATCAGCGGTATCTTGTTGCTGCTGCACCTGTGTATGAATCCTTTGAGCGCGTGCATGCCGGTCGAATCTATGAACGGAACATTGCGGAAGCGCAGGATTCTCGCCTTGGGCTTCTCTCCGATGGCTTTGTCTATTTCATCAAATTGCTCGGTCGCGTTGAAAAAGAGCGGCCCGTCTATCTCAAAGACCTCCACCCCTTTCGGGATATCAAAACTTGGCTGCTCCTGTTTCTCAGCCTGTTCATCCTTTTGTATTTCACGGGCAAGTAGACGCACGCTGGAAGTGTCCGACATGCGCTTCATAAAAATAAACGCGTAAAGGACCATGCCCACTTGAATGGCAGCCGCGAGGTCAACGAAGACGGTAATGAGGAAAGTCGCGAGCAGTACGGTGATAACCCCTTTTGTGCTTTTGAGGAGTTCAAAAAAAGAACGCCATTCGCTCATATTGTATGCAACCACCGCGAGTATGCCGGCCAGGCAGGCGAGGGGGACATAGACAATATACTTGCCCAGGAAGATGACGATTAGCAGGACAACGAGCGCGTGAATCAAACCCGCGACGGGAGTCCTGCCGCCGTTCTTAATGTTTGTCACTGTCCTGGCGATAGCGCCTGTCGCCGGGATGCCGCCAAACAGCGCCGCGCCGATATTTGCGATGCCCTGCCCTACAAGTTCCATGTTTGAACGGTGCTTTGCTCCTATCATTCCGTCTGAAACAACGGCGGACAACAGGGATTCAACCGAACCGAGCAGCGCTATCGCGAAAGCCGAAGGGAAAAGATCCCGGATAAGGGTCAAACTAACCTTCGGGATAACCGGCATAGGTATCACTGAAGGCAGACGCCCGAACCTGCTGCCTATTGTTTCAACTGGCAGCTTAAACATTATTGCCAAAACGGAAGTAAGCAGGAGGGCTATGAGAGCCCCTGGCATGCGCCGTGATATTTTCGGCCAGAAGACTATTATGAGAACACTCAGAAGTCCTAATGAGGCCGCGTAAAAGTTAATTCCGGCGGCGGTATAGCCGCAAAAATCCTTGAACTGCGACTTGAATATTATCACAGCGATACCGCTCGTAAAACCCACTATCACCGAATGCGGAATAAACTTGATAATAGTCCCAAACCTGGCAAGGCCCATTGCCACCAGCAGTATGCCTGCCATAAGCGTGGCGACGATAAGCCCGTCAACGCCGTGCTTCTGTACCACAGCGTAGATAATAACTACAAACGCTCCTGTAGGGCCGCCTATCTGAACCTTGCTTCCGCCCAATGCCGAGATCAAAAAACCGGCAACTACAACGGTAATAAGCCCTCTATCAGGCGATACTCCCGAGGCGATGGCGAAAGCTATGGCAAGCGGTATGGCGACTATTCCGACAACGATGCCCGCAACGGCATCAGAAAAGAATTGTTTTGTTGTATATCCTTTCAGTGTTGTGAACAATTTCGGCGTTAGCATTACAGGTTCTCTCCGGATAGCAGTATTTGCCGTGCAAATGGAAAACCGGTTTCAAGGGACTCTTGGATTGGAAACTCGGCGGCCTGAATCTGATACTATTATAACAGATTAACAGAAATTTCAAAAGAAGTTTTGCTGATCTGACCCGAATCCGTAATACTTTGTCAATTCTATTTCGGCAGCGGCAGGCGAAACGCGGCAGCTTCTCCGCTGTTTCTTACAAGCACTATATTTCCCGCAAGCGCCGGGTGATTCCAGGTCCTTCCCTTTATCGCGGGGAATCTTGCAAGAACCTTAAAATGCCCGGGCACCGCTTCAATGAGAACAAGCTCCCCTGCCTCCGAGATCAAAAGCAGGGCGTCTTGGTCTGCCAGAAGTATCAACTGGCCGCCGAAGCTGCCGCCCTTCCATTTCAGTTTACCGTCCCTCATATCAATGCAAATCAGAGAAAGGCCGTTATAACCGTACAAGTATCCTTTGTGCGCCGCGTAATCGTTGAAGTTTGGTTTTGCCGCGGAAGAAGCCCAGCCTTCCTTAATATTCCAGTTATTGTTTTTATCCTGCGAGACAACGATGCGCCGCATCCCCTGCAAATTGACTCCAAGCAGGATACCGCCGTCATCCGTGAAAGCCGGCTGGATAACACGGTCTTCTCCTTTCCAAGCGTAAGCCCAGAGCGCCTTTCCGTCCGCCGGGTTAAAACTTATAACCCCGGGTTCGTTCAAAAGCGCTATCTGCGGGACGCCATTGATTGTGACAAGGTGCGGGGACGAGTAGCTTTTGCCGCCTTCCGGGCCAAACCATTTTGGCCTGCCTGATTCAAGATCGTATGCCGCCATTTTACCTGCTGCCGCAACATAAACAGCGTCGCCGTAAATCAAAGGAGAGCTCGTGAAACCCCAGGTCAGCGCTTTAATACCGGTGTCCTTTGAGACATCGCGGCTCCAAATCAGCGTGCCTTTCGCCGCATCAAGCGTGTTTAGAATGCCTGTGCCTCCAAAAGCGTAGACACGCCCCTTGTGAAGTGCAGGCGTTCCTCTTGGTCCTGCTCCCGTGTGGGAATCCCAGAACCTGGTTTTGTCCGTGTGTATCCATACCGGCCTGCCATTAGCAAGGTCATAACAAGTGACTGATTCATCCTCGCCTCTCTGTTCCTGCGTGTAAATTAACCCGCCGCCTGCCGCGAAGGATGAACAACCGGGACCGACCCGCCTTTGCCAGAGCAGAACCGGAGGAGAAGTTTTCCATTCAGAAGATATTTTTATACCGCGGGCAATACCGTCCCGGTCCTTGCCGCGGAAACCGGGCCACTCTCCCGCGCCCCTTGCCTTAACCGCGGGTTCCATGTCTTCTTTTGCCTGTGAATCCAAAAACTTCTGTTCGGCTGTTTTTGCCCACCGCCAGTTTAGCTGCTGGCGAAAATCCCCTGTAAGGCCGTCAGTCTTCAAGAAGAGCCATACGCCTGATGCTGCTATTATTGCTGTTGCAATAACTATTCGTCTATTTCTATCAGGCAGGCTTTTGGCTATTGCGGCTGATATCACAAGCGCGAGACTTATAACGGGTAAAGAGTAGATAGCGAGCATCAACCCCATGTTTGCAGTCGCGATAGAGATATCAACAAAGCGGGCAGTGACTAGAAGTGAAATAATGCTTAAAAGTATTGCGCCTATGCGGTCAACGACCGGGGCCTTGCTCCAGAATATCCACCAGAGCGCTACAGCGACAGCACCGAGAGCCCCTCCTGCGACCGCGGCCATCATAACCTCATCCGCCGGCGCGATTAACGGCAGTATCAGCCACAAAAACCACTGAATGACAACTATGATTATTCCGGGCAGTACTCTCAACTTTTTTTCATTTAGGCTCATTTTCTCATCCTATATTTTGGATATTTAAAAGCAGCAGGATATTGTATCATGGGTAGAAATTAAAAAGCCCATCATTTCTGACAGGCTTGGATTTATTGGCTCCCCATACTGGACGAGTTTCGCAACTGGCTTATGTACAATAGGACAAAACTTTAAATATATGGTTTAGTAATGTATTAGATTCATAAATTGTTTTTTGCTAGAATACGTTATGCTGCCAAAACGGATTTCTACATCAAGGACTATGATCCGGGTAACCACACCCGATGATTTAAAGCAAATCCACAATTGGCTTTCTTATCCAGTCCCTTTTACTGAATATAACATGAAAAATCCTCTCGGCAAGGAAAAAGACGGTAAATATTGGTGGGAACAAATTGAGACACAGGATAGAGTTCATTATTCCGTGTTATTGTTAGAAACTAAAGAAGTTATAGGCATACACGCTTTTATTTCTATTGACTGGAATAAACACATTATTAACAATATGGGGATCCGGTTCAGACCCGATCTATGTGATAAGGGGTTTTGCACAGAAACGCTTAGCACCCTGTTAAAATCCATATTAGCTTCCGGAATTAAAAGCATCAAATTAGATGTCTCCGCAATTAATCCCCGTGCCGTTAATTGTTATAAAAAATGCGGAATGAGTATTATTAGTGATGCATGGTATAAACATTACGGAGATCCTATTGACCTCAAAAATCCTATTTGGGCGGTTCACCTGCAGCACTTAAAACAAGAAAAGGATTTCTGGTTGAGAAGACATTATATAATGGAGATAACGAAAAAAAGTATTTCATCCCATCAAAATAAAAATTAGTTATTAACGACCCCTTTGAAACTTATTAAAGCAACAATAAAAAAGCCCGCATTTCTGCGGGCTTATGATTGCTGGCTCCCCGATGTATACTCTCATCAAAATAACCCTACCGTAAAAGATGACTTTAAGTTCAAAATACTGAGAGAAAAGCACGGGCAAAAGGTAATTAAATCAAAATTTTGATTGTTTCACCCTATTCATTCACTTTGAAGCGAGTTCACCGAACCAATAAGCCGCAGTTACACCGCCATCCATAAGGAAATCACTACCAGTTATAAATGTACCTTCTGATCCCATGAGTAGTGCAGCAACATTTCCTACCTCATCAGGAGTGCCGGCTCGTCCGGCCGCACTCACTTCAATCATTCGTTTGTAACCTGCACCACGCGGCCCATTCAATTCATCATTCGCTAGCGGAGTAATGATTATACCGGGGCTAATGGTATTGACCCGTGCTCCTCGTTTTCCCCATCGAACTACCTCAGCAATTACCCTGAGCGAATTTCCGCGTTTGGAAAGCTGATATGCGTGAAGGGAATCCTTCACTTGATTAAGCTGTAGCATAGGGAGAGCAAGCAGTTCTTCAACCGGCGTTGTGGCAAGTAACTTGTTCTGTTCAATAGAAAGCGGCGGCAGACGATGCCCGGACATTGACGAAATAACAACACCGGAACCTCCGCTGGCAATAACATTGCCGAACTCTTCAAGTATAAGTGCAGTTCCATATAGATCTACCTTCAGGATGGTCTCCGGTGATGCCTGAGACGGAGAAACTCCGGCAGCATGTATGACTCCGGATATATCGCCAAGTGAAGTGGCAGTCTTAACCAGAGCTTGAACTGAAGCCCGCGATGAGACATCAACTTTCAAAGTGTTAACGCTGAAACCCGCATCGCTCATGGTCTTTGCAGCAATATCGGCATTTTCCTGCCTAAGATCAGCAAGTACAACTTTCTTTCCTGCGCTAACCCGGCGAGCTATCGCCTGACCTATTGATCCTGCTCCTATTACTACAATAACATTAGGCATATTTTCCTCCACATCCTATTTCGTCAGTTTGATTTTTCTCAGCCACTCGCTTACTTTGCTTTGTGCGTTTTTCACACCACTGCCTCTTATTTCCAAACCTTCAAGCATTTTTGTACCGGCGCAAAGCTTCGATATATCCGTAACACTCCGGCCTAGACCGCTTCCTTCGTGCGTGCAAAACGGAGCTATGCTCTTTCCGGAGAAATCGTATTCTGATAAAAAAGTCTTTACCGGAGCTGGAATCGTAGCCCACCAGTTAGGATATCCGATAATAACCGTCTCGTACTTCTCAATGTTTTTTATTTTTGCCTTTGATACAGGTATATATCCAGAATCCAATTCAATCCTTGCTTGTTCCACAACAGCATCGTAATCTTTCGGATATGGCTTTTGGCTCTGTATTTCGAAGATATCTCCCCCTGTAATTGCCTGGATCTGCCCAGCAATTTCACGGGTGTTTCCGCTATGGGAGAAATATGCCACCAAGATATTCACATTTACCTCCTTTTAACCTCAGCCTAATAAACATACTTGACTTAAACTATTTTATATTATATTATCTTTTTGTCAAGTATGCACCTTGTAGGTAGATACTATACAATAGGAGAGTGACTATGGCAAAGCATAAATTTGGATACTATAGTTTCGACTGCCCGATCACATATACTCTTTCTGTTTTTGAAGGAAAATGGAAATGGCTGATGATCTATATTCTTATGGAGGAAGGAACTCTCCGCTATGGAGAGTTAAAGAAACACTTGCCTAACATTACCCACAAAATGCTCAGCCAACAACTTAAAGAGCTTGAAAAAATGAAACTAATCCTTCGAAAGGTATATAACCAAATCCCTCCAAAGGTAGAATATTCCCTTACAAAGAAAGGTACAACACTTGTGCCGATAATAGATCTCTTGTGTAAATGGGGCGAATCCAACTGGAAGGCTAATACAAAATGAAAAAGCCCGTCATTTCTGACGGGCTTGGATTAGTATGGCTCCTCGACCTGGACTCGAACCAGGAACCCTTCGATTAACAGTCGAATGCTCCACCATTGAGCTATCGAGGAATAT
>CAIWWK010000261.1 GCA_903916325.1 Candidatus Firestoneibacteriota bacterium
ATCCCGAATCCGGAGCGCAACGGCGTTGGAGATTGCGATATACCTGTCAACTCCCGCGGCGGCGCTCAGATCCTGCTCTTTTAGCCTTTCAATCAAGCGCGGTAGAACCATTTTATAGAGCCCGCTGATGTTCTCCCTTTTTATATATTCGTCATAATACCAAAGAAACCTTGTCGGCGTGTAGCAATAGCATACATGAAACGAACCTGCGGGCTTCCTTACAAATTTTGCAAACGAGCTGCTGCTGCTGAGAATAACATCAAATCCGGAGAGATCAAAGCTTCTGAAAGCGCGGGGATACAGCATTAGGTATTTTTTCGACTGCGATTTGATAAACGGCAGTCTTTGCATAAAGGACACGCGGATATCCATCTTCGAGAAAGACGCCGGCATCTTTTTTCTGTCGTAAACGGAGGTATAGACCGGGGCTTCCGGAAACAGTTCATGCATCGCCTCGACAACCCTCTCGGCTCCGCCGTACTGGTTTAAGTAATCATGTATGATAGCGAGCTTCATTTCAGATTCTCCGGCCAATAGATCTTAAACCCGTTCCGTAGTTCTTTCTTGATAAAATATCCCTCAGGCAATTCAAATTCAGGTCTCGCAAGAATCATTGGGCTGTGAACCTTCATGAATTCAAGCTCGCTGTTAAAATATCCAGGGTAGATTTGTTCCATCGCGTACAACTGCCTGACATACGGTTTGAATCCTGAGCCTTTCAGCGACGGCAGTTCAGGTTCTAAATACAGCAGAAACAACGCGTCCGGGTTCATGTTAACAAACTCAATTCCACCTTTAGTTCTGAATTGTTCATAAACACTTTTTATGTCTGCAAATATGTCCCTGTTTTCTTCCGACAAATTCATCCCCTTGAGGATGGTCTTTGAATCTGCCGGGTAGTAAACCGCGGATAATTTAGACTCGGCTTTGCTAATTCTAAATATTATTTCAGGCAGGAAAACCAACGAAACGGCTAACACCGGAATAACCAGAGTCCTTGGCTTCATGCCCTGCAGCAGAATGTAAAAAAAGCCGAGGAAACAGCCTATTAAAGGTATCCCTCCCCAGTATACATGCCTGAAACAGGTTACAGGATAATACTGCATCCATGAAGCCAGACCGGCGGCAGCAATTACCCCAAGCACGGCAATTCCCGGATTCTTCAGCCTCAAGAAAAAACGTTTACGGATGTACAAGAAATATGCGAACAATGCCGATATTGGAAGTATTGACCAAAGCAAACCAATCTCCGGGAACAGGCTCCAGAGTATCCTTTTAATGCCGGTACAGAATCCTGACCCAAAGGAATAGGCCATCACAATAGACTGTTTCCACCAGTCTTTCAAAGCGTGCGTCGCGGAAAGCCAGACAAGGACTATCAGAACGAAAGCGGCAAAGCCAATGAAGAAATATGAGTAGTCCACGGCATTTCTCTTTCTCTCTCTAGAGAATACAAATTCAACAAGAGCAAAAAGCGACAACGCCGCAAAAAGAAAGATTCCGACAGGCTGGCGAAACCAGAAAGTAAAAGCAGCTGCAATTCCGCTCTGAAATATATTTCGCCTGCTTCCGGTTTCAAGATAAGAAGCAAAATGATATACAGCCAGAAGTTGAAAGAAAAGAGCGTAAACTGATGACCATACATGAAAAGTCCATATATAATACGGGGCGAGGCAGATGAAGAACAGTATTCCGAGCAGGTTTATCCAGCGAGGCAGGATTTTTTCATTTATTTTATAGAGCAGTACCCCTATCATGCCGTAAAAACCCGCCGTCAGCATCTTAAGCACGACAAGATATTTTCCGAATAGAGACATCGCCAGCGCCTGGAGCAGAACAGTAAAAGCCCCGTACTGCGAATAAGTGTCCCTAAACAACATGTTGCCGTTGAGCAGGTCCCATGCAGGCTTGAACATTGCGCCATCGTGATGGGGGTCAACATCGTAAACGGAAAAAAACGCCGGAACGGCGAAACATGCTATAAAAATCATGCAGAGCAGAACTTTTCGCAAATCATCCCTTCCTGAATCTGTATTTTACTATGCAGTAGAGTGCCCGGAAACCGTCCTTCCATCCTATTTTTTTCCCTTCATCGTAGGTACGGCCATTATACGAAATGCCGACTTCAAATATTCTAATGCCTTTTATTTTAGATACTTTTGCGGTTATCTCGGGTTCAAAACCAAATCGATTCTCTTCTATCCTGATACCCTGAATAATCCCCCTTCTGAACATCTTGTAACAAGTCTCCATGTCTGTCAGGTCGAGATTAGTGAACATGTTTGAAAGGATAGTAAGAAACTTATTGCCGACCATATGCCAAAAAAACAGCACACGCTTCCTGTCTCCGCCGAGAAACCTTGAGCCGTAGACCACATCCGCCTGATTCTCAATGAACGGTTCAAGCAGCTTGCCGTACTCTTTTGGATCATATTCAAGATCCGCGTCCTGGATCACAACATAATCTTTCGTAGCATGCTTAATCCCCGACCTAATCGCCGCTCCCTTCCCGAGGTTCCTATCATGGAAGACCGGTTTTATCAGGCTGTTTTCCGCAGCCAACCTGCCGATAATCTCGCGGGACCTGTCGCTTGAATAGTCGTCAATGATTATTATCTCAGGCTCAATTCCTTTAAGCGCGAACACCCGGTCGACAATTTGCTCCAGTGTCTTTTCTTCGTTGTAACAAGGAATTAGAACGGATAACGAAACCATATAACCTCCGGTTAGTGCTTTCGCACAAAAGCATAAATATTGTTTATTTCCCATTTCTTTCCTGGGCTTTCTTTTTCTATGACGAATTTCACGGCTTTTATGTTTACTGCTTCAAAAAGCATATCAAAAACTTCTCCTTTTGAGAAGAACCCTATTATTTTAATTTTCTTCCATTCATTCCCGCCGGAACTGATGTAGACAGCAATCTCTTCAGGGTATTTCATGCCAGGTCCCCTGGATTCAAGAATTATTCTGTTTATCATCTTTTCTTGTTTTAATTCCAGAACACATTCCATACCGGGTGCCTGTATGCCTTTACCGGCCCAGCCTTTCCGGATGCCAAAGTCAACTGACATTTCGCTGCCTGAAGACGCATTCCCGGATGCAACTGCAATTTCTGCCAGATTTATCTGGACAAACTTGAATTCCTTCACGAAAACAAACGTAACCAAGGCAACAGACGCAAAGTATATAAGGATAATCCGACCTGCATTTCTTCTTTCACTTAAGCTAAATTTGACGGCGAAAAGACAAAGAAACATAAGCAGGGGGAAGAGCATTTTTGAATAATGCAGCGAGAAGTTCTTTAGCGTAAATCCTGTAACCGCTACAAATGGCAGATAAATTATGCACCAGCAGATTAGCACAAAGGCAGAGAAGATCATTTCGGCACGAAGTGTTTTTTCCTTTAACAGCAAGATTGGGCCTAAAGGGGCTATTGAGAAAATAAACGCATAACGCAACAACGGCACGGCAAAAGGGTGAGTTTCCCTGTGGAAAGTAAGAGAATCAACAACATATCCGTAGAACTTATACGGTATACCTTCAAAATTGAATCCTGAACCGCTTATCGACGCAAAATAGTTCCCGAAGAAACGGCCTGAGAACCCGTAATTTATCAGGAGATCCAGGGCAATTATCAGGGCCGAAGCTGATAACCCATAAATTAGCGGATTTAAGTTCTTTTTATCTTTTATTCCCCTGAAGAAATAGACCGCAAAAGCTGCCCCGACAGGCAGGACATCCCCAAACCTTGCAGCAAAGGCGGAACCAACGCAGACGCCGGCAAGGATAGCAGGGAAAAGCTCATACTTTTCATAGACAAAGACATAAAACACATACATAAAACAAAGCGAAGTCAGCGTTGTCGTCCAGGGTACCGTGAACATTCCTGTAAGCAGCATAACAAGCGTCACGGAGGCCAGAAGGCTCAACTGCCTGTCAAAATATTTTACAAATACTTTAAAACCCAGTATTATCACAGCCACAAAACAGGCAAGATTGACAAGCACAAAAGGGTCTGTTTTGGTTATAAATGATCCCAGGAACCCAAAGAAAGGATAAAGCACCGGATAATTAAAATCTCCAAGCCCGCCGTGTCTCATACCGTTAACCATATCAAGGTAGGAGCCCTGGTCGGCCCAGGTTTCATACCATCCGAGCTTATACGCGCCGCCGGGACGCAGGTAATCGCTAAAATAAAACAATACAAAGGAAAGAATTGAAATCCCGGAAAGCAGGATTACAGCAGGATCAATTCGAATTTTCTTTTTTTCCATAATTATTCGTCCTCGATTGTTCCGCGCAAACCCGCGCTTTAAATTAATGTTTACAAAACCATTATGATCCTGACAGAAGTTCCCTGAAGATATCAAGCGTTTCACTCCCGGTCTTCTGCCAATTATATCTTAAAGCTGTTTTATATCCATTTTCGATTAAACCTTTTTTTAGAATATTTCCTGTCAGGACATTTTCCATGCTTCTTGTTATTTCAGCGATAGAATTCGGGTCAAAGTAAACAGCCCCATCTCCGCAAATTTCCGGCAAAGGTGTCCCGTTTGAGGCTATCACCGGACAACCGCAAGCCATGGCTTCCAGCGGCGGGAAACCAAAACCTTCATAAAAAGACGGGAAAACGAAGAGAGAAGCATTTCGGTATATTTCCGCAAGAACTCTGTCATCTGCTACATTTTCTATCAGCCTTATATCAGCGCCCGCAGGAAGCTCTTTTCTGTCAAAGTTCCAACTGTCGAAACCGACAAGCGCAAGCTTATATTCGGCTCTTAGCTCCTGCGACAGTTTTGAATACGCTTTTATCAGGCCGCTTATGTTCTTCCTGGGCTGGATTGAACCAACAAAAAGTATGTATTTGCCGGACATACCGGTCTTTATAGCAGAATCATGAACCGGATTAAAAATACTCCTGTCTATACCCAGGTAAACGCTCTTAACTTTTTTTTCGGGTAACCCATAATGAACGATTATTTCCTTTTTTATGGTTTCCGAGCAGGTCAAAACAAGGTCTGCTTTAGCCAGATTCTTCCCGAAATTTTCGAAAAAAAACTTATAACGGTAGTCCGGGGTCCATTCTCTGTTCAAGAATGAAAGATCAAAAACCATTACAACAGTCTTTTTCGCTCTTACCGATAATTCAGGGACAAAATTTGTTTCGAAGTAAATATCGAAGTCCTGGTTCTGTAGAGCCCTGCGGCTCGCAAGCTTCTTGATCCTGCCAAACAGCCCGCGGACTTTCGGTATCCGCATAATTAATTTTCTAAGGCCTTCAACTTTCTTGAGCCCGCCCATTCCGCCGGTTGTAAAATCCAGCGAGTTTACCGATAACCCTCCATAATAAAAAGAAAACTCATTTTCCGGGCAGGTCTTCAGGAATTCTTCGGAGATTTTCAACACATAGTTGCCGACACCTGTCTTCTTTGTCAGCAAGGGCTGCGCGTTTACAAGTATCTTCATTTTTTTCCCGCCTTTAACCGCCGCAGGTCGGCTTCCACCATCATCCCGACCATATCCTCAAACCCTGTTTCCGGAGCCCATCCAAGTCTTCTTCTTGCTCGTCCAGGATTCCCGATTAGAGCGCCTGTGTCCGTCGGCCTATAATATTCCGCGGATATCTTTACCAGAGTTTTTCCCGAACGGCGCGAAACGCCAATCTCTTTTACGCCTTTTCCCATCCAATCCAATCTTTCTCCTACATAAGAAAAAGCCGCATCAACAAAACCGCGGACCGAATGACTTCTCCCTGTCGCTATAACATAGTCAGACGGAGCCTCCTGCCAGAGCATAAGCCGCATTGCCTCAACATAGTCTCCGGCATAACCCCAGTCCCTTTCTGCGCTTATATTTCCAAGCACCAGGTACTCTTGCAGCCCGAGGCTTATCGCGGCCGCGGCGCAGGATATCTTGCGCGTGACAAAAACTGTTCCCCTCAGCGGAGACTCATGGTTGAACAGTATGCCTGAGCAGGCAAATAGTCCGCGCTCATCCCTGAACATTTCAACGTATTTCTGTGCTTGCAACTTTGATTCGCCATAAGGGCTAATCGGATTCGGGATCTCTGATTCGCCTATCTTCCCTTTTCCCGCACCGGCATAAATCTCAGCGCTGG
>CAIWWK010000262.1 GCA_903916325.1 Candidatus Firestoneibacteriota bacterium
ATGAACATTACAGCAAACCCTGCGAGCTCAATATTCCTGCTCACTCCAATATTTTTCAGGCTGCTTATCACCATTAGGCCTGCGAAGAGCCCTGCAAACATAGTGACGGTCATGGCAATAATATTCCTGTCCTTAATAATTACGGCAAGCGGCATCGGTTCAGCGTGACTTTTGTAACCGGCAGGGTTTTTCAGGAAGAGCGCGCAGAGAATAATTACCACGAAGTAGACAAGCCCTAATACGCGAAAGATAGCGGGGAGAGCCAGCCCCTGCGAGAGCAAGCGCTCAGCCGTAAAAGATATCAAAACAGAGCCAAAAGCAAAGAAGGCGACTATGGCTCCGGTGGCAACAGCCCTTTTCTCCTCAAACCACTTCTGGGCGGTTGCGATTGGGGTGATATAGCAAAAGCCGGAGCCGGTGCCGCCCAGCACTCCGAGGCAGAGCGCAAGGCTATAAACAGACAGCGGGAAAACTCCGGCAAGAAAATAACCCAGTCCAAAGATTGCTCCGCCTGCAAGAACCGTGAAGCGCGGGCCGTATTTTTCAAGTATTCTGCCGCCGAAGAGAAAAGCGAGGGCAAAACAGATATGATAGACAGAATACGCTACCTGCGAGAGCGTCGCGGTGAAACCGTGTTTCGCAATGAGTTCCCTTGAAAATATGCTCCAGGCGTAATGACCGCCTATCATCATCTGGACGACGAGCAGGAGCGACAGGATCAGAAAACGGTTGGCTCCCTTCATTTCGCGTATTCAAGGAAGGCGTCATACATCCAGTTATCCCATTCTTCGGTTACCCCTATGCCGTTAATGTCTGGATAATTCTTTGCGATTAGGCCGCCGTTCTTGCCGAAGAAGAGCTTCACCATCTTCCGCGCTTCATCCTGAATCAGTTTTTTGTTGCCCGTTGGAAGTATCTTTTGCACATCAACCGGCGAATAAAGACAGATCTTGTGGTGTTGCAGGCGTTCAGCAAGCTTCTCGTCCCCATAGAGGGACGGCTGGTCAAACTGGAACGCGTTGATGCCTACCTCGGCGAGGTCGTCAATAATCGCCCAGTTGTAGCCGCAGGAATGCATCAGCATATCAAGGTTCACGGAATGCGCAGCATCGCAAAGCCTTTTATAAAGCGGCTTGAATATATCTCGCCACATATCCGGAGAGATTAGAAGCCTGTCCTGTACACCCCAATCTTCAAAAAATATAACTCCATCCGCGCCGGTTTCAGGTATCTTTTTGATGAGTTTTTCCATGCTTGAAGTGACCATATCGTGAAGCTTGTCCACATTCTCCCGCTCCAGCACGAGGTCCTGGAAATATATCTCCATCTTCCTAAGATACCTGCTTATGGAAAAAGGGAAACCTGGAAGATTTATCATCCGGTAATGCATATTGCCGTCGGCCTCAAACTGCTTTTTAATATTTCCAAAATCACCCGAACCCAGGTAATCTGGCATCTTCAGGTCTTTTAACGCCGCCCAGTCCTCAAGCACCGGTTTCTGTATTTCTCCCTTCTTGCTGCCGCCTATTATCCGGTACCAGATATTACCCCATTCATCGTCGTAATATTCAAACTGCCCCTCAACCCATCTCTTTTCCTCGTAGCGCTTGGGAAATATTTTCACTTCCTTTACAAAATCATTTTTTCTTCCCCTGTCAAATTGAATTCCTATTCTGTCAGGATTTTCAAACCTGATGTTCTTGCGGATTACTTCTCTTGGCGTCATTTTTCCCATACTTTCTCCTTTGGATTAAGAATCAAATGATTTTGTTTGATTACACCGATGAAGAGATGCGATATCACCGATAAACCCTTATGCCTTATCGGTGCCATCTTTCCAAATCGGTGTCATCAAACTTTTCAGTCATTTCTGTTTCAATTGCCCGTCATCGCCTCTTTAGCGGCCTCCGCCCATTTCTTTAGCAACAACTGATCGGAGTTAACCGAATGTATATCGCTGAGATTTATGTCAAAATGAAGCCCCTTCGCGGGTCCGGTTATAGACTTAATCTCTTTCTTCATATCCTCTTTGCTGAAACCGAAAAAGACCTTGCCCGGATGCGAATGTATCTCCAAAACCGCGTTTTCTTTAAAAACTTCCGCCGCGGTTGCCGTGCTTGACCAGGGCGAAACATGCACGCGTCTCAAGTTGGGAAGGGTTTTTAATAATTCATATTTCTGGTCAAGCATCTCGCAGCCGTGATAATAAACGGTCTTGTCCGTCATAAGTCCGGCGAGCCTGCAGTTATAAGGGTGAACGAACTTTGCGTACATATCCGGACCAAGCCCTGACGAGGTCTGGGCCGAAACATAGAACCATTCGTTTTTCAGTTTCGGCTTCGCTGCGTCAAAATCAGGCGGGAGATAGAACGAATGCACCCGCCAGCCGAAAGCCGCGTATTTTCCGTCAAGCGTTGCCACATTCAAATGCCCTTTTGCTTCCCTCGTTTTATGATGCGTAACCAGCGAAACTGTGAGGAATTCCATCAGGTCTTTTACCTTTTCCGGAGCGTCAATGCAGTCAAAAAGTATCTCCTCCATGCCTCTAAGTTCCGTTGCTTTGTCAAAAGGTGAGGCGCCGAGAGTCGCGTATTTCACAAAAACAGGAACTTTTCCGAGACAAAGCTCGCTGAGCTCTTCAACAAGCAAAGCTGTCGCCGTATCATCTATCTGCATATCGGAAAACTTTAGTTTGCTTATATCAATGCCGTCTTTAAAGGGAGATTCGGCCTTGCGCGCTCCCAGGACTCCCGCCCCGGAGCTTTCGTGCCAGGTCACCTGAACTCCCCAGTCGGCGGCTTTGGAAACGACGGCCAATGCCGTGATGAACGGCCAGACAATATTGTCGTCCGGAACATTGTCTGCCATCCAGAGCCTTTTTTTCAAGTCTTTCTCGATCGAAAGGCCCGCCGGAGTTTTGCAGGAGAATGGCCCAGTTATGCGGTCCCATTCCGGGTCAGGCATGCCTTCGTAATACACGCAGACGGGAGGCCTCTCAACAGGGTTTAAAGCCTGGTGATCCGCCCAGAGTTTCTTTTTTCTGGTTTCCGAAGGCCTTGCCGCTATTTCAAGCAGGCGCTCTATAAGCGGCTTCAGTATTTCTTTATCTTTGTTCCTATCCATTAGCCGTCCTCAGTCCACCGACTACTGTCCTCTGTCTTCTGCTCTTGAGCATCCAACCATCCAACCCTCTAATCATCCAACAGTCTTCTGTCTTCCGTCCACAACTCTACAGTATAATTTCCTTCCCGGAAACAGATGCCCTTTCCGCAGCGTCCAGCAAGGCCATAACTTCCATTGTATCCTCAAGCGGAACAGGTGAAACCCCGGTCTTCAAAAATCCTGCGATTTTATTGCACAGATTGGTGTAAAGTTTTCCGGAATCAACCACAAAAGGTTCCGCTTTATCGTTTAACCGCAGGTCTCCGCCGTAAACCCACGCGCCTTCGTTTAGCTCAACCACCCCGCGCCTCTTGCCGGAATATTGCACCGTAATAACCGCCCCAGAATCGGTCTTCACCGCGGAAACTTTCCCGGCTCCCTTCCCCATCGCGCGGACAAGCATTTCAAATGCATGCACTCCGTACCAGACAATACTGCTCCCGGAGGCGGCCTTCCCGAGCGGTCCGTACATATGCGCGAAGAGCGGTTCCGGTATTTTGGCCGAGGCGGAAATTAACCCCGAGTCATAACGCAGCGAGGAAGTGGAAAACACTTTCAGCTTTTTCTCCGCAGCTATCTTCAGTATCTCCCTGCCGTTCTCGGCGTTATCGGCAAGCGGCTTGTCGAGATAAATAGGTTTCCCGAGCAGAGCAGCCTTTTTGAAGTACTCCAGATGCAGCGCCGCATCATTTATTTCAAGCATCAGCGCGTCCGCGCCTTTGACCGCTTCATCAAAACTTTCCGTAACTAATACTCCCCATTCTTCCAGCTGTTTCTGCCTTTTATCGAGTCCTTCCTTGTTCTGGAAGGGCGTTTCAAATCTCATGCAGGAAATTACTCTTACCCCTTCAACCCTGTCCTCTTTCGGGCAGGCAGAATCCTGAAATCTCTTAGTAAACTCGGCAGTATGGCTGGTGTCCAAGCCTATTGCAGCAACCTTTATTTCATTCATTTTATCTCCTTTTTTAAAGCGGAAGGATGCAGTTTCTCCGCCAGAGCTTCAATTCCGTCAACAAGTCTTGGCCCGGCACGAAGGAGAATGTCGGAATCAATCTCGTCGAATATTTTCCCGCTTTTGACAGCCTTTATGCTTCCCCAACCCTGCCGGCCTGCAATTTCCTTCTTCATCCTTCCGGCCTTATCCATATAGGCCGTGACAATTATATCCGGGTTTCTCATTACAACTTCCTCCGGCCCGACATTGGGGAATGTCTGATCCGTCCCGGAGAATATATTTTCTCCCCCTGATACCGAGATAAGCTCGTCTACAAAAGAGCCTTTGCCGGCCGAGGTAAGCGGAGCGTTCCAGATCTCAAGATAAACCTTTGGCCTTGCAAGGCCTTTAACCCTGGCCCTAACCGCGGCGAGTCTTTTCTTAAGAGATCCGGAATATTCAGCGGCTTCCTTGTCTTTTCCGCAGGCCAGCCCAATGGTATTTATGCCATTCAAGATCTCTTCGAGGTTCTTAGGATATAAGGTTACGGCGGCAATGTTTAAGCTTTTCAGTTTGAGCGCCAGGTCTTTCTGAACTCCTCCCGCGCAGAGCACGAGATCCGGTCTCAGGGAGAGAATCTTTTCAATGTTTGGCGTAATGAAATCCCCGACTTTCTCTTTCTTCTTCGCCGCTTCCGGAAAGTTGCAATAGCTCGTAACACCGCAGACGCGCTCACCAAGGCCGAGAGAGAAAAGTATTTCCGTGTTTGACGGGCCAAGCGAGACGATGCGGAGCGGTTCTTTATTAATGACAGCGGTAAGCCCTACATCGTCGGTAATGGTCAGGGGGAAAGCGGCGAATAGGGTTGAGGCAGATAAAAGGATGAGGAACGCGAGTTTTTTCATTAAATAATTATACAACTTTATAGGGCTTAGATAAAGGAATCTAGAATAAAAGTTTAAAAGGTTTATAAGGTTTGTAAAGTTTATAAGGTAAAACAAGGCAACATATTACGCGCATTATGCCTTTATTCAATCCGGTAATCTCACTTACTAATCCGTGTAATCACTTAAAAAAAAGGGCCCGGTCGAGTTGACAGGGCCCTGATAAATATTTTTAAAGAAATACTTAGGCAGCCGGAACAGCCGGCACTATGTTTACTTTCCTGCCTATGAACTTTACCGTGCCTGTCGCTTTCGCGAAAAGCGTGAAGTCTTTTCCGCAGCCGACATTCAAGCCCGCTTTAAAAGCCGTGCCTCTCTGCCTGATGATTATGCTTCC
>CAIWWK010000263.1 GCA_903916325.1 Candidatus Firestoneibacteriota bacterium
CGTTATAAACGTTAAAAACGTTAAGAACGTTATTCTACCATACCAGACATAGGCTGGTATGAAAAATATCCTTCCTTACAGAACAAGACGCACGAAGTGCGGCTAATAAACCTTATGAACCTTACAAACTTTTCTCTTTTACTTAAAATCAGGCAGTTCTTTAATACATCTATCCATATCTTTTTGATCAAACTCCACATCCACCATCTTGCCTGACAGGTAGCTCTCGTAGGCGGAGAGGTCAAAATGGCCGTGCCCGCTGAGGTTGATAACGATAGCCTTTTCTTTCTTTGTTTCCCTGCAGATAATGGCTTCGTCGATAGCCGCCCTTATGGCGTGGGAGCTTTCCGGCGCCGGAAGCAGGCCCTCGCTCTTTGCAAAGAGTACCGCCGCTTCAAAGCAGGGTATCTGCTTGTATGACCTGGCTTCCACGAGTTTCTTGTTCACAAGGTAGCTGACGATAGGTGAATCTCCATGGTAGCGCAGCCCGCCGGCGTGAATGCCTGACGGCATAAAGTTGTGCCCGAGCGTGTACATCTTCGCAAGAGGCATAAGTTTTGCTTCGTCTCCGAAATCATACCTGTACGGGCCTTTGGTAAGCGTCGGGCAGGCCGCGGGTTCAACGGCAAGGAAGCGGATGTCCTTTCCTTTCATCTTGTCCGCAACGAACGGGAATACCGCTCCCGCAAAATTTGAACCGCCGCCGACACAGGCCGAGATAATGTCAGGATAATCTCCGATCAGCTCCATCTGCTTCTTAATCTCAAGACCGATGATGGTCTGGTGCATGCAGACATGGTTTAAAACGCTTCCCAGGCAGTACTTGGTGTCATCGTGGGTTGCCGCGTCTTCAACAGCCTCTGAAATAGCTATGCCGAGAGAGCCGAGGGATTTCGGATCCTTCTTCAGAACTTCCTGCCCCGCGTGTGTCAGGTTTGACGGGGACGAGAAAACTTCCGCGCCGTAAGTCTGCATCAGGAAACGCCTGTAGGGTTTCTGGTCATACGAGACCCTTACCATATATACCGTGCACTTTAAGCCGAAGAACTGGGTCGCGAAGGCCATCGCGCTTCCCCACTGCCCGGCTCCGGTCTCTGTGGCCATTCTCTTTACGCCCTCGGCCTTATTGTAGTAGGCCTGTGGGATGGCGGTGTTAAGCTTGTGGCTTCCGGCCGCTGAGACGCTCTCGTTCTTATAATAAATCCTCGCCGGGGTCTTTAGCCGTTTTTCAAGATTAAAGGCCCTGCAGAGAGGCGACGGACGCCAGACTTTATAAGCGGATATTACTTCATCCGGTATGGGTATCCATTTCTGGGTGGAAACTTCCTGCTTGATGATTTCCATCGGGAAGACAGGGGCGAAATCCGCGGGTCCCGCCGGAATTCCGTCAGCACGGATAATCGGGGGAAGCGGTTCCGGGAGGTCTGCCGCGACGTTATACCATTCTTTCGGCATGTCTTTTTCGGAAAGTATCACTTTGTTGAGTTCTGCCATATGAAGCCTCCGGTAAGCAATTTGTTCAATTATATAGAAGGGAAAGGGAATATTCAATTTGATTTTAGGGTGTTTTGGGGCTATATTACAGATGGCTGCACTGATAAAAGATATTATTCGCGCTGATGTTTTGATGTCTGTTGGCGCATTCGTATTAGCGGAGGTTATATGAAGAAATTTGTCCTGCTAGTCTCGCTTCTCGCTTTTTTCCCGCTTTACTTGCCGGCAAAAACAATGATCCCGGTGAATATTGATAAAGGAGAGATGTTTGACGACAACACGGAGAAAGTGGAAGTGTCTCTCGCTGAAGAGAATACCGGCGGCGGCGCTGCCCTAAGCTTACTGGCGGCTTACCCTGCGGAAGGCGGCTGGGCGGGTTTCTGGATGCCAAAAAAGAGCGCCTGGGCCGGATTCAAAAGCCTCAAGTGTTTTGCCTATAGTGCGGCCAAAGAGAAGTTTACAATGTCTTTTGTCATCAAGGACCAGAACCACAAAGGCGGAGTCTCGGGACGCGGCAGGGAAGGATGGGAAGTAAGAAAAACCTGGTATGTGGTTCCGCTTGAGATAAAGCCGGGGATGAACGAACTTAGCATCAGCCTGGAAGGATTAAAGACTCAAGAAGGCAAGGATGTTGATCTTTCAAGAATATATCACTGGGGATTTTACTACAGGTTTTTCCCCGAGCTTAAATGGGAATCACAGGAAGCCGTTCCCGCGACCGTATGGATCAGCAAGGTGAGGCTGGACTCCGAAAAATGAAGAACAGGCTCGGACTGCTGGGATTATTGCTGCTTGGTGCCGCCTTGCTCTTTGCGGCGCCGGCCGGCAATGTGCTTGTGGTAATAAATGACGCGAACAAAGATTCCGCGGCCGTCGGCTTGCATTACGCGAAACTTCGCGAAGTCCCGGAATCAAATATCTGCCATATCAACTGCAATGACTCAAGTTTAAACCCCAAGGAATACAGCGAGATGCTCCTGCCCGAAGTGAAAAAACATCTTTCCGGCATTTCCTATATCGTAATGTCCTACGGAACCCCGATTACGCTCAACATCAACAGCGTGACCTACTCGCTTGACGCTTTTCTGTGTTTCCCGTTTGACACAATAGGCGCGCTTGAACCGTTCAAAGTTTCGGGAAACATCGAGAGCGGATACCTCGGAGAGAAGAATCCTTTTTATTCGGCGGGCGGCCATTTCTCCGCAAACGGACGAAGCTTCATGGTCACACGGCTTGACGGCCCGACTGCCGAGATAGCAAACGAGCTCGTTGAAAGGTCACTCTACGGTGAAAAGTACATCACAAAAAACTATGGCAGGGCCTATATCGATTCGCGGGGCCTGACAAACAAGGCCAGCGGTTATTATGAACTGGACAGGGATATCGTTGATTCCGCGGATTATGTAAAAGCCGCCGGCTTCGAAACTACCCTTGACAGATTTGAAGGGGAATTTGACAACAAATGCTGCCCGGACGCGCTCTGGTATTTCGGCTGGTACAAGTACAACAATTATAATGACGCGTTCTACTGGAAGGTAGGGGCGGTTGGAATCCATTTTGATTCGGCCTCGGCCCTCGGCATTCGCGGCACGAAGTGCTGGTCCGGAGGCGCTTTGACGAAGGGGATTACGGCGACAGGAGGTTCTGTCAACGAACCGTACGGGCAGACCTATACGCGCGCCAATCTCTTCATGAAATACCTGATGGAGGGTTATAATTTTGCCGAGTCCTGCTACATGGCAACCCCGACCTCCAAATGGATGATGACATTTATCGGCGACCCTTTATATACCCCTTCAAAAAGCCTTGGACTGAAAGATACCGTAAAGCCGGTGATTACAAAAATAGAATTGGTCAAGGGTTCCGATAATCCGGACACTTTCTGGAGAGTCCTGGCGGAATCGGACAAGTTCGTGAGAGTAAAAGTGGAATACGCTGCCGCCGGAGCGGAGGCGGAAGTTAAGGAGACAGATTCTTTTTTCAAGAAGGCAAGGCTCAATATGCCTGACCTTACCCCGGACACGGAATACAAAGTGAAAATCAACGTTACGGATTCCGGCGGAAATACGGCTTCAAAGGAAGTTTCATTTAAGACCAAGCCTCCGGTCCCGGAGCAGGTAAAGAGCTTCGCCGCGCAGAAACTTGACGGCGGGATAGACCTCGCGTGGACGGCAAGCGCCGCGGATGATGTCACGGGCTACCTGCTCTATCGTTCCATTGCGGGCGGCGGAGCAGAACCGGAGAAGCTTGCAGAGCTAAAGAAGGACGCCGTTTCCTATCAGGATCGCGGGCTGGTCAATAACACGACTTATTGCTATAACATAAGGGCCGTAAATAAGAACGGCGATATGTCGCCGAGGTGCGAGGTCTTCGCGGCGCCGACCGATCTTGCCGCCGTTACCGGGGTCAAAACGGAGTTCAAACTCAACGCGCTTAAAATGTCATGGGAGCCTGTGAAGTCTGCAGCTGTTTCTGGCTACCAGGTATTCAGGCATATCAGGAAGAAGGGGAATTACAAGAAGATAAAATCCACGGAAGAAAACAGCATAATAGATTTTGAACTGAAACCCGGGCAGACTTACTACTATAAAATAACGACTATCGGCAAAGGAAAGCTGGAAGGCGAATCCACCGACCCCATTGAAGTAAAGATAGAGAATTAGCCGCTTCCCTCTGATTTTTCCCCATTATTTCGAATTTAGTGCTTAGTGCTTGTTTTTTTGGTATAATGTTGAGCTATGATATCCCATATTAAAGCCATAATACGTAATGATCCGGCGGCCAGGTATATAGAGATTGTTCTGTATCCCTGCCTCTATGCCATTTTCCTGCATAGGATAGCTCACTTTCTCTGGCAGCTCCGCCTGCCGTTTTTTCCCAGATTTATCTCTCAAGCCGGAAGGTTTTTGACAGGCATTGAGATACACCCGGGTGCCGTTATAGGCAAAGGCTTCTTTATTGATCACGGGATGGGTGTTGTTATAGGAGAGACGGCAATAATCGGAGATAATGTGACGCTTTTTCAGGGAGTGACTCTCGGCGGCACGGGAAAAGAGACGGGAAAGCGCCATCCGACGCTTGGAAACAACATCGTTGTCGGATCCGGCGCCAAAGTGCTTGGAAATATTAAGATTGGCGATCACAGTTACATTGGCGCCAATGCCGTAGTCCTTCGGGAAGTTCCTGCGCATTCCACAGTTGTTGGAGTTCCCGGGCGTGTCGTTAAACACAAAGGCAAAAAAGTGGCGCTTGAGATGAGTTTTGACCACACCGGAATGCCTGACCCCCTGCTTCAAAAAGTCGCTCGTCTCCAGAAGGAACTTGAAACCCTCCGCAAATCCAAAGGCAAGAGCTGAGCTTGGATAAGAAACGCCTCACTCTAATAACCCTTGCCCATATAGTTACGGATTCCTACGGCGGCTGGATACCTATTCTTCTCCCAATGCTGTCAGGGCAATACGGCATACAACTCGCGGCTTCTTTCCCGGCTATAATGGCGCTCTTGGGCAATTTCCCGCAGCCTTTTTTCGGCCACTATTTTGACAAAACAAAAAAATCGCTGCTTTGGCTCGCGCCGCTTGGCGCGGCGCTATTTGCCGGCACCTTTATTTTCATAGACAGCTACTTTCTTAGAGCCCTCTTCCTCGGGCTTGCCGGTCTGTCTATCGGAGCGTTTCACCCTGAAGCGACGCATATTGCCAGAAGCTCAGGGGGGGAAAAGAAGGAACTCTCGGCCTCCATCTTCCTTGCCGGCGGCACAACCGGATTTGCTCTCGGGGCGCTCGGCTGCGGCGCACTGCTTCATTTTTTTAAGTTGCCGGGGCTTTTAATAGGTATCATCCCTGGATTGGCGGCATCTGTTATGCTGCTGGCAAAGAAAGATACGGTAAGCGGCAGGCAGGATGAAACTCGCGGCGCTTCGGTCCGGGAATTCAAACAGTTAAACAAAATCCCTGAATTCATTTCAATGCTCGCGGTTGTTACGCTCGTTGTTTCCTTCCAGTCGCTGGTAAATACTTTTCTCCCGTCATTTCTTGCCCTGCGCGGGTTCGGAGAACTTGGAAAAGGGCTTTATACTTTCTTTTTCGTTATCCCCGGTTCAATTGGAGGAATCATTGCCGGGAGATTCGTTAAAGAACACGGGTTGAAAACGCTGGTTGTAGCGTCGCAACTGCTGGGAATTGTATCAATGGTATGTTTTATCTATATGCCATATCCCTGGTATCTGATATTTATCCCCCTGACAGGGGCATTCAGCCTCTGTTCTTTCCCCGCGCTGGTTAGCCGTTCCTTTAAGCACCTCCCGGGAAATGCGGGAGTTGCCGGGGGCGCGGTGATAGGTCTGACCTGGGGTGTTGCGGGCATTCTCACCCAGTTCGCCGGTTTTCTGGCGGGGCTTGCGGGCGGTATTTCCGGAATGTACCTGTGGTTGTTGCTGCTTCCGGCGTGCGGGGCGCTGCTTACACTTCTTCTAAAGTTCTAAATCGTTTGATTACACAGATTAGGAATGAGATTGCGCTGATTAGGGAACGCTTTAATCTGCGGAATCTGTTTGTCTAATCTGCGTAATCAAAAAAAGGCCTTAATATATCCTGTTATTTCATGTAATATAATTGAGTTGTTCAAAGGAGCCCCTATCAGCGAATTGAAGCATTTCCATCCAAAGAAAATGTTCGGACAGAACTTCCTGTCCGATACCGGAATACTCCGGAGCATTGTCAATGCCGCCGCGGTTAAGCCTGAAGATACGGTCTTGGAGATAGGCCCGGGCAAGGGAACCTTGACCGGAATAATCGCTTCCTTTTGCAAAGTAATTGCCGTGGAAATTGACAAGAAGCTGGTCCTGTATCTCAAAGAAAAATTCAAGGATAACCCGAATGTGACAATA
>CAIWWK010000264.1 GCA_903916325.1 Candidatus Firestoneibacteriota bacterium
CAAATACAGCAGATGGTTAAAGTAATACTTTCACTCAAGGAAATACCTAAGCCGGATGACACGGCTGATGCTTTGGCAATAGCAATATGTCACGCGCATTCAAGACGGAGAGAGCCGAAATGATAGCTTTTCTAAAGGGAATACTTATAGTCAAAGAGAGCGATAGAATTATCCTTGAGGCTAATGGTGTTGGATATGAAGTGTTCACCCCAAACATCAATCGACTGCCTGAATTAGGCTCTGAAATAAAGGTTTACACGCACTACCATAAGACGGATGATAATGAATTTCTTTATGGGTTTTTAACTCAGGAAGAAAAAGCATTTTTCAGGACTCTTATGAGCGTGCCTGATATAGGGCCCAAAGTAGCTGTAGCTATAATAGCTTCTCTCGGCATTGACAAGGTTCGGTCTGCGATTGTCAGCGGGGATTCTCCAACGTTACAGACGGTGCCGCGGGTTGGCCGAAAGCTTGCGGAACGAATAATAGTTGATCTAAGGGAGAAGTTAAAGTCAAATGCTAACATTCCTGTTTACAAGACGGCTCTTGATGGTGAAACAGAGTCTGATTTGGTGTCAGCTCTGATAAGGCTTGGGTACAATGCGACACTGGCGCGGAATGTTATTGATAAATTAAGAGTTAAGTATACAGAGAGAAAACCCGGTATAGATGAACTGCTAAAAGAAGCCCTTAAGGAATTGAGCCCAAAGTGATATGGTGAAAAAGAATAAAAATGGAATATTAAACCCAATTCTCGGAGGAGAAGATTTTGAATTTGACACAAACCTCCGTCCTAAGGCCTTGGATGAATATATAGGGCAAAAAAGGTTAAAGGAAAACCTTAAGATATTCATTGAAGCAGCCAAGCAGCGTAAGGAACCTCTGGAGCACCTGCTTTTTTACGGACCGCCCGGTCTCGGAAAGACCACCATGGCAAATATTATTGCCTGTGAAATGGGCGTCCCTATAAGGACCTCATCCGGTCCCTTAATAGAGAGGGCAGGTGATCTGGCGGCTATTTTGACTAACCTGGACGAAAGATCAGTTCTCTTCATTGACGAAATACACAGGCTCCCGCGGATAGTTGAAGAAGTTCTGTATCCCGCCATGGAAGATTGCCGGCTTGATATTGTTATCGGAAAAGGGCCTTCAGCAAGGACCATAACAATAAACCTTCCCAAATTCACCCTCGTGGGCGCTACAACCCGCGCCGGTCTGCTTACTGGTCCACTTAGAGATAGGTTTGGCATAACCTTTAGGATGGATTACTATCCCCCCGAAGAGCTTGCGCTAATCATCAAAAGATCAGCTAAAATACTCCATATCCAGATTGATGAGGGAGGGGTGGGGGAAATTGCCGGCCGAAGCAGGGGTACTCCGAGGGTGGCAAATCGCCTGCTCAAGAGAGTAAGGGATTATGCCCAGGTTAAGAACGTTAAAGTCATATCTAAGGATGTTGTGGATTATTCCCTGTCAATGCTTGAGATAGATTATAAAGGTTTAGATGTGTTAGACCGTAAAGTTATGCAGGTAGTAATAGATCAATATGGCGGCGGTCCTGTCGGTATTGAAAGCATTGCAGTTGCCGTCGGCGAAGAGTCAGATACCGTAGAAGATGTATGCGAGCCGTTTCTCATTCAGCTTGGTTTCATGATTCGCACGCCGCAGGGCCGAAAGGCTACGGCGGCTGCCTATAAGCATTTCGGGAAAGAATACCGCGGCCAGGCGGATCAGGGCAAGTTGCTATGAGAATTGCTCTGCATGTGTGTTGCGGCATATGCTTAAAGTACCCTCTCAAGGATTTACTCATCAAGGGCTTCATTCCCGAAGGTATCTACTATAATCCCAATATTCATCCGTATGGCGAATACCTGAATCGCCTAGAGACAGCTAATAACGTAATGAGGGAAAATAGCCTAAAGCTTGTTGTGCCTGAGTATAATTCAGACATTGAGGCATCAGGTTTCTTCTCAGAAATACCTGAGTCCCGTTTTGAGCAATGCAGAAAGTGTTACAGCATGAGGCTAAAATATACGGTTTTTCATGCTAAAGCTAATGGTATTAAGCGATTTTCTACTACATTGCTGGGCAGTCCATATCAAAATATTAAACTAATCCTTGAGATTGGAAATGAGCTCGCAGCAGTTAACGGTCTTGAGTTTGTCTCGTTTCATGAAGAATGGGCAAAGGAATACCATGAAAGCAAGCGAAGCCTTCGGTCAACCGGCGCATATCTTCAGAAATACTGCGGATGTATTTACAGTAAGATGGATAGAAAGCTGGAGAAATGCGCAATATTAGCCAAAACAAGAGTTACGATTTGATCTTATAAATGACCTGCTATTAGAGTCCAAATCACATAGATTATTCTCTGTTTACAACCTTCCCAATAATAAGTATAATAGAAGTCAATGAAAACCGTATTTCTTGCTAAATATGTGCTATTTATGGCTTTTTTAGGCGTTTTTGTCTTTTTGCTGGCGTCCGGTTGCGGCGCCGCGGGTTCTTTATCTATGAACAACGGCCGTTTGCATGAGGATTCAGTTATTTCAGCGCCCATAAGGCTTTTGACTGCCTGTGGCGTCAAAAGTGTCTCAATAAGCGCTTTGGGCCCATGCAAAATAGTAAACGGAGAAAACAAGGCCCAGATGATGGCCCTTAAGTCCGGCGATCTGCAAATTGCCTGTTCTGATAAGGGTTTAAGTGTAAACGATGACCCTGTTTCACCCGCTGTAATAAGGATTATTCCTGGCGGCGGAAAGATAAAGATAGGAGAGAATGTTTACCGCGGTCTTGCCGAGATTAGATTCGAAAAAGACGCTATTAATGTGATAAACGAGCTAGGTCTTGAAGAGCTTGTGATGTCTCAGGTGGGTCGTGAAGTATCTTCGGGATTTAAGCCGGAAGCGCAAAAAGCTCAAGCCATAGCGGCCAGGACTTTTGTTCTGCATGAAAAAATGCATTCTAAATACAAGGGTTTTGACCTAAAAAACCTTGCCGGTGAGGGAAAGATATATTTTGGAACCGCAACTGAGCACGTACCCGGCAATGAGGCGGTCGACGCGACCTGCGGGATAACGCTTAAATACCAGGGGGAAACCGCTTTTACCCCCTATTTTTCTAACTGCGGCGGCTATACTGAAGACGTGTCTGAGGTCTGGGGAACTGCCTCAAAAGAGCCTTATTTGACGCCGGTTCCGTGTTTCTTCTGCAAGGCAGGCGAGCATTATACCTGGCAGAGGGAAATAGCAAAAACTCATATTCTTGCAACTCTAAACGCAGCCGGGCGCAGCGCCGGAGATATTTACGAGATAGACCCAAATTATGAAGTTAGTAAAAGCGGCAGGACGAAGACGGTCCGAATCTCGACCGACAAAGGCCAAATAACCCTGGCTCTAAATGATTTCCGTGCAATCGTTGGATATAATGTCTTAATGAGCGCAAGAGCCTTAACCTGTCGTCCTAAGGCGGGAACCTTCTATTTCACGGGTAAAGGCTGGGGGCACGGAGTAGGAATGTGCCAGGATGGAGCCAACGGAATGGCAAAACAGGGCCATAGTTACAAGGAAATCCTTAGAAGGTACTACCCCGGAACGGAAATAGCCTCCAGATGAAGCTTTCCGAGTATCACTACAACCTGCCGAAAGAACTTATTGCACAACATCCTTCAGAAAAGCGCGATGAATGCAGGCTTTTGGCGCTTAATAGACAGTCAGGTTTGATTGAGCATAAGATATTCAAGGATATCGCAAAATTCCTCAGAAAAGGCGATCTTCTGGTCCTAAATAATACAAAAGTAATACCCGCCAGGCTTATTGGTTTCAAAGATCCTTCGATGGGCAGGCTAGAAATGCTTATGCTCAGTAAAGAACCTGTTGCTGGTGAGTTCTGGAATAGCCTCATTAACAGGCGCAAGAACCTGATAGCCGGTCAAAAAATCACATTTAAAGGCACTGCCTCATACGCTTTAATAAAACAGGTTAAGGATGACTGCTTTCTAGTGGAGTTTATCCTTGAGAAAGGCCTTGATATAAAAGGTTTTATGGAGAAATACGGATATGCTCCGTTGCCTCCGTATATAAAGCGCGAGCATGAAAATGTGCTTGAAGATACAGAAGATAAGATAAAATACCAGACTATATTTGCAAAGCATGATGGTTCAATTGCTGCGCCTACCGCCGGACTGCACTTTACGGATGCACTGCTGTCAGAACTAAGAACAATGGGCGTTGAGTTCACAGAAGTCACTTTGCATGTCGGCCGGGGTACTTTTATGCCTATAAAAGCAGAGAATATAGAGGATCATGTCATGGGCCTGGAGTATTATGAGGTCCCTGAGAGCTCTGCAGAGGCCATAA
>CAIWWK010000265.1 GCA_903916325.1 Candidatus Firestoneibacteriota bacterium
CCGGCGTGAACGCCATGCTCCAGCTCCAGGTGGGGTATACCTTCTGGAAATGAGAGCCTCCTCCCCTGTCGTCGAGTGCGTTCCCAATTTTTCTGAGGGAACCGATGCCCGCAAGGTCAAGGCGATCATCTCCGCCATGCGCCTTGACGGAGTGCATCTGCTTGACTGACCGGTTCCGCCGACATCTCCGCCGCCCTGAGTTGCGCCCTTAGCCTTGAAAGAATGCCTGCTGGTATTTATAGGAGGTTCTACATCGTCAGTATTTCCAGGCGTTTTATCCGGTCCTGAGCTGCCGACGAAATAGTTGCTTGCCTGGTTGTCGCCCGATCCGGTGCTGCTGCCTGTTCCGCCTCCTGTATCCGGCTTATACAAAAACTCCTTTGCCCACGGATCCTTGTCTGCGCCTTCTCCGAGGTAGCCTTCAACAACAAGCTGATTCAGCCCCTGGGGGTAATATTTGTAATGTGTAAAGTAAAGCTCGAGCGCCGACTGCACTCCCCTGAGGGATGCTTTGCACGCCTCCACCTCTGACTGCTGCCTTGTCATCAAAAGATCCGGGATGACGATTGCGACAAGTAAGCCGATAATCGCGATTACGATCATGAGCTCGATGAGTGTGAAACCTGCTTGCCTTTTCATTAACGTTACCTCCTGAATCGGAATTTGTTTTTCTGCGGTCCCCCGCGATTATTTTCCTTACGCCTTTTTCATCCCGCCGTACATCTTGAATATCGGCAGGTAAAGCGCCATGACCACAAACCCGACCATTACGGCCAGGCAGATAATGAGCACGGGTTCGATAATTGAAATAAGCGTTGCCGTGGCGATTTCCACTTCGTCCTCATAGAATTCCGAAATCTGTTCCAGCACCTCGCCGAGCTTGCCGGTCTGCTCGCCGACGCTGACCATAGAAACCACCAGCGGCGGGAAGAATTTGTTTTTCTTCAGGGTATCGGCTATTTTCTCTCCCTCTTTGATCTTGTCTCTTGATTCCAATACCGCCGCTTCTATTGGTTTACTGTCAACGGTCTTCGCGACCAGTTCCATCGATTCAAGTATCGGCACGCCGTTGCTCACCAGAATCCCGAGCGTCTGAGAGAATCTGGCAAATATAACCTTGGAAAGATACTCTCCTAGAGCGGGGGCTTTAAGGAGCTGGATGTCAAACCACATCCTGAACTTGGCCTGCTTAAGCGCCGCCTGGAACCAGTAGACGCCGCCGACAATAGCAATGATCCATATAAACAGCCAGGGCATCGCGAATATCCATTTGCCGAATATTTCGCGGCTTGTAAAAATCATGATCTTTGTTATTGGCGGAAGGTTGCTTCCCATCTTGGAATACATCGACTCAAACATCGGGATAACTTTCCACATTAAGAAGATGACGATAATAATGCCCACGCCGATGACCAGGCAGGGATAGACCATCGCCGAGACAAGTTTTGAGCGCAGTCTCGCGGAACGGTCGAGGTACTTTGCGGTTCTGATAAGAATTTCCGGCAGTTTGCCTGAAACTTCTCCGGCCTTAACCATGCCCACAAAAAGAGAATTGAATACTTTTGGGTGCTTTCCCATCGCAGCCGAAAGCGGGGTTCCGGAAACAACATCAGCCCTGATCTCCTTTATGATCTTCTGAAATTCAGGATTCTGGGTCTGCGTAACCATAACATCAAGGCACTGTTCCAAACTTATCCTCGCCTTTACCAGGGTTGAAAGCTGCCTGGAGAAGAGCAGAACATCCTCGCGGGTAACTTTCCTGCCGCCAATGTTGC
>CAIWWK010000266.1 GCA_903916325.1 Candidatus Firestoneibacteriota bacterium
AAACCGAACCCCTTTCAGTGATTATTATTTTCTCGTTGCCCGTTGACTTCACCTTATTGATCACTTTTTTTATATCCCAGGGGGAAAGAAACTGGGCTTTTTTGATATTAACAGTTTTCCCCGTCTCAGCCACCTTAATGGTAAGCGAGGTTTGCTGGCAAAGGTAGGCGGGTATTTGAATGATATCCACCACTTTTGAAGCTGCTTCAACTTCTTCGCAGCTATGCACATCCGTTAAAACAGGTACTCCCGTTTTTTCTTTGACTTTCTCAAGTATTTTCAAGCCGGCCTTAAGCCCCGGCCCCCGGTAATTTTCTACCGCAGTCCTGTTCGCTTTGTCGTAAGAAGCCTTGAAAATATATGTTATTCCGAGAGCGGCTGCCTGCTTTTTAACTTCTTTGGCAATCTCCAGGCACTGGCCTTCAGATTCTATCACGCACGGGCCGGCCATCAGGAAAAAGCCTTTGCCTGAAAATATTTTTTTCTGAAGTTCTTTCTGGCTAAGCATGCTTTGCCTTCTTTCCCTTTTCGTGCCCGTTCTTTTCTATGGAGGCCTTCACAAAATCGCGGAATAGCGGGTGCGGGCAGAGCGGGCGCGATTTGAATTCGGGATGAAACTGAACTCCGACAAACCATGGGTGGTCAGCAACCTCGACTATCTCAACCAACTTTCCATCCTTGGTAGTCCCGGCAACGCGCAGCCCTTTCTTCGTTAGTTTTTCCTTGTAATCGTTGTTAAACTCAAATCTATGTCTGTGCCGCTCTGAAATCATCTCTTTCCCGTAGGCCGCCTCCGCGTGCGTGCCTTTAACCAGCTTGCAGTCCCACGCGCCGAGCCGCATAGTGCCGCCCTTGTTTTCAACCCCGTGCTGGCTCTCCAGCAGTGAGATGACCGGATGCGCCGTCTTTTCATCAAATTCAGTACTATTGGCCTTGTCAAGACCGCAGACATTGCGCGAGAACTCTATGACCGCGCACTGCATTCCCAGACAGATGCCGAAGAAAGGGATCTTGTTTACCCTGGCGTACCTGATAGCTTCTATTTTTCCTTCAATACCGCGCGACCCGAACCCGCCCGGCACAAGCACGCCGGAAATACCTTCAAGCGCCTTCTTCGCGCCGTTCTTGATCACATCATCGGCGTCAATCCATGTTAAGTGGACTTTTGCGTTGTTGGGTACGCCTGCATGCACGAAGGATTCCGTGATGCTTTTATATGCTTCCTTAAGCTCTATATATTTGCCTACTATGCCGATATTTACCGTCTTCGCCGGGAACTTTATCCTCTCTACGACTTTTTCCCACGCTGAAACATCCTGCTTTCCGAACCTGAGGTTCAAGAGCTTCATTACTATGATATCCAGCCCTTCTTCCTTAAAGAGCAGGGGAACTTCATAAACGCTCTGGGCGTCCTGGCACTGGATAACGCCTTCCTCGTCGACATTGCAGAACATTGATATTTTGGCCCTCAGTTCCTTAGAGATGGGATGCTGGGTGCGGCAGATAAGAATGTCCGGTTGAATACCGATATTCCTCAGCTGCGCGACGCTGTGCTGGGTCGGTTTTGTCTTGAGCTCTCCTGCCGTTTCTATATAAGGGAGGAGGGTCACATGCACATAAATAACATTATCGCGCCCTACGTCCTTCCTGAACTGCCTGATGGCCTCCAGGAAAGGCAGGCTTTCTATATCGCCGACCGTGCCTCCTATCTCCACTATGGTCACATCGTACTTGTTGTCCTTGTTAACCTTGAGAATTCTTTCTTTTATTTCATTTGTTATATGGGGAACAACCTGAATGGTCTTTCCGAGATAATCGCCTTTCCTCTCGCGAGAGATAACTGAATAGTAAATCTGGCCGGTTGTCACATTGTTGTCTTTTCCCATGCAGGCGCTGCTGAACCTCTCGTAATGCCCAAGATCAAGATCAGTCTCGGCGCCGTCATCGGTCACAAAAACTTCGCCGTGCTGGTAAGGATTCATGGTGCCGGGATCAACATTGATGTAGGGAT
>CAIWWK010000267.1 GCA_903916325.1 Candidatus Firestoneibacteriota bacterium
GACGGCGGGATAAACGAGAAGAACGCCGCTGCCCTGCGGGATGCGGGAGCCGATGTACTGGTAGCGGGGTCGGCAATATTTAAGAGCAAGAACATGGCACAGACAATAAGCAGGCTTAAAGCCTAATAATTCACGCAAGAAATGGAGGATTTAAATGATAAGTATATTGGAAACAGTAATTGGACAGGCAGCGGCGGCACAGGGTGCAGGTTTTCAGTCCTTCATGCCCTTGGTAATGGTCGGGGCTATGTTTGTGATTATGTATTTCTTTTTGATCAGGCCGCAGATGAAACAGCAGAAGGAACACGCAAACATGCTTTCAAGTCTTAAAAAGGGCGACAAGGTTATTACTTCCGGCGGAATTTGGGGGGTGGTCGTAGGAATTTCTGATGCAGACAATATTGTGGTCATCAGAATAGACGAGAATACTAAAGTTGAAGTGGCAAAGGCCTATGTGGTCGGTGTCAAGAAAGAAGGCTCTGCCGCACTTCCTGCGCAGCCAAAGTAAAACACTTGCCCGTCTACCGGGTATTATGGAGGCAATATGCATCGCAACAGTTTTGTAGTACTGCTGATACTGGCAGTTTTCTTCGGTTCGCTCTATACCATATTTTTCAGGGGCACTGAATTTGTTATGCCTTTCCAGCAGGACCAGAAGAACTCCAAAATAAAACTTGGGCTGGACCTTCAGGGCGGGATTCACCTTGTTTACACGCTTGACGAGTCAAAGCTTACCCCGGGAATGAATCCAGCGGACGCCATTGACAGGGCAATAGAGATTATCAGAAACAGGGTTGACGGGATAGGCATTGCCGAACCCTACATACAGAAAGAGGGAGATAAATGGATAGTCGTCCAGCTCCCCGGGGCGAAAGATCCGGAAGAAGCCAAGCGAATACTCGGCAAAACCGCTCAGTTGCAGTTTAAATTGGTTGTAGAGGATAAGAAGCTGCTTGAGCAGGCTCTTGACGGCAAGATTCCCCCGGACTGCGAAATACTATATATGGAGCATGACGGTTCACCGTTGCTTCTAAAGAAGGAAGCTCTGCTTACGGGAGATTCCCTTAAGAACGCCAGGGCAGAATCAGGCATGGGCGCGCTCGGAAACGAAATACACGTCAGTATGGAATTTGATTCGGACGGCGCAAAGACCTTCGGAAAGATAACGGGCGACAATATAGGAAAGAAAATCGCCATAGTGCTCGACGATAAGGTCTATTCCGCTCCGGTGGTGCGCGACAGGATACCGAGCGGCAAAGCAGTCATCTCCGGAAACTTCGGGATTAAGGAAGCCAACAATCTGGCTATAGTTCTTCGTTCCGGCAGTCTGCCGGCGCCTTTGAACATCATCAGCGAGAACATCGTAGGTCCGACTCTCGGTCAGGATTCCATTAAGAGTGGCATGCGCGCAGGGTTCATCGGCATTGTCGCGATAATGCTCCTTATGGCAGTTTATTACAAGAAATCCGGAGTAATCGCTGATGTCGGTTTGCTCTGCAACCTGCTCTACCTTGTCGGCGCGATGGCTATGCTCGGCGCGACCTTTACTATGCCGGGAATCGCAGGCGTAATCCTTACGATGGGTATGTCGGTTGACTCAAACGTGCTAATATTTGAAAGGGTCAGGGAAGAATTAAGGGCCGGCAAGACTGTAATGGCCGCGGTTGACCAGGGTTATAAAAAAGCGTTCTGGACCATATTTGACTCTCATGTCACCACGCTGATTACGGCGGCCATTCTTTTCGTCTTCGGGACAGGGCCGGTCAGGGGTTTTGCTGTTACGCTGAGCCTGGGTGTTATCATCAGCCTTTTCACAGCGCTGATAGTTACAAAAGTAATATTTGACTGGAGGCTTTCGAGGGGCGAAACAGAAAGCCTGAGCATTTAGGAGGATTGATGATACAGATATTCAAGAATCCAAACGTTAATTTCATAAAGCTGA
>CAIWWK010000268.1 GCA_903916325.1 Candidatus Firestoneibacteriota bacterium
GAAATCAAGCCTGTAAAATACTTTCTCCGGAAAAAGAACGCCACATTGACCAATCCTATCATTACCGGGACTTCAACAAGCGGCCCTATTACCGCGGCAAAAGCGGCGTCCGAGTTAAGCCCAAAGACCGCAACGGCTACCGCGATTGCCAGTTCAAAATTATTGCTTGCTGCCGTGAATGCCAGGGTTGTTGTCTTGGAGTAATCGGCGCCGATTTTCTTCCCCATAAAGAAACTCACCAGGAACATCAAAACAAAGTAGAGGAGCAGCGGGACGGCTATCCTTAGAACATCCAGGGGAAGTTTTATTATCAGATTTCCTTTGAGGGAAAACATTACAACTATGGTAAAGAGCAGGGCAATCAGCGTAATCGGGCTGATTACGGGTACGAATTTTGAATGGTACCATTCTTTACTCTTAAACTTTAAAACGACAAATCTCGTCAACGCGCCGGCCAGGAAAGGGATGCCCAGGTAGATAAAGACGCTTTTTGCTATCTGGCCGATGCTCACAGTTACCATGACGCCTTTGAGCCCAAAGCAGGGCGGAAGCACCGTAATAAATACCCAGGCGTACACGCTGTAAAATAAGACCTGAAAAACGCTGTTGAAAGCGACAAGCCCCGCGGCGTATTCGGTGTCGCCTTTGGCCAGCTCGTTCCACACGATAACCATCGCAATGCAGCGCGCCAGGCCGATCATTATAAGGCCGGCCATATACCCGGGATAACCCCTTAAGAAAACAATGGCAAGAATGAACATTAGGGCAGGGCCTATCAGCCAGTTTTGAAGGAGAGACAATCCGAGCACCTTTTTATTTCTGAAGACATCGCCCATTTCCTCATATTTCACTTTCGCAAAAGGCGGATACATCATAAGAATAAGACCGGCAGCAATCGGGATATTCGTGGTTCCGGCCGAAAAACTGTTTACGAATCCTTCGACGCCCGGAATAAAGTATCCGGCCAGCACCCCTGCCGCCATTGCCGCAAAAATCCATACCGTCAAGTATCTGTCCAGAAAAGACAGTTTTCTTGTTACTTCGCTAGTTGCCATGTTTATTCCCCTTCTTCCTGACGTTTGCTTTTCCGCGCTACTATGTGAGTATAGTATCACATAGTCACTGACCAGTCAAGCGGCATAAGCTGACGCGCGCCGCCGGGAATAACAGTCTGCGGGAGCGGGGAGGGAATGAGCCCGCGGGATGCGCAAGATTCGTTTGGTGTTATCAGAAGATTTAGACCGGTTAATACGGGTTATTCTATAGCCAGAAGGAACAGATTTCCGCCCTTTTCGTCAACGCAAACCGCCTTTTTCCCGTCACCTGTAAAAGAAACCCCGGCAACCTTAAAGCCGGACACGGGCAGGTCCTGTTTCTTTCCGGATTCAATATCAAAGATGAACAGGCTGCCTTCCTTTTCTTTTTCCGCCCCAAAAAGTTTTTTGCCGTCAGCGGACCAGGAAAAACCGGCGCTTTCCGGGCAGGTCTTCACGCAGGTCTTCTCCGCCGGGTTTAAAAGTTCCGCGCCCGTATATATGTATTTTCCGTCCGGCGACCACACCGGCGTTTTGCCCTTGAGCTCTTCAAAGAGCAGCTTCTTTTTCCCGGTCTCCGTATCAACCGCATACAGAGTGTGAACATCCTTCAGCAGGTCTCTCATAAAAACCAGCGTTCCTCCTTTCGGCGAGACCGCGATATTTCCGTAATTTCTCCGGTCCGGTATCATTTCCGCGATTTTATCCCAACCTCCGGCGGAGAGGGTGTATTGCATGAGGTATGATTCCGTCTGGCCGTGGTTCAATCTCCAGTAAAAGAAGAAAATATTGTCATTGTCAGGCGCGAAGCAGGGTCCGTACACGCGCGTCATCGGTTGCAGGTTCTTAGTATAGGTATTGCTCTCTTCCAGGGTGCGCGCTTTGCCGGAAATCAGGTCAAAAAGCATTATTGACTGGTCCTTCAGGTTTTCGGCCGCAATGCTGTTGCCGTCAAAGGACCAGGAGGGTTTTACCAGATTAGTTTCGTCCGGCTTCAGCGCTTTGCCGTTCTTCCCGGAAAAATCATAGAGCATAATGCCTGCCGCGCTGTTTTGCGCGATGAACTTTGCGCCGTCCGGAGCCCAAGAGAGGCTGCTATAGCCTCCGCCGGCGGTCAGCTGTTCAACGCTTTTAATTGAAGCAGCCTGCCCGGAAACAATCATAACTCCCGACAGCAGGAATACCGATAAGTAATTCTTGCGCATATATCCTCCTGATTGAAAACTAAATGTTGAGCGGCCCGAAGCCCCGTTTCTCCCTAATGGCGGGGTCTCGTCTTCTGCGGAAATTCGGCGAGTTTCATTGAGCTTCTTTGTCTTGATTGCGTCAATGCCGGTTTGGCCTCTGCAAAAAAAGTTTTCCTTTCTGGTTATACTGGATTTTAGATGAAAAGCGCGGCTGATTCAAGCCCATATGCCAATACTTTCATTGTAAAGAAAGCTTCAATATTATATAA
>CAIWWK010000269.1 GCA_903916325.1 Candidatus Firestoneibacteriota bacterium
ATCCGGCAAAGATGTATTCGTACACTTCAGCGCAATAACGGGTGACGGATTCAAGTCTTTGGCGGAAGGCCAGGAAGTAGAATTCGAGATCGTCGCTGGCCCGAAGGGTGAACAGGCTGTAAACGTAAGAAAAGCCTAAACCTGACAAAATTGACCGGCTCCCTGGGGAAACCTCGGGAGCCGGTTCTATTTTCGGCGTTTAGGTTTAATCCGCGTAATTAGTTAACGCATTTTTTTAGGTAAGCACAATTATTCAAGCGCTAGGTCCCTGACAATAAACAAAAGAAGAGGTAAAACTTGGATTTTGTGCTTTGTTTGGTGTTTAGCGCTGTTTTTTTTTGGAGGGGACGATGGATTTTCAGCCCGGCATAATATCCGCAAAAGGCAAATTCGTTAAGAAGGGACAGAAGAAGTTGAAATTCCCGGAGGGTTTTGTCTGGGGTGCTGCCTGTTCGTCCTATCAATCTGAAGGCGCCTGGAACGAAGACGGCAAGAGCCCGTCAAGCTGGGATGTTTTGTGCAAAAAACCCGGCATAGTAAAAGGAGGCTCAGACGCCACTGTTGCTATTGACCATTATCATCGGTACAAATCCGACATAAAGATAATGAAAGATATCGGGATAAAGGCCTACCGCTTTTCAACTTCCTGGCCGAGAATTATTCCAAACGGCACCGGAAAGGTGAACGAGAAGGGGCTGGATCATTACGACAGGTATGTTGATGAACTGCTGAAGAACGGCATCAGGCCGTTTCTTAACCTTTACCACTGGGACCTGCCCAATGTCCAGGAGCTGCGGGGAGGATTCCGCAGCAAGGAAACTTCACGCGCTTTCGCCGACTACGCTGTTGCCGTTGTGAAGAGGGTGGGGGACAGGGTTAAAGACTGGATGACATTCAACGAGATAAAGCATATCTGGGAAGGGTGCTACAACAGCAACTGGAACGCGCCCGGACTGCATCTTTCAGAAAAAATAAACAACCAGGCGTATCACAATGTCAATCTTGCTCACGGGCTCGCAGCGAATGCCATAAGGGCTTACAGTCCTAGAAATGATGTCGAAATCGGATTGGTGCATGCTCTCTGGATTCGCATGCCCAAAGATGAAAAGAGCAAAAAGGATGTTCGCGCAGCGGAGAAGTGTTTCCTTGAAAAGAGCGGACGTCTGATAGACCCGGTCTACAAAGGCGAGTATCCGGAAAATGCTTTTAGCCCCGGCACTGAGCCGGAGACGACAAAAGAGGAAATGCGCGTAATTTCAACGCCGATGGACTTCTTTGGCCTGAATGTTTACGGCGGTTTTGATGTTTCGCACGACGCCAAGGCGGAGAACGGCTGGAGAGAAATAGAGAGCGACCCGTCTGTGCCGGTAACCTCAATGAACTGGGGTGTCACGCCGTCCGCTATGTATTGGGCCATTAAGTTCGTCTGCGACAACTATGATGTGAAGAAATTGTACGTCACTGAGAACGGCGCGGCCTATATCGATACCGTGACGCATGACGGCAAAATTCATGACTGGGACAGGATAGATTTTCTTGCAAAATACATCGCCGAGATGAAAAGGGCTGTTGCGGGCGGTTATAAGGTTGACGGCTACTTCCTGTGGTCTTTATTTGACAATTTTGAATGGGCGGGAGGTTACACCCAGCGGCTCGGCGCCGTTTATGTTGATTATCCTACACAGAAGAGGATTTACAAAGATTCGG
>CAIWWK010000270.1 GCA_903916325.1 Candidatus Firestoneibacteriota bacterium
AGAAATTATCAAAAAAATAATATATTCTTTGTCCGCATTACGTTATGAACGTTAAGAACGTTATAAACGTTATAAACGTAAAGAGGTTAATTGAAAGTTTTATTTTTCGGCACCCCCGAAATAGCCGTCCCCACGCTTGCCGCGCTTTGCGCGGAGAAAGCGCACGATATTACCGTGGTTACCAGGATTGACAAACCAAGGGGTCGGGGGCTTCATGTAAAGCCTTCCGCCGTAAAAGAGTTCGCACTCTCAAACAAACTTAAGGTCCTTCAGCCTGTGTCAGTTAAAGAAGAAGTCTTTCTCTTTGAAACGGAAAAAAGCGCCTTTGATCTTATAATAGTCGTTTCATTCGGGCAGATAATGCCGGAACGGCTGATAAAAGCCGCGAAATACGGTTCCATTAATTCGCATTTTTCCCTGCTCCCAAAGCTTAGAGGCGCCGCTCCCATAAATAGAGCGATAATGAATGGCGAAGCGGAGACTGGCGTTACTGTCCAATTCATAGAGTATAAACTTGACAGCGGAGATGTAATGCTCAGCGAAACAGTGGATATCCGCCCTGAAGACAACGCGGGAAGCCTCGGTGCAAGGCTTGCCGAGCTGTCCGCGAAACTTATCCTTGAAGCCGTGGTTTTGATAGAAAAGGGCAGAGCGCCGCGCCGCCCTCAGGATCACTCAAAGGCTACTCAGGCTCCAAAGATTACTAAGCAGGACAGTCATATTGACTGGGAAAAACAGGCGGAAGAGATTAATAATTTAGTGCGCGGGCTTTCGCCGCTGCCGGGCGCTTCAGCCTGTCTGGGAGGGCACAACATAAAAATACTAAAGAGTGCCCTCTCCATTGAAAAGATAAAACTCGAACCCGGCCGTATCGGCGCTGTTTCCGGAGGAGGGGTCCCGGTCGGCACCGGTTCCGGAGTTCTGCGGCTTTTGGAATTGAAGCCTGAAGGGAAAAGGCTTATGCCGGCGGCCGATTTTGCGCGAGGGCATAAAATTGAAGCGGAGGTTTTTGACCGTTTCAAGAAGGAGAATTGCAGATGAATTATTTGAAAACAGCTTTGCTCTTTGTCGCGATGTTTGCGCTGCTCATTTTCGTCGGCGGCGCGGCCGGGGGAAAGACGGGAATGCTAATCGCGTTCGGCGTCGCGCTGCTTCTCAATTTTTTCACCTACTGGTTCTCTGACAAAATAATCCTTAAGATGTACGGCGCCAAACCTGTAACCGCTTCAGATTATCCGGCATATTATCATATAGTAAGGGAACTTTCGGGCAGGATGGAACTTCCGATGCCTAAGCTCTATGTAATCAACATGGGAGTGCCGAATGCCTTTGCGACCGGCAGGGACCCAAAACATTCCGCCGTGGCTGTCTCTCCTGAACTGCTTGAGGCGCTGGACAAGCAGGAGCTCGAAGGAGTGCTCGCGCACGAGCTATCCCATGTCAAGCACAGGGACACCCTGGTTATGATGATAGCTGTTGCGATGGCTACCGCAATTACGTTTCTTGCCGAGTTTGCAAGAATAGCGGCGTTCTTTACGGGCGGGCGTGATGATGACGGGCCGAACCCGGTAACGATCATTGTTCTTTACCTGCTGGCGCTTATTGCCGCTCCGCTGATTCAGCTTGCGGTCAGCCGCACCAGGGAATATATGGCCGATGAGAATTCTGCGCGCGTGACCAACCGCCCGCAAAGCCTCATTAGCGCCCTTGAAAAACTCAGCGCCTGGTCAAAGGAAGCTCCGCTAACCGGCGGTGTTCCCGCAACGGCAAGCCTCTTTATAGTCAACCCGTTCAAGGAGAATTTCTTCGTAAACCTGCTTTCCACGCATCCGTCTCTTAGCAGAAGGAAGAGTAACCTTGAAAAAGTCGGCCATGATCTGGGAGTGTTGTAACCAAGGTTTATTGGTGTTATCATGCAAGGCATTCTTGGTGTCTGTTGTATGACAAAAGTCATTGCCAATATTACATATTATTTAGTATTATAAGGCAGAGGTGAACATTATGGAAAATTATAGTTCTAAAGTGATGGACCACTTCAGGAACCCCAGAAATGTGGGCGAGATGGAGAATCCCGACGGCGTTGGCCACGTGGGAAACCCAGTTTGCGGCGACATTATGGAGCTCTACATCAAAGTGAAGGACGGAATTATTACCGACGCCAAGTTCAAGACCTTTGGCTGCGGGGCGGCGATTGCCACTTCAAGCATTTCAACAGAGTTGATTAAGGGTAAAAAACTTGAGGACGCGCTGAAACTCACGAACGCGGCGGTTGCAGAAGCGCTCGGCGGCCTTCCCAAAGTGAAGATGCACTGTTCGGTGCTCGCCGAACAAGCTTTGAAAAAAGCAATTGATGACTATCTGACAAAAACCACTGGCAAAGGGCTGGGCATTGAATTCAAGGAAGAAGATCACGAGCACGCGGCTTGTGACAGTGATGAAGAAAAAAAGTAAAACGGGAACCAGAGTTCTCGTTGCAATGAGCGGCGGCGTCGACAGTTCGGTGGCCGCCGCTTTGCTTATGGAAAAAGGTTTTACCCCGGTCGGAGTTACGATGAAAGTTTGGGCCGGCCGCGAGGACCGGGCTGACGGCTGCTGTTCGCTTTCGTCCATCGAGGACGCGCGCCGTGTAGCCGCGAAACTGGGGATTCCTCATTATGTGATGAACGTCAAAGAGGAATTTTTCGAGAAAGTTATAAAGAAATTCGCTTCGGAATATCTTGCGGGGAGGACTCCCAATCCCTGCGTGGAATGCAACCGGCACCTGAAGTTCGGCCTGCTAATGAAAAAGGCAAGGGAGCTTGGCTGCGCATTTGTGGCGACCGGGCATTACGCGAAGATAGCAAAAGGAAAAGGGCGTCGCGGGTTATTCCTGTCAAAAGCAAAAGACGGCAATAAAGACCAGACCTACGTGCTCTACTCGTTAACTCCGCGGCTGCTGGAGAAAATAATCTTTCCGCTCGGGACCCTGACAAAGACGGAAGTCAGGGAGAAGGCGAGAACGTTGGGGCTTCTGGTTGCCGACAAAGAGGAAAGTCAGGAGATTTGTTTCGTTGAGGACAACGACTACGCGGGTTTTATTTCCCGCAATTTCAAAGTAAAAGCAAGGCCGGGAGATATAGTGAACCCTGCCGGCGCAATACTCGGAAAACACAACGGCATAATGAATTACACTATAGGGCAGAGGAGAGGCCTCGGCCTTTCTTCGAAAGAACCTTTATATGTCCTTGGAATTGATTCGAAAAAAAACCGGCTTACAGCCGGGCCCAAAGAACTCGGATTTTCAAAGCGCTTCACCGTTAAAGAACTGGTAATGAACGCATCCGCCCGTAAAGACCGGGTATCGAAGATAAGGGCAAAGATAAGGTATAAGCACAAAGAACAGCCGGCAACGCTCGCCATAAAAGGCAGGAAGGGAATAGTGGAATTCATGAAGCCGCAGTGGGCGGTAACCCCCGGACAGATAGCAGTTTTTTATCAGGGAAGAAAGGTGGTGGGAGGCGGAGTAATAGAAAGGCAAAATGCAAATTCTAAGCACTAAATTCTAGACAAACAGGAAAAGCGCGAGAACCAAGATGTTGCTTTTTGATTTTGAGTTTTTCACTTTTTGTTCTTGTTTGGAATTTAGGGTTTAGAATTTAGAATTTGGTCTGCCCGGGGGTTCTTGTGGGAAACGCTCAATTAATTGCCGACATAGGTAAGCTGAAGAAGGACCGCAATGCGGTTATTCTTGTGCATAATTACCAGCTTCCGGAGGTCCAGGATATCGGGGATATACTTGGAGATTCCCTGGGGCTCTCCCGCGAAGCCGCCAGGACAAAGGCTGAGGTTGTAGTTTTTTGTGGAGTCCATTTCATGGCAGAAACGGCAGCGATTCTCTGCCCTAAAAAGAAGGTCCTTATTCCGGACGCTTCCTCCGGCTGCCCCATGGCCGACATGATAACGGCTGATCAGCTCCGCGCCTTCAAAAAAGAACACCCCGGCGCGCCGGTCGTGACCTACGTGAACAGCAGCGCTGAGGTTAAGGCCGAGAGTGATTATTGCTGCACCTCTGCAAACTCGGTGCAGGTGGTGAACTCCGTAAAAGAGGATACGATCCTCTTTGTTCCAGACAAGTACCTGGGGGCTTATACAGCGAAAAAGACCGGCAAAAAACTTATCCTCTGGGACGGGTACTGCCCGACGCATGCCAAAATACTTCCCGAGCATATACTGCAAAAGAAGAAGGAATATCCGGGAGCATTGGTCATGGCTCATCCCGAGTGCAGGCAGGAAGTCTGCGCGCTTGCCGATGTGGTCTGTTCAACCGAGGGTTTTATTACCTACAGTAAGAAAGCAAAGGCAGCCGATATCGTATTAGCAACAGAGATAGGGATGCTATACAGGCTGAAAAAACTCGTTCCGGAGAAGAATTTCATAGCGGCTTCAGAAACGGCCTTGTGTCCAAATATGAAAAAAAACACACTCGAGAAAGTGCTATGGGCGTTGCAGGATATGAAGACAGAGGTAAAAGTCACTGAGGCCATTAGAGTTAGGGCAAAAAAGGCTATTGACCGCATGTTAGCCGCAGGCTAATATCAAAACGCTGAAAATCAGCCGTATTTCTAACTAATCAAGGTGTTTTCTATTGATTTCATTGACTATTTTGGTCAATAATGATAGACTAATTGACCATGAAAAAAGCAAAAATTATCGAAACGAAACTCAAATCTGCAGCAGAAGTGGCGGCAAAAATAGGCCTGAGAAAGAAAGAGTTGGAGAATATAGGCAAATATTCGGCAAAACTCACTTTCTCGGCGGCCGGAAAGAGCATAAAGGACGGCGGCAAGCTGATCCTTATAACCTCTACTCCTTCGGTCAAAGGCATAAACGGGAACGGCTGCAACATCTGCGACAGGCTGGTTGAATCCCTGGTTTTGCTCCGCAAGAAAACAGCGCTTTGTCTTCCGTCTTTCACGCCAGACCAAGTCATGCGCCACGAAGGACATCCGGAAATATTTCCCGTAGAAGATGTATTCCTCAAGAACGTTGATTTTTTCAATATTTTCCAGGCGCACAACCTTATCTCTGCGTTCCTCAGCAATATTGCTGTTGCCGATCCAAATTCCGAAGCCGGCAGCGCAGTCATTAACTGGAACCGCGCCTCGGCTTTTGTGGACGAACCTCTCCGCAATGTAATAACCGGAATGTATAACAACAAACAAAACAGGCATGTTAAGGAAGAGAAATTTGAATATATTCTCCATTCCGAGCTTGCTGCGGTTGCTTCACTGTCCGTCTCCTTCGAAGACCTCAAAGCAAGGGTTGAGCGGGTGATCGTAGGCTTCAATAAGGATGGCAGCCAGTTAACCATAAAGGATATAGAGCTTGAGGATGCAGTCTCTTACCTGCTCAAGGACACGCTTAAGCCCACGCTTATGCAGTCCAGGAGGGG
>CAIWWK010000271.1 GCA_903916325.1 Candidatus Firestoneibacteriota bacterium
AGCCGTTGTGCATCGGATCGCCGGATGCTGCTCTTGCGCATCCGCGCATCTGCCCTTCTGCGCGTCATTCTGCTTTCAGGCTTCCGTCTTCCGTCCACTGTCCTCTGCTATCCAGCGTCCAACCATCCAACCTTCTAAACCTCAAGTTCGATGCACCTTGGCGCAACGTCGTTGACGTTGCACTCCGCCGGCTCCGCGGATTACTGATTGATGATTGCTGATAACTAATTAAAGACTCACTGGGCAGACCGTTCTCTGTCGACCGTCCACTGCCCTCTGCCCTCTGCCTTCCAGCGTCCAACCCTCTAACCATCCAACCATCTATTTTATTACCGCAATCTTTCCTTTTCTGGAAGCCTTCTGCCCGTTCCACAGGGCCGAGAATACATAGAAATAAACGCCGTTAGCAACCGGCTTGCCGCCGCTATTATTCAAGTCCCACACAATATCCGCGTACCAGCCAGGGCCAGGGGAAAGAACCATTGAGTCCGTTGCGGCAGGCGCGCGCGCAACAAACTCTCCCGCGACTGTATATAAATTAAGGCTCGCGGTTCCGCTGTCGTAGGCGGACGAGAAGAGAAGCCTTACGGTTGTTTTTGGGGCGCCTTTCGCGGGGTTGGGATACGAGGACGCGCTCAATACAGCGTTGCCCCCCGATGACGCCTGGCCCGCGTTCACCTGAAAAACCATTGAGCTGCTTCCCGCGCCTGTGAAATTCTGCATTGTAATACCGCTGGAAACGCCTGCGTAGGAATAATTTTGTCTTGATTGAAATATATGAGAGGGCGAGTTGAACGGGTCTCCCGAATCCCCGAAATTGTGAGACACCGAGGTCGTTCCCGTACTCGCTCCCGTGGAGGTCACCGCCGAATCATCTCTCTCTTCAAGGCGGATTCTCGGATGATCCGGGTTTATATCTATGTCGTTTGCCGCAAAAGTCCCTATCGTATCGTCAATATGCCAGATTAGCACTCCCTGGCCGGGAAGCGCGAGATCCTGACCTGTTTGTTTGCTGTACTGCGTCAGGTAATATTCCGTCGTTTTTCCGTTTATGAGAAATTTATATACCCTTCCGGCCGAGGCAGATTCGAAATTATCTATGGTGAGAGTAGAAGCGCTTGAAACGGTAACCGGGGTTATCCATCCGAGCAAAATTTTGCACCAGGCAGATTGATGAACCGGGCTGCTGCCCTGGGGGCTGCCGGCCCAGCCGCCGTCGTCCATAAGTTCCCATTCACCCACCGCCGAGGTTCCGGTGGCGGTATTGTAAACATCCGGAAGGCCCAGCTGGTGCCCGAACTCGTGGCAGAGAGTTCCGAAAGGAACCGCCGAGGAGGGATTTCCTTCGTTGGAGGGAATATTCACACCTTCAGTGAAGCCGGCTGAAGTCGTCCAGCCGTCGCTGAAAGCAGACCATATGGACGCGTTTGCCGTTCCGGTGCCCGCGGACTCTGTACCCTGCCCCGCGTGAACAATTATAACAGCGTCGTAAGGGCCTGAAGCTTTTGTAACGCCCGCCGCAGCGCAAGCCGAAGAGGCAAGCGCGCCGGTGTTCGCGGCAGTATCACTGTTTAACTGGTCAGGCACGGTATAACCGGAACCGCCGTTATCAAAGGCGGAGCAGTTTATTGAAAGCAGCGAAGAGGAACATTCGGCGTAAAAATCTGAGAATTTCTGAAGGTAGCCGGTGCCGGGGGCGGTATAGTTTGTAATCTCTCCGGCCATGAAGGCGTGGCTTGTAAACCTGACAAATATCACGGCAACCTTAACGGTGCCTGTAGGAGCAATGGCTTTTCTGATAGCAGCCGCCGGAGCGCCCATCATAAAAAGGCGCTGCGCTTCTGCGTTTTTATGCACCCCGTCAACAGGGGTTTTTGAAGGTTTGAGGCCGGGCAGGGGGGGCATGGAATATAAGGGCACATAAATTATTATAGTCGCGAGAATATAAAGAAATGGCCTTAATTTGGCGCGGGGTGTCAGTCTATAAAAGTTTATAAGGTTTATAAGGTTCATAAAGTTTGTAAAGTTTAGAAGCCGCACTTCGTACGTCTTGTTCTGTAAGGAAGTATTTGTTCATGCCGGACTACGTCCGGCATAGCAGAATAACGTTCATAACGTTTGCAACGAAAAGCTACAGCTTCGCGGTGTCTTGCTTTTTAATGTAAAGCAAGTAAAATGCTCGACTTGAAGGTCGGCGTAATCTTTGGCACAAAGAAAATAACCGGGCCGGAGATTGGCGCGGGGAGA
>CAIWWK010000272.1 GCA_903916325.1 Candidatus Firestoneibacteriota bacterium
AATCCCGAAGACCTTATCGGCAATGAAGAAAGAGTAATCGGATACGGGCTGCTCTGCCTGGTGCAGTCGTATAAGGCTACCGGAGAGATAAAATATCTAAAGCGCGCGAGGTTTGTTATTGATGTATTGAAGAAATGGCAGGATCCGGCGACCGGCGCCTGGGCCTGCGACCCGCAGAAGGCGGGGGATCCCAGGCCGAAATCTCCGACGAACGGCTGCGTTTTCATGCTTGGCTCGGTTTTTGAAGCGATGATAGATTATTATGAACTCACCAAAGAAGCCGACGTGAAAGAAATGATAATAAAGGGAAACGAGTACCTGTTGAGCACGCTCTGGAAGGACGGGCCGGAACTTTTCAGCATAAACCTGCTGGTTGTTCACGCCCCTGCCTGGGTATACGCCGAGACCGGTGATAAGAAATTCATAGACGCGGCCCTAAAGGCCTACGACATAGCGCTTGAACGTGCCGAATGGGCCGGAGGCAAGATGCTTGCCCAGCACTGGCGGTGCGGGCCCAGGTTCTTATACATAATAGAAACACATCCTGAACTTTTCACAGAGGGAAGGTTTTAAGCGGAGGAAAAAATGGGTAAAGTGCGGTTTGGCATAATAGGGGCCGGCGGCATCGCCCCGTTTCATATTTATTCAATAAGGAAAGCGGGCGGAGAGGTCGTGGCGATAGCCGACCCGGCGTTTGACCGGGCAAAAAAGCTCGCGTCAGAAAACAACCTGGAAGCGTTTGACGATTACAAGAAAATGGCCGCCGGAAAGAATCTTGACGTGGTCACCCTCTGCATACCGTCCGGGCTTCACATGCAGGCCGCGGTAGACTGCATGCAGCTCGGCAAGCATGTTATCTCGGAAAAACCCCTCGAAGTCACGCTCGAAAAGATAGACCGGATGCTTGCTGTTTCAAAACAAACAGGCATGCATCTCTCCTGTATATTACAGAGCCGGTTTTTTGACAACGCGGAAAGGATAAAACAGGCTGTTGAAGCCGGGAAATTCGGGAGGCTGACGCTCGGCGATTGTTATAATAAATGGTTCAGGTCCGAAGAGTACTACAAGGGAGCGGGCTGGCGGGCAACCTGGGAGATGGACGGAGGCGGGGCGCTTATGAATCAGGCGGTTCATGCCGTGGATCTTCTGCTTTACCTTATGGGTGACGCGGAATCCGTCAGCGCCTACTGCGAAACGCTGGTTCACCCGATTCAGGTCGAAGACACGGCGGCCGCGGTAATAAAATTCAGGAACGGCGCGCTCGGAGTGATAGAGGGCACAACCTCCGTGTATCCCGGAGAACAGAGAAAGATAGAGATACACGGCAATAAAGGCACGGCTATTCTCGAAGGCTACGATACCCTGAAAAAATTTGAATTCGCGGGAGAGCCGGACCGTTCCGCGGAATTCAACAAAGAAGAAGCGCGCGGCGGGTCCTCTGACCCTCTCGCGATGAGCAAGGACACGCATTCGCGCCAGTTTTCGGCCTGGATTGACGCTTTTACGGCGGGCAAAGTGCCGCCTGTGCCTGCGGCTGAAGCAAGAAAGTCTGTCGAGCTTATCTTGGCCGTCTACAAGTCCGCAAAGGAAAAGAAAGAGGTTAGGTTACCGCTTTAGACTGATCCGCGTTTTCTACAGGAGGCAAGGTGTTTAAAAAATATCTTCCGGTTCTTATCGCGTGCGCCCTGGTTTTTCCAGGCTGCGCTTCCCTCGGAAAAAGAGCGGTTTCAAGAGAAACTCCGGTAAAAGAAGAGGCTCTAAAGCAGCTCGCGGCAGAGAGCGCCATGAGCAAATCTGACGCTGCCGTGGAACTTATCTCAATGCTCAAGACCCCTGATTTCCAGGACAAGGAGTCCGCGGTTGAAGCGCTTGCGGCTGTCTGCAGAAACTCAGGAGAGGCCTCCGGATTGGTAATCTCTTGTTTCAAAGACAATGACCCTGCGGTGCGCGGCTGCCTCGAAGAAGCTGTAGTAAGATCCGGCGTCTCGGCGGTTCCCGCCCTGATAGAAGGGCTTGCCAGCCCGCAAAAATATGTCCGGCTCCACTGCGCGTACGCGCTGGGCTCTGCCGTTTTAAGCAAGGAAGCAATAGCTCCGCTTATTCAGGCTTTAAGCGACAACGACAGTGATGTGGGTTCCGCCGCAAGGGATTCTCTTGTGAAGATTGGCCGGCTTGATCCGGATGCCCTGCTTCTGGCATTAAAGAACGATAATTCCGGAATCCGGTACCGTGTTGCTTTTGTTCTGGGCCGGATCGGGGATGGCAACGAGAAGACCATTACCGCGCTGGTAGGGCTTCTTTCAGACAAGGTCAAGCTTATCAGGGCTTCCGCTGTTGATTCGCTGGTGAGACTGGCTTCTTCGGACGAGAAGTCCGCTGACATACTTATAGAGAAGATGGACCGGCTTGAGGATGACCAGGTGCGCGTTCTGCTCACGGAAGCTTTCGGCAGGTCGGGCAGCAAATACGCCCGGCTTATTTCTGCTGTTTTAAAAAATTGCGGCGACAAGTCTCCCGCGGTAAGGTCTGCGGCAGCGGCAGCCCTTCCGGCGCTGGAACCGGATTCCACGGCAGCGGCAGCGGCGCTAATCTCTCTGCTCGGCGATAGTGACGGAGAGGTAAGGACTTCCGCCGCGAAGGCGCTGGGAAGCATGGTTGCCTCCCGCCGCGAGGCAGTAACTGCCCTAATAGGCGCGTTTTCTGATAAATATGTATTTGCAAGGAACGCGGCCCAGTCATCGGTCAGCCGGCTTGCTCCCTCTGAGCCGGATTTCACCGTTTCCGCTCTTATTGCCGCGGAAAGCAATGCGGACAAGAATATCAGGGCCAACGCTGTACTGGCTCTCGGAAGCATCGGTTCCCCTTCCGCCGCCACCGTCAAGAATATAGCTTCAATGCTGAATGACCCGGATAGCGATGTCAGAAAAGCCGCGGTTTCGGCCATCGGCAATGCCGGCCCGCAGGTGAAGGAAGCCGTTCCGGGTTTGATTCCCTGCTTGAAGGACAAGGATGATGATGTGCGCAAGGAAACTTCTGCCGTCCTGGAAAAATCCGGGTATCAGTCCAGGGAGGCCGTGCTGCTGATAGCTTCCGCGCTTTCCGATCCGGATCCGGAGTTTAGGTTGAATATTGAAAAGATACTTTTCCGCATAGGTCCTGCCGCCATTTCCGCGCTGGTCGCGAAACTTGACGATAAAAACGCGATGGTACGGGAAAGCCTGGTGCGGGTGCTCGGCCGCATCGGAAGGACGGTTCCTACAATAGCGGACGGCGTGAAAAAGATAAATGTTTTGCTGCGCGATTCCGAGAAGAACGTGCGCCTGGCCTCGACGATAGCGCTCGGCGACATTGCAATGAACAATAAGGAGTCAATCGCGCTGC
>CAIWWK010000273.1 GCA_903916325.1 Candidatus Firestoneibacteriota bacterium
CATCATCAGAAGCCCGCTTTTCCCGACAGCCGCTTTGAGCGCGTCAATAACAGCCTCCGGCCCGCCCTTCACTTTGCCTAGAGAAGCGAGGGAGGAGTGAACCATAATGCGGTCGCCCTTTTTAATGCCGAGCAGTTTCAGTCCGCTTATTATTTCTTTCCTGCCGATAACTGTCCTGTACTTGAACTTTATGTAGCCCAGCCTTTCCAGGTCGCGCGCGTAATTGATGTAAGTGTTTTGCTGCCCGCTTGTAAATGTTTTCTCCAGGTCCATCTCAAGAAGTTTGATGACATCCCAGAGTGTCCTGTTCCCATCCATCCAGGCAACGAAGTTCTCCGCAGACGGGGCATTGCGAGGCCTTTTCAGGAGGTCTTTTTCCTTTGCCATATCCGAGGGCGGGTATTTTGCAAGCCTGAAGGGAATAATGTTTGCCGCTTTGCGTTCTTCGGAAGATATAAGGTTTTCATTGTTAACACCCCTTGTTTTGGCCTTGCCGAATATCTCAAGGGCTTTTTCTATATGCCTCCCGAGCCGTATTTGCGCTTTCTTCATCTCTATACGGGATGCTCCGAATCCGGACAGCGATTCCAGGCGGCGCAGCTGCCAGCCGATTACAAAATACATATTTGAGACGAGTTCTTTCTTGCTAAGCTTGCCGCTCCGTTTCAGGAGTTTCGAGAACTCAAGGTCAATGTGGCAGGCCAGCCCCTTTTCTACCGACGGAAGATACCCGCCGGCCGCCTGAGGATCCATGTAAGCGAGCGTAAGGATATATTCAAGCGCGACCTCGGATTTCTCCAGGGCTCTTTTCCAGTCAACGATTTCGTAGGTGTTTTCGCTGTTGTGATGGTAAGGCCCTTCCGGCTGCCAGAACCAGCAGCAGGGGGCGCTTATCAGAGGGTCTGACATAAAGGTATCGTCCGAGAAATTTCCGCGCACATGGCGCAGTGGAGCACTGTTGTATTTTTCCACGAGGTTATCAAGCAGGATATCAATGAAACTCGTGTTGCTGACAGGCGCGTAACGGACCTCCGAGGGTTCCTTTGCTTTCTTATAGTCAATGCAGAACCCGTCAAAGTTCATGTTGGCTATGACCCTGCGGGCGCGCTTCGGGTCCTTGTAGAATTCGGAAATGCCGTATCTCTCGGCTCCGAGAATAAATCTAAGGGAGTAATACGGCTGCGGCAGCTTTTTTTCGCTGATGAGCCGGTTAATTATTGAAACAAAGAGCGTCATTGAGGCGGAGCAGATGCAGTTATCCGAAGGCATCGGCTCATAGAGGTGCCCGGCGATGGCTATTTCTTTCCTGCTGCTGCCTTTAATCAGCGCTGTCGCGGTATGCTGCGTCGCGTTATAGGTCTTTGTATCGGCAAAAACCTTCAGCACAACCTTCTTGCCGCTCTTTAAAAGTTTTTCAAGCCGCCTGCCCTTGTTGACGGAAATATTCATCATCAGAATTCTCGGCTCATCGGCCGTGTGATACCAGCCGGAGCCCATGCTCCAGCCGTTCGTCCAGAAGACAGAATCCGGGAGCTTGTCGCCGCTTTCAGACCAGGAAGAAATTATCCCGGCGGCGCCTTCCTTGATAAGTTTCGTTTTATCCCAGCCGAACATCTTATAGGTGGAGCTCAAGATGAATTTCCCGCGGACGCTTTTCCTGTCGGCGTCCTTCTCCAGGATTAGTTCTCCGGTAATTCCCCCTGCCGGAGTTGCGGGGCATCTCATCGGAAGCATAAATCGGTCAGTTTTGTAATCGGAGAGCGTTTCTTTGAAGGGCGAGAGCATTTCAAGCTTCGCGTCAAACGCGTCCCAGGCCTGCGGCATTATGTAGTCCATGTTGGCGGTCTTGCCGTCCGCCTTGATATTCCGCAATTCGGTTTCCGCGCCTGCTTCTTTGAAGAGCTCAAACGCCAGCCGGGCGGAATTTGCCTGTTTTGAGAAAGAGTATTCCTTCTCGTGTTGGAAGAACTGCATGGAGAGTTCTTTTATTTCCCTGATGGAAAGCTGTTTCGCGGCAAGTTCGGATAATTTCTTTACATCGTTAAAGCGCATCTATGAGTCCTCCCGGACTAAATATGTTTGTACAGGATAAACCAGACTGCGGCCCCGTAGAGCAGGATGTCGGCTATAAGGGGATTATCGGAGAGCAAGATATCTTCGGGACTGCCGCCCTTGCCCTCGGTGTAAATAAGATAGAGATACCTGAAGATTCCGAAGAGCACGAAGGGAAGCGTGTAGATAAGGTTGGAAGTGTGGAACTTGCTTACGGTCTCCGGCGCCAGAGTGTAGAGGGTGTAAGTCATAACCGTGCAGGCCGTGACGATGGTCATCATCTGGTCGAGCAGCCCGACGCTGTAGCCTTTGAGGCTTGCCCTGCGCGCACCGGCTTCAACAGATACAAGCTCAAATCTTCTCTTGCCAAGCGCGAGGAAGAGAGAAAGGAACATCGTGCAGACTATGAACCAGGTTGACATGGGAACCTTGATAATCACGGCGCCGGCGATTACCCGCAGGATAAACCCAAGGGCTATAATAAAAATATCAACGATGGCAAGGTTTTTAAGCAGCAGCGAGTAAAGCGCCTGCATTAAAAAATAGGAGAGCACTATCATCCCGAATGAAGAGTTCAGGGCGAAAGCCCAGCCGAGGGAGACAACAGCTGCGATTATCCAAGCCGCGGAGGCGGCGCCGGTGTTCAGCCGCCCCGACGCAATGGGCCGGAATTTCTTGGTCGGATGAAGGCGGTCCTGCTTTTTGTCAATGAGGTCGTTTAAGAGGTAAACGCTTCCGGAAATGAGGCAGAAGACAAAGAAGGCCTCGAACGCCGGCACGGCAATCGAAAGGTTGAAAAGGTTTGAGGAGAAGATAAGCGCGGCAAGCAGGAGCAGGTTCTTGGTCCACTGCTTGGGGCGCAAGCTCTCAATTATGGCGGAAAGAGTTTTCATACTTTTTTGATGCCCGTTTTATCTGAGCAATCAGACGCGCTTTCCCGCGAGAAATGCGCGGGGAGAAGCGTCAAAGCGCTTGCTGCGGCGGCACCGGTTCCTGCCCGGATTATTCCCTCAAGCCCGCAGCCGCTTTCAATAGCCCGGCAAAAACCGCCGAGCAGGGAATCCCCGGCTCCGATGGCGTTTACGGGAACGAGTTTCGGCGGGATAGCGAGGAAGATGCCCTCTTTGGAAGCGGCTACCATCCCGTCCTTTCCGAAAGTGACCGCGAAAATGCCTATGCCGGAGGCCAAAAGTTCAGCTATGACATTCTTGAGCGCTCTCTCTCCGAAGGTTTCTTTGAACTCGTGATTGTTCATCTTTACCAGGAAGGGTTTCGGTTTGCCCTTGAAAGACTTGAGGATAGCGGGTCCGCAGATATCGGCGCAGACAGGAACGCCCACTTTTAAGGCTTCCGCGGTCAGTTCTGTATAAATGTTTTCCGGGCACCCCGGGGGAAGCGTGCCTGCGAGCGCGACAAGTTTTGTTTTCTTGAGCTGTTTCGTGAATGTGGAGCGGAATTTTTTCACTTCCGCGGCGATTACCTTGCCGCTTGGTTCTATAAGCTCGGTATTCAGATTTGTTTTTTTATTGACGACGGTCACGCAGACGCGCGTGTTGGTCTCGGTTTCGGTGAGGGCTTCTTTCAGGTCCTCCTGCTTGAGCAGGGTTTTCAGCAGCGCGCCGTTCATGCCGCCGGCGAATCCGCAGCAGACTGCCTCCCCGCCGAGGTTCTTTACGGCTCTCGCGGCGTTTACGCCTTTGCCGCTCGCGCATTGGTGGAATTCGCTCGTGCGCAGAACCTGTCCTTCAATATAGTCGTCAAAGACAAGAACTTTTTGAAGGGCGCTATTTAGGCTTACCGTTAGTATCATAGAGTTGGGGTACTGAGCGGCATCAAAACGCATTCACGGAATTTCCTGTTTGCCAATTATTGACGATATTGCCAAAAGCAACCTGTATTAATGAAGCTTGTTGAACCTGCCAAGAATGTGGGTTCTCGTCCCTCAATATGAATATCAAGGCTATTAGCAATTAGTAATTAGCAATTAGCAATTGTTTTTAATGGTGCCGGCGGAGGGACTCGAACCCCCGACCTAGGGATTATGATTCCCGTGCTCTACCGACTGAGCTACACCGGCACTTTCAGCGTAAAAAGCTCTCGATAGACTGTAAAGTTTACTATATAAGCCCCCAAAAAGCAATATGAAATTGGGTGTTTTTAGAAGGCAAAAGGCCTGAAATACTGTTATAATACTGGAAATGTCAGAGATAAAACCGAAAAAAATACTTATCTGCAGGACCGACAAGATCGGGGACGTTATTCTTACTTTCCCGGTGATTACGGCTCTCAGAAAAACGTTTCCGGAAGCGGGTATCGGATATCTCTGCAGGGAATACACCCGAAAGGTGCTCGAAGGAAATCCCGGCCTGGATGAACTTGTAATTTTTGATCCGGAAGCGCATAAAGGCCCGCGCGGAATTCTTGCTCTCTCCCGTATCATAAGGGCGAAGAATTACGATGCCGCGGTCATGCTTTATCCGCGTCCAGGAATAGCCCTGGCGCTTTTACTTGCCGGAGTCAAAGTCAGAATCGGCACCGCCTACCGCTGGTATTCCTTTCTTTTCAATGAAAAGGTAAAACTGCACAGGAAGAACTCTCTCAAACACGAACTCGAGTATAACCTTGACCTGCTTGCCCCGTTTCCCGCGGACACTTCCTCAAGGGAGATCAAACTCTATCTTTCGGAAGCGGAGAAGAGAGCAGGCCTGGAATTCCTTGAAAAGAACGGGCTTGCCGGAAAGAGTATTATCAGCATCCATCCGGGCGCGGCGGTTTCGGTCCTAAACTGGCCTATTGAAAAATACCGCGTGTTGACGGAGAGCCTTATCAAGAACGGGACTTATTCCGTTCTGCTCGTGGAAGGCAGAGGCGAGGAGCGGCTTACCGGGGAAATCCTTTCCGGACTCGCCGTAAAATCGCCGGTGCTTCCCGGGACAGCGGACATCAGAGAGGTCGCGGCCGTGCTCGCGGGAGTGACCCTGCATATCAGCAGCAACACCGGCACGATGCACCTTGCGGCGGCGGTCGGCACAAAGACGCTCTCTTTTTTCAACCCGACCAAAGCTGTCAGCCCGGCCCGCTGGGGGGCCTGGGGCAACAACGGCCTTTCCGTCACGCCGAAGCCGACTGAATGCGAAAGCTGCAACCCGGATTGTCCTGATTATAACTGCATGGACGGTATTTCCGTGGATGAGGTCCTGAGGAAAATAACTTCCCTGCTCGGCTCCGCGCGGAAGCCTTCATGAGAAGAACTTCCGTCCTTTCAGCCGCTGTATTTTCGTTAATTCTTGCCGCTCTTATTTCCGGCTGCGCCTCCAGGGGAAAGGTTGTAACGGTTGAGGACAGGGCCGAGAAGATAGTTGAGATAAAAGAGGGCGCGGGGATAACAGTTCGGGACTGGACTCCGGTGATAGCGAAGGAAGAAGCTCCGGAAAAACCCGCTCCCGCGGCAAGCGCCCCGGAAATCAAAACTCCCGCGGATGGCGTCACAAAAGAACGCGCGCCTGAAACCCAAAACCCGGCGGCCGCGGCGGTCCCCGCGGAAAAAACCAGAATTATTGAGAACAAAGCGTTCAAACCCGGTGAGAAACTTACCTTCGCGATATCCTATCTGGGCCTCACGGCGGCTACCGCAGAGGTGCAGATCGGCGATTTTGTAAAGCTGAAAGGCAGGAAGTGTTACCACATTATCACAAAAACAAAAGTTGTCCCGCTTGTTGCCGCCCTCGTGCGTGTTGACGATCTTGTGGAAACTTTTTTTGACGCGGAAGGGATCTACTCGCGGCGCATGATAAAATCCCTCCGCGAAGGCAATTACGAGAAAGATGTGATTCTGGAATTTGACCCGGCAAGCCGGAGTGTAAAAGAGATAGAAAAGAGCGGGACGAAATCCTTCACAGGCTTACCCGATTTCTGCCACGATATACTCTCGGCTTTCTTCTACTTCAGGACGCAGGAGCTTGAACCCGGCAAAGATGTAGTGCTTCCGGTCTACGCTGACGGGAAAGTGAACAATCTCAAAGTCAGGATACTCCGGAAAGAGAAAGTAAGGATACCGCTTGGAACCTACAATGCCGTCGTCGTCGCGCCGCTCCTTGATTTTGAAAGCATTTTCAAGCAGGAAGGGGAGGTAACAATCTGGCTTTCAGACGATGAACTGCATATACCCCTTATGATGAAAAGCAAGGTCTTTGTTTCCTCTGTAAGCGCAAAGCTTATTGACGCTGTTATTCCGGAATGAGAAACCCTGGTCAATAGTATGACTTTTGCAGTTTTCTTAAGCATTTTCACTTAAATAATCACTAAAAAATTGATATAATAATGGCAATATTAATTCTTTCTAAGGGTACAACACTTATGCTGAAAAACATAGAAAAAGAGATAGGTAACGCCGTAAAAGTGGTCGCCGGCGCTGTGAAACTCAAGAAGCAGATAAATTCCGCTGTAAACCTTATCGCGGGAAGAATGCTGCTCGGCGGGAAGCTGGTGCTCTTCGGCAACGGCGGTTCGGCGGCGGACGCGCAGCATGTTGCTGCCGAATTCGTAGGTAGGTTCAATCTGGAACGGAAAGGTTTCCCTGCGATTGCGCTGACGGTTGACACTTCAATACTTACTTCCATTGCGAACGACTACGGGTTTGAACAGGTGTTCTCGAGACAGGTGCAAGCATTTGTTTGCGAAAAGGACATAGTTATAGCCATCAGCACCAGCGGCAACTCGCCGAATGTGCTAAGGGGCATAGAAGAGGCAAAAAGACGCGGCGCGAAGGTGATAGGTTTTACGGGGAAGACCGGCGGCAAAATGGCAAAGCTCTCCGACATCTTGATGAACGTCAACAGCGCAGACACCTGGCACGTGCAGGAAGCGCACATTGTAATACTTCACACCATTTGCAAGCTGACGGAAGGCATACTGAATGAACAAAAATAGGCTGAAGAAGATCCTTGAGAATTTCGAAGGCAAGAGGGTGCTGGTACTCGGGGATATAATACTCGACGAATATATTTTCGGGAAAGTTTCAAGGCTCTCTCCCGAGGCCCCCGTTCCGATCGTGGAGGTTGAATCCAGAGAGAGCATTCCGGGCGGCGCCGCCTATGTTTCGTCTCACATTGCAAACCTGGGCGGGAAGGCGCTGCTCTCGGGGGTTATAGGCCGGGACGAGCACGGAAAGATTCTTAAAAGGAAACTTGCCGATAAGGGAGTGGAACTCCGCGGCGTTGTCGAGGCAGGCGACAGGCCTACGATACTTAAGACCAGGATAATCGCGCAGAGACAGCAGATGGTGAGAATTGACAGCGAGAAGAAAGCGCATGTCGACGCTGAAACCGCGCGCTCCATTATTTCTTTCGTGGAAAGCGTAATAGACGGAATTGATTCGCTCATAATCTCGGATTACGGGAAAGGCGTCGTCATTCCTTCCATCTTCAGGGAAGTTATAAGAATGGCCCGGAAGAGAAAGATCCCCGTGGCAGTGGATCCGAAGCCTACACACTGCCTTATGTATAAAGGGGTTACGGTCATAACGCCTAATACAAAAGAAGCTTCAGAATCGGTCCATTTAGAGATTAAAGACGAAGCGACCCTGCTCAAAGCGGGAAAGGAACTTCTCAGGCGCGTAGGCTGCGAGTCGGTGCTTATTACTCGCGGCGAGCACGGCATGTCGCTTTTCAGGCGCGGCAAGCTTCCCATACATATACCTACTTTCGCGCAGGAAGTATTTGATGTTACCGGCGCCGGGGATACAGTTATCAGCGTTTTTGCGCTTTCGCTTGCAGCCGGGGCAAATCTCGCTGAAGCTTCGTACCTCGCAAATGTCGCGGCAGGGGTGGTTGTCGGAAAATTAGGGGCGGCGTCAGTGAGCATTGAAGAGATAAAGAAAATGCTAAAGGCAAGCACTAAGCACTAAATTCTAAATTCTAAAAAAGAGGCAAAAGCAAGAAGGGTTTAGAGTTTAGAATTTAGAGTTTAGAATTTGAATTTTGCCTCAAAGGGTGCTTGAATGGTGAGCAGGAAAATACTCGGCCTTAAGGCGCTGGTCTCGGCCGTGAAAAAAGATAAGAAAGCCGGTTTCAAAATTGTCTTCACGAACGGATGTTTTGATATCCTGCATGTGGGGCACGTAAGGTACCTGAAATCCGCGAGGAAGCTCGGGGATAAGTTGATTCTTGGTTTAAACAGCGATGCCTCGGTCAGGAAACTTAAGGGAAAGGACCGTCCGGTGGTTTCACAGGCAGAAAGAGCGGAACTGCTTTCAGAGTTCCCGTTCATAGACTACATAGTGGTCTTCGGGGAAGACACGCCGTACCGGGTCATCAAGTCCGTGCTTCCGGATGTGCTGGTGAAGGGCGGAGACTGGGCGCCGGAAAAGATAATTGGCAGCGATGTGGTGCTGGCGAACGGCGGGAACGTGAAGTCGCTTCCCTATGTCAAGGGCCGGTCCACCACCAATATTATAAAGAAAATACTGAAGAACCTTTAGACGGGTTCATTGAGTAAAATTTAAAGGGAGCTGACGGGGCGCGATATGAATAAAGGAAAACTGCTGTTGTTCCTGCTGGTCGCCGGTTTTGTGCCTGCGTTCATCCTTTTTTATTTTGCGTATCTTAATTCTACTCCGGCGAAAGACAGCAAGACTGCTGATATAGCGAAAGTCCTTTTAAAGAGCGAGGAACGGCTCGGCATTGAAGAGGCTACCAAGAACGCCAGGTACGTCACAGTACTGTTGCGCAAAATAGAAACCGAGACGCGGAGCGTCGGCGAGTTCGCCGAGAACCTTTACGGCAACCCTGGCCTTTTTGCGGAGCCCAATTACAGGAAATATTCCGTAAATCCGCAGTTTGGTTTCTACTGGAACCCGAAAAATGACGGGGACTCTGTCCTTTTCGTCCCATCGAGAATACCCGTGACTTCAATAAACAGGAAGGAGTTCACGGTCAGCGAGCACCTTGATTTTGTGATGAAGAGAGCCCGGAAGAACTCCCCCGAGATACAGCAGCTTTACCTGATGACCGGGGATTCTCTGCGGGAATACCCGTGGGCCAACCTTGACGACCTCGCAAAGGCTGGACTCTTTAAGCCTAATTTGGTTTTCAAGAACGATGAAAATTCCGCCTACAACCTTCTTGGTCCAAAGTATAACCAGAAGAAACTGGAATCCTGGAGCTCTCCCTATTGGAGCAGTTCAGCCAGGTCCTGGGCGCTCACCTTTTATGTACCTGTTTATGCGAGGGGTGTTTACAGGGGCGTAATCGGCTCCGAGGTTTCTTTAAACGACCTCTTTGAGAGCATACTCTACAAAAAGTTCAAGTACACGAACGCTTTCCCTGTTTTTATGAGTCTTGACGGAAAACTTCTCTCAACTTCTCCTTTCGGATACAAGGTGCTAAAATGCTCGCCCGAGGAAAAAAGCGAGAGAAAACTGGATCTTTCCCTGCTCGCGTCAGGAACCCTGGCCGGGCTTGTAAAGTCAACATACCTTTCAAAAGAAGCCGGCGTCTCCAGGGTTGATATCGAGAGCGTGCCTTACAGGGCATTTACTTTCCCCGTGGAGACAGCGAACATGTCCTTCTGCCTTTTTGTGAACTCGGCCGAGTTTGAAAGCCAGGCCGCCGGGAATCTTACGCTTGATGCTTCCGGAGGCTCCCGGCAGGCGCCCTGGATCCAGCCGGTCATATTTACCGCTTGTGTAATAGCGGTACTCACTCTGATTCTGCTTATGTTCACCCCGGATGAAAAACCGGAACCGCCGGCTTCCGGCCCTGCCCATGCCCCGCTTTTCGACAAAGACCGTAAGGACCTTATGGATAAGATTTTCTCGCTTGAGAACACGAACGCCAACCTGCAGAGCACGCTCCGGAAATTGCAGGCGGATATGGATGCGAACAGGAAACGCCCGTTGTCTTTCACGGCGAGTGTTATGTCCAGGGAAGAGGCGGAGAAAGATCACAAAACCTACGCGGCAAAACTGGAGCAGGAAAGGGAAGCGAGGGCCGAGTCAGAGGCCAGGCTGAAAGTCGCGCTTGACGAAAGCTGGCTGCTCGCGGAAAAGATGCGCGACCTTGAAGAAAAGCGCGGGGAACTGGAACGGACGCTTAACTCCAGGATGAATCTTGAGAAGCAGGGCATGCTCTCAAAGGTCAAAGAAATTGAGGATGCGAAACTCAAGATGGCGGAAGAAGTGCGGGCAGTCTCACGAGAGAAAGCGCAGCTGCTCAATAAGATAGCGATGCTCGAGAACGAGGCGAAGGATATTACCTTCAAGCTGATGGACAGGTTCGAGTCTGAGAAGTCCAAGCTAAAACTTGAAATAATGGAGCTGAACCGCAAAGTTGCCCAGAGTCCAGGGCAGGATGTCAACCTTGACGAGCTTTTCAGGCTCCGGGAAGAGAAAAGGGACCTTTCCTACAGGCTGAACCAGCTTGAGGAAACCTCAAAAACCACGGACAAAGAAAAAGACTATTTCAGAAAAACAATGAACGATCTGGAGTCAAAGAACAGGGAGCTCTCAAGGACCGCTGACGAGCTCAGAATAAGGCTCTCGCAGCAGGACCCCGGGGTTTCCGGACTTGAAGGCGAAAAGAGACACCTGCAGGAAAAGGCTCGCGAGCTGGAAGAGGCGAATTTTTCACTCAAGAAAGCGCTCACCGAACTGCAGGGCCGTGTGAAACAGGGGCTTTCTTCTTCCTCGGAGTTTGAGCTTTCGAAACGCGCCTATGAAGAGAAAATCCGCGCTCTGGAAGCAAAAGCCGACGAGGCGCGCTCTCTTTCCGTCACAAATACATCTCTTCGGAAATCGCTCTTTGAGCTGCAGGACTTGATGAGACAGGACCGCGCTTCGGTAACCGGCGCTGAAGAAGCGAAGAAGGCCCTTGAAGCAAGTGTGAGCGAGTTTCAAGCCAAAGCGGCTGAAGCACGGTCGCTTGCGGAAGCCAATGCTTCACTGAGAAAGTCGCTGGAGGAGCTGCAGGAGTCGGTAAAGCGCGACCGCGCTGCGGTAACCGGTTCGGAAGAGGGCAGAAAGTCGCTTGAAGCAAAAATAAATATGCTTGAAATAAAAGCGAAAGAGGCTCAGTCGCTTTCGGAAACCAATCTTTCTCTGAGAAAATCGCTCAGTGATCTTCAGGAATCTGTGAGGCGCGACCGCGCGTCGGCCTCCGGTTCGGAAGAAGCACGGAGGGCGCTGGAAAATAAAGTAAGGGAGCTTGATTCGAAGACTGCCGAAGCCGCGGCTCTCTCCGAAATGAACGCGTCATTAAAAAATTCGCTCTTAGAACTTCAGGAAAAAGCAAAGAAGGGACAGAGAGACGCCTACGCGTTCGAGGCTTCAAAGGCCTCCTATGAAGAGAAGATAAAGGACCTGGAGGATAAAGCGTCGGAAGCTCGCGGCTTAAAAGATGCGCTCCGGAAGGCCGAAGCGGCTGCGGCGCAAAACATTACAAGCGCGAAGGATCAGGAAACAGCGAAAAAAGCCTCTGCTGAAGCAGCAGTCCTCCGCGAAAAGCTTATTTCCGCGGAAAAAGATAAAGATGAGCTGAAAGCGCGCAACGGCGCGCTGAACAGGGACCTGGAGAACGCGCTGCAGAAGAATATAGCGCTTGAATCGCTTGCCAGCGAAGATAAGAAAGACATCGTGAAGAACTTTGAACGGTCAGGCCCGGCGCCGGCCTTCAAGCCTATCGAAGAACCCGAGAAAAAGGCTGTTAAGCCCGCCCAGAAAGAAAGCAACATACTGATAGTGGATGACGAGGGGAGCGTGATTAAGGCCTTCGGGGATATGCTTTACGGAATGGGCTTTACGCTCTACATCGCGAGAACGGGCAAGTCTGCCACGCAGAAGCTCGCGCTCGGCAGTTACAATTATGTCTTCCTTGGCTGCTCCCTGCCGGACATGGAACCGCGCGACCTGTACGCGAATATAGTCAAGGCTGACAAGAATTTTGAGAAGCGGATTATATTCTGCGGGCTGGGCAATTCCGTGGACGACCCGTTCTTCAAAGATAAAAAAGTTCTCAAGGCTTCGGCCGGGGAAGAAGAAATAGTGTCGCTGTTATCCTGACAGAAGGAAGAAGATTATGCCAATCTACGAGTACCGCTGCAAAAAATGCGGAAATGAGTTTGAAGAACTGCAGGGCAGCAATGTAAAGACTATGAAATGCGGGAAATGCGGCGGGACCGCGGCCAAGATGATGAGCGCCGCAGGTTTTGTCTTCAAAGGTTCCGGATTTTATGTGAACGACTACAAAAATAAATCCTCGGAGAGTTCTTCCGCTCCGAAGACAGAAAGCAAGCCGGCCGCGGGTGAACCGGCAAAAACCGCCGGGAGCAAGCCGGAAAAGAAAACCGAAAGCAAGCCGGTTCCGAAGGCAAAGAAAGACCCTGCCGCAAAGAAGTAACGAGCAGCAAAGCCCGTCAATTTGAACGGCCTTAAAAGGGAAAAAAATGAGTTTAGAACACAAATGGCAGAAATACTGGGAAGAGACCGGTCTTTTTAAGGCCGAAGATCTTTCAGCCGCTCAAAAATATTATGTGCTGATGATGTTCCCGTATCCTTCCGGCAGCAAGCTCCATATGGGGCACTGCAAGAATTACGTGATCGGAGATGTTATCGCGCGCTACAAGAAAATGCAGGGCTTCAATGTCATGCACCCGATGGGCTGGGACGCTTTCGGGCTTCCCGCCGAGAACGCGGCCATAAAATTCAATGTGCACCCCGCCGAGTGGACCAAAAATAATATTCAGGTGATGACGCAGCAGCTGAAAAATATCGGCATCTGCTATGACTGGTCCCGCGAGGTTACAACCTGCGAGCCGGATTATTACCGCTGGACCCAGTGGCTCTTTCTGAAATTCCTGGAGAAAGGGCTGGCCTACAAAAAGAAGAAAGAGGCCAACTGGTGCCCCAAGTGCATGACCGTGACTGCCAATGAAGAGGTCATAGACGGGGCTTGCTGGAGATGCAAGACTCCCGTGATAAAGAAGGAACTTGACCAGTGGTTCTTCAAGATTACCGATTACGCCGACAGGCTGCTCGAAGATTTAAAGGGGCTTTCCGGCTGGCCGGAAAAAGTAAAGATTATGCAGGAGAACTGGATCGGCAAGTCCTTCGGCGTTGAAATAAAGTTTTTGGTTAAAGAAACCGGCGATGAACTTCCGGTTTATACCACGAGGATAGATACTATATTTGGCGTCACCTATCTTGTGATCGCGCCGGAGCACCCGCTGGTAAAAAAACTTGTGAAGGGCACCGAGTACGAGGCTAAAGTGAATGCCTTCTCGGAAAAGCTTAAGATGACCCCTGAAATGGAACGGACCTCCGACGCTTCAAAAAAAGAAGGGTTTTTTATCGGCAGGCACGCGGCAAATCCCGTTAACGGCGAAGCAGTTCCGATTTTTGTCGCGAATTATGTGCTGCTTGAATACGGCACGGGAGCGGTAATGGCGGTTCCCGCGCACGACCAGAGGGATTTCCTTTTCGCGAAAGAGTACGGGCTGCCGGTAAGGGTAGTGATAAACCCTGAAGGCAAAAAACTTGACGCGGTTTCCATGACGGAAGCTTTCGTTGGCAGGGGCGTGCAGGTAAATTCGGCGCAGTTCGACGGACTTTTGAGCGCGAAAGGCATAGAAGCCATCGCGGACTGGATAGCTCAAAAAGGTTTTGGCACCAAGACCGTGAAATTCAAACTCCGCGACTGGCTGATCTCTCGCCAGCGCTACTGGGGCGCGCCGATACCCGTTATATATTGCGATAAATGCGGGATAGTCCCGGTGCCGGAGAAAGACCTTCCCGTAAAACTTCCGCATACCGTAAATTTCAAGCCTACGGGAGCGGCTTCACCGCTGGCCGCGGTAAAAGAATTCCTGGAAACAACCTGCACGAAATGCGGCGGACCGGCGAAAAGGGAAACTGACACGATGAACACTTTTATCTGTTCCTCGTGGTACTTCCTGCGTTACGCGGATGCGAAAAACGATAAAGAAGCTTTTTCGAAAACGAAGGCAAACTACTGGCTGCCGGTAGACCAGTACGTCGGCGGGGTTGAGCACGCAATTCTGCACCTGCTATATGCCAGGTTCTTCACGAAGGTGCTTTTTGACCTCGGCTATATCGGGTTCAGCGAGCCTTTTACAAATCTTTTCACCCAGGGCATGGTGCTGAAAGACGGCGCCGTGATGTCAAAATCAAAAGGCAACGTGGTGCTCGCCGATCCGCTCATCGAAAAGTACGGCGCGGACACGGTGCGCGGGCTAATTCTGTTCGCCGCGCCCCCGGAGAAGGAGCTTGAATGGAGCGACCAGGGGATAGAGGGCATTCACAGGTTCCTCGGGAGAGTCCAGAGGTTTATTGACCCGAGGATGGAGCTTTTAAAGAACGCCGCGGAGAAAATTGACGGCTCAAAACTTGAAAAGGAAGCGCGCGAACTTTATACCGCGCTCAACAAGACGGTGAAGAAGGTCAGGGATGACATTGAGAATAGTTTCCACTTCAACACGGCCATAGCGGCTCTCATGGAATTCGTAAACTACCTGTACACGCTTAAGGAACCGGCCGCGGGCAAGCCGAAGCAGGACTTCGACGCGGTCCTTGGTCTTGTTATGAAGGACATCCTGCTCTGCCTGGCCCCTTTTATGCCGCACAATGCGGAGGAGTACTGGGAAAAAGCGGGCGGCAGGGGCAGCATCTTCCTGCAGAAGTTCCCTGTCCATGATCCGGCTTTCATAACTGACGACAGCGCGGTCATAGTTCTCCAGGTGAACGGCAAAGTTAAGAGCAAAACAACAGTTCCCGCAGGGATGAGTGACGGAGAAGTAAGGGAACTTGCCCTCAAGGACGCCAAAATAATAGAAGCGCTGGCGGGAAAAGCGCCGAAGAATGTGATAGTCGTAAAAAATAAGCTGGTCAACATAGTTGCCGGTTCCTAAAAAATCGTCGGAATATATAACGGAGGAATTATGAAAAAACTTGCACTAATCGCGGTTCTGGCTTCGGTGCTTTGCGGCTGCGCCTCAATGAAACCGGTGCTTTCAGAAAAAGTAAAAAAGATAGCCATACCGACCTTTGCGAACAAGACAACGCAGTATGACCTGGAAACGGGATTTACGAACTCGGTCATCAAGCAGTTCATGGTGGACGGCAGGCTGGAGGTGGTTTCCAGAGACAAGGCCGATGTGCTCCTTGAAGGAACTATCAGGCAATACCTGCTCCAGCCGATGCTCTATGATGTCAACAATGTTATTGTCCAGTATAAGCTAAAAATTGTGCTTGATCTTAAGTTTACCGACCTTGCTACCGGTAAGATCAGCTGGGAGCAGAAGGAACTCGGAGGCATAACCGGGGGAACGACCACCTACAACGTTTCCGGCGGGAGCGCGAACATTGCGACAACGCGCATAGAAACCGAGAACGAAGCGAGACAGAGAATTTTCAACAATATGGCAGTTGCTTGCCTTAACAGGGTTATCTATGGTTGGGAAAATTATTAAAATCAAATCAGCGTATTTCATAGCCGGCGACGACAGCTTTTCAAAAGAAAAAAGGGCCGCGGAGATTATAGACAAAATCCTCCCTGACAAGAGCGCCAGAGATCTCAACTTTGAATCCATTAACTGCGCGGATCTGACGGCTGATTATTTTCTGAACCTTGACGAAAAACTGAAGACCGCTCCGTTCCTCGCGGAAAAAAGAGTCCTCGTACTGAAGAATTACGAGGAACTCTATATCGAGAACAGCAACAGGCTTGCCGCGTATCTGCAGGAGGTTTTTAAAGACCCGGCCAAGTATGACGCCTGTCTTATTCTTTTGACAAAGGATACGGTTTCCGGAGGAAAGGACCTGAGCAAGAAGCAGTACTCCGAGTTCAGCAGGTTCTGTGAGATAATTCTCTGTTTCAATCCGTCAGACGAAGCAAGCCTTAAGTCCAGGCTTTTGGCCCGTCTTTCTGCATCGGGAAAGACCATTTCGGACGAGGCCGCCGCAGTTGTCATAGACCGCGCTAACGGGGAAGTCAGGGAGCTTGAGTCTGAAGCCGAGAAACTTATCACTTTCGCGGGAAAAAAACAAAGGATAGAAATCCAGGACGTCAAATACCTGGTGAGCGATACGGATGTAAACGAATTTTGGGACCTCTCGACAGCCATCATCTCCAAAAATTTCTCGGCTGCCATGAAGATATTCTATAATATATTCGACCACAACAGGCCGGAAACCGCCTGCCTGGTCGTCATGGGGGCGCTTAATCACAATTACCTGAATCTCTGGAATATAAGAAGGCTGGAAAAATCAGGGATGAGCAGGGACGCGGCCTGCGGGAAGCTTGGCCTGTCTCCTTATATCGGGAAACGTATAAGCGAAGACGGAAAGATCCTCACGGAAAACGACATAAAAAAGGCCTTCACGATTCTCGCGAAGGCCGATATTTCTTATAAAACAGGCAGGATGCTCGCGCAGCCTGCCATCGAACGTATCATTTATAATCTTACTGCTTTTTAGTGAGAGAGTTTACGTGCTTCTGGAGTTTTGAGATCATCCTGCTCGCCTTGTTCTTGTGCAGCACATTCTTCAGGGCGCATCTCTGAATCTCCGGAAGGAAAGTGTCGAGAAGCTTTTTGGCTTCATCGGCTTTCTTTGAGGAAAGAATTTTCTTATTGAGGGTTTTCAAACGGGTCTTGAATGAGACC
>CAIWWK010000274.1 GCA_903916325.1 Candidatus Firestoneibacteriota bacterium
GAAAAACTGATGAACGGTCGCCCGAGAAGAACACTTGGTTTCGAGACACCAGAGGACGAATTAAGGAAAAGTGTTGCGTTAGATGTTTGAGACTACCTAAGCTTAATACTTGTGGTTTACACTTGTAAACCCCGTCGGTTTCCCCCAATCCTTCCCGCCCCCGGCGATATACGCGGCGATCGCGTCAATTATGTCGTTCACGCTGTCCCTGTAGGGCCCAAATGATTTTTCCGCGAACCTGTCGCTAAGAATCATAGTGGATTTCTCCGTAGACTCCGATATATTTATCCGCTTATTCATTAATTTAGCCGCCCTTTCCGCTATTTCACGGACCGGCACGGCCGGGCCGGAAACATTGACAGGCCTGGGAGGATTTTCACAGAACGAGAGGCATTTAAGCGCGGCATCGTTGGCATCGCGCTGGGAAATGAGATTAACATACGGAAAAGCAATCTTGAATTCGTCAAAAGCCATTACTGCCTTGCAAATATCAACTACTACTCCATACTTGAAGTGCTGCGCGTAGGCCAGCCTGTAAAAACAGCATTTGGTTGCGTGCTTCTGCGCGTTAATCCTGAAAGCCTGTTCCCTGCCGAGGAGGGTCCAGCCGTAAATTCCCTGCGGGTCCAGTTTTGATTCCTCCGAAGGGCCTTCTTTGCCGACAGGCGTGTGGGGATAGAAGTTGCTTGAGGAAAAGGCCACAATTTGCGAAGCCTTGTACCTTCTCCCGCAAATATAGGGCATTATGATATTCATATGATAGGCTTTCGTGTAATCGCCTGAAGAGCCGAACTTGAACCCAGCCATAAAGAAAACATTCTCTGCTTCGGGAAGCGAGTCTATGAATTCTTCGCTGCTTAAATCTCCCTTAAAAGTCTCGATACCCAGAGCATTCAACTTTTTCTCATTCTCCGGGTTGGAGAAACCGGAAGCCACGCAGAGCCGTCTTTTTACGCCCGCCGCTTTGTCGGCGCGAAGGAGCATCTCCATCATCTCCATACCCATCTTGCCTGTTGCTCCGAGGGCCATAACGCTTCCCTTGATTTTCTTAGACTGTTCAATCAGTCCGGGCGTGGGTTCGGTCATGAATTCTTCAATTTCGGCTTCCGTCTTAATCTCTTTGATATTTTTTGACATCTTAGCTCCTCAATCCAAGTTCCTTCCTGAGCGCAGGAAGAACTCTTACCATTACGCCGCTGTCGGAAACAAGGCCTGTGAATACTCCTTCATAGCGCGAATTTATCAGTTTGGCCTGTCCTATGCTTCCCTTCTCCGAAAAACAGAGCGGGCTTTTCAGGAGTCCGAGCCTGTAAAGCCTGTATTTCACTCCGAAGATGGAATTCCTGAAATTATTCGGCGCGGCGTCAAAAAGCGCATCATTGCAAAGCGTTACAGCGTCGGCAAGGCTCCAAATATCGCCTTTCAAGGGCCATTTACCGGTCTTTCTCCAGGTAATTGCCGCGTTCATCCATTTAACGGCGCTGAAAGTGTCCGTAGCAAAATGCCCGAGCAGCCCTCCGGAAAAGGATATCTTCTTCCCGCTGAAAGTGAAAGTCCGCATCAGGTCGCCGATAATATGGTCGTCGTTTCCGGTGCTCATCACCAGGTCTTTTAGGCGGGGCGATCTTGCCGCGGCTTCAAGACCTTGAAGCGTCCTGTACCTGTCAAAAGGGGCGAACTTTGCCCCGTAGCCAAACTTAAAGAATTCCTTCCAGAACTCAGGGGTTATTTCAGCCCCGCCTGCCTTGGGTTGAAGATAAAACCCGTAAACCGGTATCATTGACGCTATTTTCTTGCAGTAATCCAGCCGCTGTTTCAGGTTCATTCCGTTGAAAGGACGGGGGGAAACTACGGCGATATCGTAGCCTTCCTCCGCGGCGATTTGAGCGTGTTTCATTCCGTGCACCATGCACATTGAAAGCATTTCCGAACCGCCGAAAAGCCGGGTCATCTGTTTCGTCAGCCTCAACCACTGCCGGTAAAGCTCTAAATGCTCTTTTTCCGCCAGGAAATCCTTGCCGGCAAACTCGCCCGTGTGCGCTCCCGGGACGACAGCCTTTGCTCCCGCCCTTATGTAGTAAAGAGCGACCAGGCGCTGGGCGTCCTCGTCATAATACTTTTTGTCCGGACGCAAGGCAAGAGGGCTCGGGACCCACGCGCCTCCGGACTTTAGTTTCTTTAACACTTCAGGTTCAAGCTTTTTCATATTCTCCTTCCTTAGCAAAAAGGCAGAAACCTTGCGGCTTCTGCCTTTGAAATATACTTTATAGTTTTTCCGGGTTCAATTGTGCTCCGCCGGCCTGAAGAACTTCAACACTTTAACCAGCATATCTTTCATTTCCTTGCGCTGGACGACCATGTCAACAAATCCCTGACTCACCAGAAACTCGGCGCGCTGGAATCCTTTGGGCAATTTTTGCTTTATTGTCTGTTCTATAACACGCGGGCCCGCGAAACAGATAAGCGCGTTTGGCTCCGCTATTGTAATGTCTCCAAGCATTCCGAAGGACGCGGTGACACCTCCTCCGGTCGGATCAGTAAGAATACAAATGTAAGGAAGTTTTGCCTTCGCGAGTTTGGCCAGAGCCGCCGAGGTTTTCGCCATCTGCATAAGAGAAAGAATGCCTTCCTGCATCCTGGCGCCGCCTCCCGAGGAGGAAACTATAATTAGCGGGTATTTGCGGCTGATTGCAAACTCAATAATTCTCGCTATCTTTTCGCCGACAACGGAACCCATCGAGCCCATCATAAAGGAGGAGTCCGTAAGTCCGATGGCCACGGGCATTCCGCCGATCCTTCCTTCTCCGGTCACAACCGCGTCGTCAAGCCCGCTCGCTTCCTGATTTTTCTTGAGTTTTTCCTTGTATTCCGGAAAAGCCAGTACATCGAGAGCCACAAGCCGCCCGCAGTTTTCGGTAAAAGTGCCTTCATCCATAAGCAGATTGACCCTCTCTTTCGAGCTCATCCTGAAATGGTATCCGCACTTTGGACAAACCTTGAGGTTTTCTTCAAGCACCTTGGTGTAGAGCGCTTCCTTGCAGAAATCGCATTTAGTCCAGAGTCCGTTTGGGACCCCGACGCGCCTTTTCAGGGGCACTTCCACTTCGTCAGGCTTTGTTTTTTTGAAAAGGGCCATCTTTTCCTCCGTTGAAATCCGATGACACCGATAAGAACCTTCGATGACACCGATACTTCAAGTTCAAAACAGCTTTAGATCTTCTTGTCTTTTATCTCGGTTAAGAGCATTTCTTTGAATTTCGCGTAATCCATCGGGCCGAGGTCTTCCGCGCCTTTACGCCTTACGGCAACTTTATTCCCGGAAGCTTCCTGCTCGCCGACTATTAATATATAGGGGACCTTTTCCAGCCTGGCATCCCTTATCTTTCCGCCTATCTTCTCGTTGCGAAGATCCAGCTCGCAGCGCACATCCGCGGCAAGAAGATCCGCGTGAATCTTCTTCGCGTAATCGTCTTGGTTGTTAGTAATTGTGAGAATCTTTGCCTGAACAGGCGACATCCAGACCGGGAAAGCCCCCGCATAATGCTCGATAAGGAACGCAATGGTGCGTTCGTAACAGCCTATGGAAGCGCGGTGTACAACCATCGGCCGGACATCCTTGCCTTCTTTGTCCGTGTAGGTAAGGTCAAACCTTTCGGGTAGCGCGAAATCTATCTGTATGGTGAACATGGTTTCTTCTTTGCCCCAGACATTCTTCATCTGGAAATCAAGTTTCGGGCCGTAGAAGGCGGCTTCATCCTCCGCTTCCGTATAGGTCAGCTTGTTCTTATCCAGTATCTTCTTCATCAAAGCCTGTGAATCTTCCCAGGCCTTCGGGTTGTCCACATATTTATCCTTCTTATTCGGATCCCACTTTGAAAACCGGTACCAGTAGTCATTTAGCCCCAAGGTTTTCATAACATACTGCACCAAATCCAGCACCTTCTCGAATTCTTCCGCGACTTGAGAGGGCATGCAGATTATGTGCGCGTCCGCGAGCGTGAACTGCCAGATGCGGATAAGCCCGTGCAGTTCTCCTGAGAGCTCTTTTCTGAAGAGGAGCGAAGTTTCAGCGTAGCGGATGGGCAATTCCCTGTAACTGTGCTTATCCGCCTTATATATCATAAACTGGTACGGGCAGGTCATCGGACGAAGAGCAACCTCTTCTTTTTCGTCGGTGTTAAAAACAAACATCTTGTCCCTGTAATGATCCAGATGACCGGAGATCTTATATAAATCAGTTTTTGCCAGCACCGGGGTGCTGGTGTACTGATAGCCGCGCCTTATCTCTTCGTCTTCTATCCAGCGGATCAGGACTCTCTTTAGGGTCGCTCCCTTAGGCGTAAAGAGAGGCAAACCTTTGCCGATTGAGGGATTGGTAACATAAAGACCGAGTTCTTTTCCGAGTTTTGAGTGATCTCTCTGTCTCGCTTCTTCCATCTGCTTGAGATACGCCTCAAGTTCTTCTTTATTGTAAAAGGCCGTGCCGTAGATTCTCTGAAGCATCTTGTTTTTCTCGCTGCCGCGCCAGTAAGCGCCGGTAGCGGAAAGCAGCTTAAAAGCCTTTACTTCCTTCGTGTACCTGACATGGGGTCCGCGGCAGAGGTCCGTGAATTCGCCCTGCTCGTAGACTGAAATTATTTCATTTTCCGGGAGCTCGCTGATAAGTTCGACCTTGTAGATCTCGCCTTTGTCCCAAAAATACTTAAGGGCTTCGGCCCTGCTGAGTTCTTTCCTCTTGATAGGCAGGTTTTCTTTGATCACCTTCTTCATCTCAGCTTCTATAGCGACAAGTTCTTCCTCGCTGAAAGAAGTGTCCCTGTCTATGTCATAATAAAAGCCGTCTTCGGTGGAAGGGCCTATGGCCAGCTTCACCTGCGGGTAGAGCCTCTTTACCGCCTGCGCAAGCACGTGGGACGCGCTATGCCTTATAACTTCCAGCTCATTATTGCCCATTTTCTCCCCTTTTAAAAGACGAGTTAAAACCCGGTAATTATTGATATTATCACTACCTGCCGGGGTAGTCAAGCGCAGGGAAAACTGCTAAAAAAAGAAGATTAAGGCTCCTTCAGCCTTTCATCTTGAGCAGAGTGCGCCTGTAATCCTCAAACTCCGCGTTATCTATCTCTTTCCATTCCTTGCTTGTCATATAGCGCATCTTCCCCAGGATCTTCGCGGTAACCGTTGTCTTTATCCCTTCCTCTATCAGCCTTGTCCTGTAGAGCGCCTGCCGGATGTTGTCGCCCGCAACGAATATTCCGTGATTCTGGATTATCACGGCATTGTAGCCGTCCTTGATATATTTTTGAAGTTTTTTGGCGAAAGGAGCGCCTGCGGACGGGGTGTATTTCATCACGGGCACATCAGAACCGATAATTGTCACCATTTCCGGATTGCAAGCCCTGAGCATCTTCCCGCCCATCCCCCAGGCCAGGACATATATAGGATGACAATGCACAACCGCGCCTATACCCTTTCCGGCCTGCAGGCACGCTAGGTGCGCGAGCGTTTCGCATGACGGCCTTCTCTTGCCGTCAACCAGCTCTCCGGTATTAATATCAACGCCGACATAATCCTTCGGGTTGCAGTCTTCAAAAGAAGCGCCCGAGGCTTTTATATAGACAGTGTTGCCGCAGCGGACGCTTGTATTACCGCCCGGGCCTATCACATAGCCGAGCTCGGCTATCTTTTTACCGGCTTTAACAAGTTCTTTTAAGGCCTCGGCTTTCGTCATTGTTCCTCCGCAAATAATATCAGAGCAGCTCCAGGACATCCAGCAAGCTGTCCACATTCTTATCGGCAATCGTGAGATCGTGATGACCGGAGTACGGGCTTTGCACGGCAACGCAGTAACAGCCCGCGCGCTTCGCTGATTTAATTCCGGAAGATGAATCTTCCAGTACCATGCACTCCGCCGGCTTTACATTGAGCTTCTCGGCGCATTTCAGATAAATATCGGGAGCAGGTTTCGGCTCTGCCACATCCTCAGCGTTAACGACCGTATTAAAATATTCGTACGGACCCTTGTTGATACCCAACGCTTTAAGCACCATTCCCGCGACAAGTTCCACCTCAACTCTGGGGCTTGATGTGCCTATTGCCTTCAGCAGCCCTTTGCTTTCAACATTTTTCAGTATTTCCTTCATTCCCCTCGCGGGAGTTAGTCCCGACTGTTTTACCAGATCAAGATACTTGTCTCTCCGCCTTATTATCAGTTCCTCGAGGCTGCCTTTAACGCCGAAAGTATTCATTACTTCCCTCATATTAGCCGCGATAGACATGCCTACAAACCTTCCAAGATACGACGCAGGCAGTTTCACTCCAAAATCTGCGAGAAATACGTCCCACGCGCGGATATGAAGGGTCTCCGTATCGGTCATCAGCCCGTCCATGTCGAATAATACAGCTTTAAATCTCATTATTTTCCCTTCGTTCCGGATTGTCTAAGCAACTTTACTATTGTATAATACAGGAGCGCTTTTATAAAGGAGAAAACACATGCCGGTGCTTGCGGGTCTTTCGGCCATTATGCTCGCTGTTCTCATACTTCCTTTCAGCGTCAAGAAAGTTGAAGAACAGCTGGAAATTTTCCTATTCATTATGGGCTGCGCTGCCGTAACCCTGACCTCGCAGTGGAGCGCCGGGCTAGTCAAGGAAGCCTTGCTGGAACCGCTAAAAATATCGGCCGCGGTGCTTGTTGCGGGACTTTTATTTAACCTGCTCAAAAACCCGATCAGGAAACACTTAAACTCCCTGATTAGTTTCACCGGAATGAGGGCCTTCATCTTCCTGCTTATCGTCCTGCTCGGCCTGCTATCCAGCGTCATCACGGCCATCATTGCGGCGCTTTTACTCGTTGAAATTATCGGGCATCTGAAACTTGAACGCAAGGCTGAGATTAAAGTGGTGGTGATGGCTTGTTTTTCCATCGGAATGGGCGCGGCGCTTACCCCGCTAGGGGAACCGCTCACAACCATTGCTATCGCAAAATTGAAAGACCTCACGCCGCCTGCGGGTTTCTGGTTCTTCGTAAAACATCTCGGCCCGCAGATAATTCTCGGTGTTATCGGCATTGGCATCGCGACAATTTTTGTGGCCGGCAAGTTAAGCCGCTTGGGACACGGGTTGAAAGAAGAAAACCTGGAAAATGCAAAAGATATCCTGGTCAGGACTGCAAAAGTCTATTTGTTCGTGATGGCCCTCGTCTTCCTCGGAACCGGCTTCAAACCGATAGTCGACGAATATGCATCCAAGATCTCCTATCAATTACTATACTGGCTGAATATGGTTTCGGCAATTCTTGACAATGCCACTCTCACCGCCGCGGAAATAAGCCCAAAAATGTCTTTGCTCCAGATTAAATCAGCCATACTCGGCCTGATAATAGCTGGTGGAATGCTCATTCCCGGCAATATCCCAAACATTATTTCGGCCGGAAAACTGAAGATAAAGAGCCGGGAATGGGCTGCCGTAGGCATTCCTGTAGGTCTTGCAATAATGCTTATATACTTTGTCTTAATAGAAGTTCTGGCGTAAAAATCAGATACTGCGGCTTTCTTTTTAATACTTCCTTAATAATAATTTAACATATTTCCTTTATACTTCCTTTAGTTTTACCGGGAGGCATTATGGGCAAAAATATAGTTTTGTTGTTTTCTCTCTTACTTCTTCTTTCCGGCAATAGAACCGCCGCGGGGGCGGCCCCGGCTCCTCTCAATGAAAATCTGGGCGCCTCAGCCAGGCCGGACCATGTAGTTTTAACCTGGACTGATGACCCGAAGACAACTCAGACAATTTCCTGGCGCGCTCTTGCCGGAATTCAAAACGGCTCGGTGCTGTACTTTGAAGCCGGCACGGCTTCTACTACTATTACCGTTTCCGCCGCCGTTAAACTCTTCAGTACCTTCAACTGGGATACAAAAGGAAGCTTCAGCCTTTTCAGCGCAGCGCTTTCCGGACTGAAACCCGGGACGCGTTACAAGTATATACCGGTCGCCGGAGATACCGCCGGGGATGAAAACTCCTTTACGACCGAACCCGCGGACGAAGCCTCTTTCTCTTTCCTGCTCTTTGGCGACAGCCAGAGCGGAAACAGGTACGGACGGGACTACGGCGCCTGGCGCAAAACCGTCACCGCAGCCTGCGCAAGACATCCCGAAACAAGCTTCATTATGAACTGCGGAGACCTGGTTGAAACCGGACAGGATGTGCTGGACTGGAATAATTGGTTTGAAGCGGCGCGTGAAGTACTCCCTTCTGTAGCCGAGATGCCGGTCCAGGGAAACCACGAAACTTATAACCCTGCAAGCGGCCCGGCAAAACCGGTTTACTTCCTTGAATTCTTCAAGGTATTTCAGAACGGCCCGGAAAACCTTAAAGGACAGGTATATTCCTTTGATTACGGGAATACCCACATAGCCGTGCTTGACAGCCAGAAGGATGAAGAAGCCCCAAAATCAGATGACTTTTTGAAAAAACAGGCAGAGTGGCTGGAAAAAGACCTTTCAGCAGCTGCCAAACATTTTAAGCTTGTTTTCTTTCATAAAACTCCGTATTTCAATAAGGGAAAAAGAGGGAATGAAGATATATTAAGGACTTTGTGCCCGGTCGCCGAGAAATGCGGGGTTGATATTGTTTTTAATGGGCACGACCACTGCCTGGCCAGGACCTTCCCGATAAATGGCACTGTGTATTATACCTGCGGCAGAAGCGGGGCCAAGTTCTACACGGATTCCGCTATCAATGAGAGTGATGAGTTCTTCTTCAACCCGAAAGAGCAGCCGTGTTACGTGAGAATTGAGGCGTCAAAATCACTCCTGCTGGTCAAAGCTTTCAGCTCGGACGGGACTTTGCTGGACACTTATAGCGTAACAAAATGAATTACCTTGCCCTGTAATC
>CAIWWK010000275.1 GCA_903916325.1 Candidatus Firestoneibacteriota bacterium
ACAGGTTTTCAGGGAAAACTTCCAGGTTGGCGAGAAGATCAAGGTGCTGATCAAGGAAGTAAACAGGGCAAACAGAAACCAGCAGATACTTCTTTCCCGCCTGGACCCGCGTTTTATCAAGAAACTTTTTGAGATGGAGATTCCGGAAATAGGCGAGGGCAAGGTTGAGATAAAATCCATCGCCAGGGACCCCGGCTTCAGGATAAAGATAGCTGTATTTTCTTCCGACAGGAACATTGACTCGGTCGGCGCGTGCGTCGGCATCAAAGGCGGGCGCATCCAGCCGGTAGTCCGTGAATTGCGCGGCGAAAAGATAGACGTAATAGAATGGAGCAACGACATGGAGAACCTCATCGCAAACTCCATGAAGCCGGCGAAGGTAATTAAGATAGCGATTGACGAGGAGAACAGGTACGCCAAGGTGATAGTTCCTGATGACCACCTGCCGCTTGCCATCGGCAAGAAGGGGCAAAGCGCGAAACTGACGGCCAAGATTACCGGCTGGCGAATAGACGTCAAGGGCGAGACAGAATCGGCCCAGGTAGGCGAGGACGCGGAAGGCCAGGTATTCACGGCAGACAGCGACGAAGGGCTGGAGGGCGCGGCGCAGGCCGGCGCTGAATTCGCCGGGGAAGGCGCGGAAGAGCCGGAGGGAAAGGAATTGATGGGAATTCCGGGGATTGACGAGAAGACCGTCACTAACCTCGTGGAAAACGGATATAAATCGCTCGAGGACATCGGCACGGCCAATGTCGGAGAGCTTACCAGGATAAAAGGCATAACCAGGCCCATAGCCGAGAAACTTTTAGAAGCGGCGAGACGGGCCGAGGCTGAATCCGGAGAGGGCCGGGACGACTAAATGGCGACAATGAGAAAAATATACGAACTCGCGAAAGAAATAAATGTAAAGCCGCAGGATATTATTCGTTTCCTGAACAGCTCCGGTTTTCCCGCGTTCAAATCGGAACTTCAGCCCATAAGCGGCATGATAGCTGATTTTGTTTACGAGAAATTCACCGGCAAGCCGGCTCCCAAGAAAGAAATAAAGAAACCAGAACCGAAACCTGTTCCAAAACCGGCGCCCGTGGTTATTCCTCCTCCTGCGGCAAAGCCGGTACAGCCGGCAAAACCCGCGGTAGATGACGTCAGCGCGATGTTTAAGCCTGAGGCGGCAAAGCCTGCTCATCCGGTCGTTCCGGCAAAGCCGGAATTTAAGGCGGCGGAGAAATTGGCGGCGGCGCTGGCCAAGAAAGCGGAACCCAAGCAGCAGCCCAAATTCCACCTCGTAAAGCAGGTAACAAAACCCGCTCCCAAGCCCGGACTAAGACGGCCAGAGCAGATGAGGCTCAAGCACCAGCCCAAGCCGGTTATTAAACCGGTTGAAGGAGAGGTTGATACCGGCGAGAAGAAAGTCATAAAAATAACCGAAGTTACCACCGTAGCTGAACTTTCCAACAAGCTTAAAGTAAGCACCTCCGAGCTTATAAAAAAGATTATGGGGCTCGGCATGCTTGTTACCATAAACGCGAAACTTGACAAGGACACCATCTCGGTTATTGCTGCCGAGTTCGGCTATGAAGTTGATGTGATTTCTATTTTCAGCGAAGAAGTGGCCCAGGAAGAGATCGAGGAAGAGAAGGGCCTCCTTTATGAACACCGTCCGCCCATAGTAACCGTAATGGGGCACGTTGATCACGGGAAGACCTCCCTGCTTGATGCCATCAGAGAGACAAATGTGGCCGGCGGGGAAGCCGGGCAGATAACACAGCATATCGGCGCGTACAAAGTAAAACTTCCCAAGGGAGAGATAGTTTTCCTGGACACACCCGGTCACGAAGCCTTCACCTCCATGCGAGCCAGAGGCGCGCAGATAACGGATATCGTGCTGCTGGTGGTAGCTGCAGACGACGGTGTCATGCCGCAAACAATTGAAGCCATCAATCACGCCAAAGAAGCCAAGGTTCCGCTCATAGTGGTGATGAACAAAATGGACAAGCCCGAAGCTAATCCCGAGCTTGTTAAGCAGGCGCTTTCCAAATACGAGCTTATTCCGGAAGACTGGGGCGGAAAGACGGCCTACATGCCGGTATCAGCGAGGAAAAAGACGGGTATCCAGGAACTGCTTGACCGTATTCTGCTTGAGTCTGAAATGCTTGAACTGAAAGCCTCCAGGCAGGGTCGCGCGCGCGGCGTTGTGCTTGAAGCGAGGCTTGATAAGGGAAAAGGCCCGGTTGCCACCGTGCTTGTCGAAAAAGGGACTCTTCGCGTCGGCGATTCTTTCGTCGCGGGTTTCCATTACGGAAAGATCAGGGCAATGATGACGGACAGGGGCGACCGTCTTGCCGAAGCGGTTCCTCCGACACCCGTGGAAATTATAGGTTTTGACGGCGTGCCTTCCGCGGGCGACTTATTTATGTCTGTTGCCGATGACAAAGCTGCAAGGGCGATAGCCGTCAAGAGGAACGAACTCCAGCGGGAGATCAACATTCAGAAGGCAAAACATATCACGCTGGAAAGCATTTACTCCGAGATACAGGAAGGCAAGCTGAAGGACCTTAAAATAATTCTCAAGGGCGACGTGTCGGGTTCCATCGACGCCATATCGGAAGCCCTCGAAAAACTCTCCACGGATGTTATCAAAATAACCATCATCCACAAGGGCACGGGCAATATCAGCGAATCAGATGTCATGCTTGCGGCCGCCTCCAACGCCGTTATTATCGGTTTCGGGGTCGCCATGAATACCAATGTCCCGGACATTGTGAAAAGGGAAGAGGTAGAAGTGAATCTTTACAAAATAATCTACGAGATTATAGATGCGGTTAAGGCTGCGATGGAAGGCATGCTCGAGCCGGTCTTCATTGATGTTAAGGTCGGCAGGGCCGAGATTAAGCAGATCATCAAGATACCGGACGGGTTCATCGCGGGAGCGATGGTCACCGAAGGGAAGCTTACGAGGGGCGGCATAGCCAAGCTCTTCCGCGACGGCGTTCCGGCAGGAGAAGGCAAGATCGCGTCTTTGAGGCGTTTCAAGGATGATGTTAAAGAGGTTGCGGCGGGATACGAGTGCGGCCTTTCCATTGAAGGCGTGAAAGAATACAAACCCGGAGATATTGTCGAGGTTTACATCAAAGAAAAAGTGGTAAAGGCTAAAAAAGCCGGAAACTAATTGGTGAAAGGGGATTGACGTGTCGCTAAGAAACGAAAAGCTGTCCAAGCAGATACTTCGTGAAGTGAGCGTAGTGATCAACACGGGCGTAAAGGACCCGAAGCTCGGGTTTGTGACCATTACACACGTAAAAATGAAGACCGATGTCAATGTTGTCACCATCTTCGTCAGCATACTTGGAGAAGAGAAAGAGAAGAGGGCCTCCATAGCGGCTTTAAAAAGGGCTCGCGGGTACATCCGCAGGGAACTGGCGCACAGAGTGAGCGTGAAGTTCGTTCCTGAGATAGAATTTGAACTTGACACTTCAATGGAGAACATAGAAAATACATTGAAGTTGATAAATTCCCTCGAGAAAGGCAAAAAGATTGAGAAGTAACACCATTAGTGAAATAGCGAACGCGCTCAGAAAAGGCGATGATTTCCTGCTTGCGACCCACGTGCATCCGGACGGGGACGGCATAGGAGCGGAGATTGCCCTGGCTCTGGGTTTGAAACAGCTCAAGAAAAAGGTAATGATAGTAAACAGCGATCCGATACCTTCCAATTATTGCTTTCTGCCGCTTGAAGGACTTTTCCGGGACCGGGTTCCGCGGCACGCCTTTTTCTCCTGCGCTGTGGCGCTTGAATGCTCTGAGCCGGAACGCCTCGGGAAAATGAAAGACGCTTTCAGCGGAGTAGAAACTATCATCAACATTGACCATCATCCCGGCAACTCCTGGTTCGGGGATTATAATTATGTGCGTACCGAAGCCTGCGCGGTCGGGGAACAAATCTATGACATCCTCAAGACGCTCAAGGTCAGAATAGACCCGGGCATGGCTGCCTGCATTTACACTTCCATACTGACAGACACGGGTTCTTTTTCCTACTCCAACACAACCTGGCGCACGCACGAGATAGTTGAAGAACTTATAAAGCTCGGCGTCAGCCCGACTGATATTTACCAGGAAGTTTACGAATCCAATTCCCCGGGCAAGATACAACTGCTCGGGCAGATACTTTCCACGCTCGCATTCTCCGCGGACAAGCGGGTGGCGTGGGTGACGCTGACGCGCAAGATGTTTAAGGACACTCACACAAGCTACGAAGAAGCGGAAGGGATGATAAATTACGCCAGGTCGATCAAGACAGTGGATATAGCGATTTCTTTTACGGAACTCAGCAGCGGCAAAGTAAAGGTAAGTTTCAGGTCAAAGTCGCAGGAACAGGATGTTAACAAAATCGCCGGCATGTTCAACGGCGGGGGGCACACAAGGGCCTCCGGCTGTGTCATTGACGACACGCTTGAGAATACCCGGAAGAAGGTCCTGGAAAAAGTCTTGCTTTACATGAAAAAAACGGATAAGTAGCGGCGGGGGCATGTCTATGGTGCGTTCTGACATTGTGAAAAAAATTGCGGAAAGTACCGGGCTTTCAAAAAGCGACGCGGACAAAGTGGTGGCCATAATACTCGAGAGTATGATCGGCTACCTTGAAAAAGGCGAGAAACTGGAACTCCGCGGGTTCGGCACCTTCTACGCGAAGCAGAGAGGCGCCAGGGTTGCGAGGAATCTTAAGACCAACGAAACCCTCCCGCTGCCTCCGAGAAAGGTCATCTATTTTAAATCGGGAAAAGATCTCAAAGTTTTAAGCAAACAAAATTACTCGGATTCTAAATAAGATTACACTGCTTTGGGATGTTTCATTCAGCGACCAGTTTTTGACGTTCTGCCGTCGGCTCTAAAAAGAGCAAGGGGGGGGAATGAGCGCGAATACCGGAAGCAAAATCGCTATAGTCGCTTTGTTCTGCCTTATCTTCGCTGTTATCGGATTTCTTGTCTATGATCTTGTTTTCTACTTTCCCAGGGCCGTTGTTTCCTTCACGAATGATTTCTCTTCCGCGAAAACAGATATTCCTTTCAAGATAAACATCAATGTTATGAGCCTCAACTACATCGCCAAAAACTGCACGGCGGGACTGGAGCTTGTCTCTCCTGACGGCAGGTCAACCACGGTCAGCGAGCAGGCTCTTTCACTTGTTCCCGGGAACACAGTACCTCTTGTTTTTGAAACAGTTGTTTCAAGCAATAACATCACCGGGAATTACACTGCGGTAGTATATCTTTCCGGACGCCGCTCTGCCTTTTTCGGGAAGCCAAGCAGGTTTGCAGAGCTTAGAAAAGACTTTGCAGTTATCCAGAAAAAAATCGACGGAACCCTGAACCTGAACGCTCCCGCAGATAATGTAACCTTGAAACCGGGAGACAAACTGGTTTTCAGCGGAACCGCCTCCAACATAGGGGAGACTGAAGAACTTATCTCAGTTGACTGTATCATTACGCCTCCGGAAGGCATTGAAATCAACCTGGGCGTTCAGGCTAAGACTTTGGGAGTGCAGGAAGGAGAGGAGTTTTCTTTTACCTATGAAGTGCCGGCGTCTCCGTCCGGAAAATACAAAGCGCGGGTTTCTCTTTTCTCGGGGAATCCTAATCTGCCGAGCGGGCAGAAGCTGAAACAGATTGACAGGGAATTCACCGCGGCAAAACTCTCAGTAAAAGCTTCTTCAGGGAAGATAAAACCTAAAGGTAAGCCAAAAGCGGAAGCAGCGTTAAACCCAAAGGCGGACCCGGCAGGCGCGGCTGAATTAACAAAGGCTGCCGACCTGGCATTCGGCGGAATCTCTGAAATTATTGCGAAATTCACCAATACCGGCAAGATAGACCGGGAGTTTTTCGCGGTAATTGAGGCGGCGGATCCGTTCGGCAAAACCTATCCTTTGCTTGGAGAAAAAGTTCAGCTCAAAAAAGGCGAGAGCAATTCCTTTACAAAAGAATTCACCGCTGACGCTTCCATGCCGGACGGGAAATACAAGGCAACGGCTTCCATCTGGGACAGGCAGGGGGAAGACGGCAAACCTGTGACCAAATTCAGCGAGCAGTCAGAGCTGTTTAACGTCTTAGACAACCCGCCGTCGCTTTCAGGCTTTGTGTATGTCGCTCCGGCTCTGGGGAAACCCGGGATAATTACAATTAAAGCCAAGGATGACAAAGGCATTAAGGATGTGAGGCTGGTATATAAAGGTCCTGGAATGACGGAATACGCCAAGGAAAGCATGATAAAGACAGAGGGCAAGGATAACCTGTCGGGGGATTACTCCATACAGACCAGGATTTTTACCTTTAACGGTTCTTTCCAGTTCTATGTGGAGGTAATTGACAGCAAAGGACAGAAAGCGAAAAGCACGGAGGAAAAAACGGAGATAAAGTAATTGTCCGGAAAAAGTGAGCATAGCCGAGAACCTTGACATAATAAGAAAGCGTATTGCGGAAGCTTCCAGGTCCTCCGGCCGCAAACCGGAGGACATTTCTTTAATAGCGGTCACGAAGACCAGGACCGCCGCGGAAGCGGATGAAGCTGTTTCCGCAGGCATAAACAACATTGGAGAAAACAGAGTTCAGGAAGCGAAGCTGAAATTTCCCATCCTGGCCTCATCGCCGGTAAAGCATATGATTGGGCATCTTCAGAGCAATAAAGCAAAAGAAGCCGTTAAGCTGTTTGACATGATTCAGTCAGTTGACAGTTTGAGGCTTCTCGCCGAGATAGACAGGGAAGCAAGAAAGAACAATAAAGTTTTAAATGTGCTGGCCGAGGTTAATATCGGCGGAGAGGCAACCAAGAGCGGAATGAAACCTGAGGAGCTTTCCGGTTTCCTGAGCGAGTCAGTAAAATATTTAAATGTCAGGGTCAGCGGGCTCATGACGATAGCTCCTTTTCTTGAATCTCAGGAGAAGGTCAGGCCATATTTTAAGAAGATGAAAGAGCTTTTTGAAGAAGCCGCGCGTTTTTCCGCGCCAAACGTGAAAATGGAACATTTATCCATGGGCATGAGCGGGGATTTCGTCACTGCGATAGAAGAAGGCGCGACAATGGTGAGAATAGGCACGGCTATCTTTGGAGAACGGAAGTAGAGGGCAGAGGTCAGAAGACAGTCGACAAAGACTGAAACAGTTAAGAATCCGTGAGTTTGTAATTAGTAATCCGCGGAGCGGCCGGAGTATACTTGAAAAAGCATTTACTGACAGAGTTGAAACTCTCTTCCATTAGACCTCAGGGTTGGCTGAAGGAAGCCTTGAGGCGTGCCGAAAGGGGAATGACGGGGCATCTGCAGGAAATAGGTTATCCCTTCAACACGCGTTTCTGGGGCAGCTCCTATGACAGCGGTGATAAAGGAAACGAAGTTGACAAGTCAAACTGGTGGCCCTACGAGCAGACCGCCTATCTTATAGACGGGCAGCTCCGCGCCGGAATCCTTAACAGAAGTTCAACCCTTATAAACCGGGCGAAAAAACAGGTGCTTGCTGTCATAGATCACCCCGACAAAGACGGGTACCTAGGCCCGGATTTCCTTAAAGCCGACAAAGAGCTCAACCGCTGGTCGCACTCCGTTTTCTTCCGCTCAGCCGCGGCTCTTTTTGACCTGACAGGCAACAAGAGGATATTAGCCGCTCTGAAGAGCCATTTCCTGTCGGGGACCTCAAAACACGAATTTGCCAGGGATGTCTGCAATATTGAGGCTATGCTCTGGCTATATGAAAAGACCGGTGATAACAGGTTCCTGAAGCTTTCTGAACAGGCCTGGAAAGGCTTTAACAGGCATTATCCAGATTACGCTTCTGCGGATAAGAATTTGAACAGGGATATTCCGATAGCCTCTCACGGAGTAACTTTTAACGAAACAGCGAAGCTTCCGGCGCTGCTTTACCTTTACACGGGAAAGAAAGCTTACCTCAAAAGCTCTGTCAGCGGGTACAAGAAAGTCGAGAAATACCACATGCTTGCCGACTGGGTTCACAGTTCCGCCGAGTCTTTCCGCGGGAAAGACCCTCTGGACAGCCATGAAACCTGCGACATTGTTGACTACCAGTGGAGCCTCGGCTACCTGCTGATGGCCACAGGGGACGCGCGCTACGCAGATATTATAGAGCGCGGAACTTTTAACGCGGGGTTCGGCGCCGTGCTGAAGGATTTCAAAGCGACCCAGTATTTCTCCTGCGTGAACCAGGTGGTCGCGACAAGCCATTCAAATCACAATCCGTGGAGAACCGGGAATCACAGGATGGCTTTCAGGCCTATTCACGTGCCGGAGTGCTGTTCGGGCAACTCAACAAGAATTCTGCCTGTTTATGCCGGCAGGATGTGGATGGGGCTAAAGAACGGAATCGCCGCGGTTTGCTACGGCCCATCGTCTGTTGATTTTTTGTCAGGAAACGGAAAACTGATAAGAGTTACTGAGGATACCGGTTATCCTTTCTCGGAAATAATCCGCTTCAAGTTTTCCATGAAATCATCCTGCAGCTTTGAATTCAGATTCAGAGTGCCGGGCTGGTGCAAAGAGGCGGCGCTATTCATAAACGGAAACAAGTTCTCAGGTCACCTCGCCGCCGGCACTTTTATTTCTCTGAAAAGAAAATATCTTGACGGCGACCTGATTGAGCTAAGACTGCCCATGAGGGTGCTGGCGAGGAGGCATGAGGGAGGCGGTATCTCGCTGGAAAGAGGCCCGGTTCTGTTCTCCCTGCCGGTAAAAGAGAAACGGACTGCAGAAAAACTTCCCGGGCTTTCAACCAAAAAGTTCCCGGCTTTGAACCTGCTCCCGGTTTCAAAATGGAATTTTGCCCTTGACCTTAGGGTCTCAGAGGGTAATATAATACTTGAGCATTCTAATGCGGTCGGATTTCCGTTCGACCCTGCTTCCGCGAGGATTAAGCTGAAAGTTCCGGCGCGCGAAGTCAGGGGCTGGAAAATAATCGAGAGCAGTACCTGTATCAGGCGTGAGCCGGGCAAGCCGGAATTGCAGAGGTTGTCAAAAGCAAAGTTCAGGCTGACGCCGCCCCTGCCGCCGCAAAAGGGGCTGAGGAAAAGGCTCGGCGGAATTCAGGAAATAACGCTCATTCCTTACGGGTGTACCCTGCTCAGGTTGACCGTTTTACCGGAGGTAAAATGAAGACAGGTTTTATCGGCGCAGGAAACATGGCAGAGGCAATCATTCGGGGTTTAATCAGGGCAAAACTTTCCGCGCCAAAAGAGATTTTCATATCGGATATCAGCGTTGAGCGGCTGGAATTCCTGAAGAAGGAATGCGGGGTGATTGCTGCCAAAGACAACGCGTCTCTCGTTGCTTCGGTGGATGCTGTGGTTATCGCGGTAAAACCCAAAGATGTGGACTCCGCGCTGCAGGATATCAAAGAAAATTTAAAGCCTGGCACGCTGGTTATTTCTATAGCGGCCGCTATTTCAACAAGTTATATTGAAGCGCGTACCGGAGGCAGGGTGCCCGTGATACGAGTTATGCCTAACACGCCGGCCCTGGTTGGAAGCGGCATGGCGGCGCTTTGCGCGGGCAAGCTGGCGGGAAAAAAGGAAATTGCCGCGGCAGTCAAGCTCCTCTCCGCGGTCGGCAGGGTAATTGAAGTCGAAGAAGCTCAGATGGATATAGTAACCGCCGTAAGCGGAAGCGGTCCCGCCTATGTCTTCCTGTTTCTTGAAGGACTGATAGAAGCGGGAGTAAAATACGGATTAAAGCAGGAAGAGGCCGAAACTCTTGCCTATAACACGGTTCTGGGCTCGGCGAAACTGGTGATTGAAACCGGTGAAAGTCCCGAGACGCTGCGCAAAAGGGTAACCTCGCCGGGCGGCACAACCATGGAAGCCGTGACGGTATTTGAGAATCGCGAGTTTAAAAAAATAATAGAGGCCGCGGTTAAGGCCTGCATGGATAAGTCAAAAAAGCTTACAAAATAGTTAAACTTTCTAATGGAGGGAATATGAGCGAGCTTAAAAAAAAGATAGAAGAATCGGTAAAGAGCATCAGGAAGGCGAGCGCGATAGTCCCGGATGTCGCGATAATACTCGGCACGGGCCTTGGAGCCCTGGCAAACGAGATAAAAAACAAAGTCGAGATAGATTATAAAAATATCGCGAACTTTCCGCTTTCAACCGTGGAAGCGCACGCGGGCAAGCTGATTCTCGGCGAGATGGGAGGCAAGAAGGTAGTCGCGATGCAGGGAAGATTCCACCGGTACGAGGGCTATACTTACAGGCAGGTTACCTTTCCGGTATATGTAATGAAGGCGCTCGGAGCGAAGATACTGATGGTCTCAAACGCCGCGGGCGGTCTAAACAAGGATTATAAAGCCGGAGAGATAATGGCCATCACGGATCATAACAGCCTGCTCCTCGGCGATAACCCGCTTGCAGGGGAGAACGATGATTCAATCGGCCCGAGATGGCCGGATATGTACGGCACTTATGATAAAGAATTGCTCGCGCTGGCGGAAAAAATAGCGAAAGAGCAGAAGATAAAACTCAATAAAGGCGTCTATATCGGCGTAATCGGGCCCAACCTCGAGACCGAAGCGGAATACAAATTCCTTATAGCGATGGGAGGCGACTGCGTCGGCATGTCAACCGTTCCTGAAGTAATTGTCGCGAGGCACTGCGGCTTCAGGGTTCTGGGCATTTCAGTAGTTACGGATATGTGCATACCGGGACATCTGGAGGTCGCCGATATTACCAAGATAATCGCCAACGCGGCGGAAGCGGAGCCAAAACTCACAAAGATAATGGCGGCCGTGGTCAGAGAGGTGAGAATATAATGCTCCCGACTATAGCCTGGAAGAAGAACAAAGTAATAATGATAGACCAGCGGAAACTGCCGGCGAAAGAGATGTATGTAACGCATACGAACTACAAGCAGGTTGCAGCGTCCATTAAAAGCCTGCTCGTGCGCGGCGCGCCTGCGATAGGCGTGGCGGCGGCAATGGGCGTAGCGCTTGCGGGGCTGGGAGCGAAGTCAAAGAAATGGGCCGGTTTTGTCAAGGAAATGAAAAAGGCGCTTGCGGTCCTTAGGGCAAGCAGGCCTACGGCGGTAAATCTCTTCTGGGCCTGCGACAGGATGGAAAAGCTGATGTTAAGATACAGCTTTATGCCGGTCGCGGAAATAAAGAAACTGCTTGTGAAAGAAGCCCTGCTGATAGAGAAAGAAGATATCAGGACGAACGGACGGATGGCGGAATACGGTTCGAAGCTCTTCAAAAAAGGCAGCACCATTATGACCATCTGCAATACCGGCGCTCTGGCAACGGCCGGAATAGGCACGGCGTTTGGAGTGCTTCACAGGCTGCATAAGAAAGGCATGAAGATAAATGTTATTGCCTGCGAGACGAGGCCCGTGTTACAGGGGGCGCGCCTCACCGCGTGGGAGTTGAAGAAGAACAAGATTCCCTTCCGGCTTATCACGGATAACATGGCAGGGATAATAATGAGCAGGGGCATAGTAGACGGGGTAATAGCCGGAGCGGACAGGATCACCGCGAACGGCGACACAGCTAACAAAATAGGAACTTATCAGCTGGCCATACTCGCGCGCCACTTTGGCATTCCGTTTTTTATCTGTGCCCCATATTCCACCGTTGACCTTAAACTCAAATCCGGAAAACAAATTCCAATAGAAGAACGGAACCCTGACGAAGTTACGCATATCTTCGGAGTTCCGACCGCTCCAGAAGGCATCAAGGTTTACAACCCGGCGTTTGATGTCACGGAAAACAGGCTGATATCCGGAATAATCACGGAAAAGGGCGTGATACGCCAGCCCTATTCAAAGAATCTCCGCCTGAATTCAAAAAAGCAATTCCGGGCCGGAAAAAAACTGTGAGCAAGGCCATAAAGCTTTCAAGGTTCCCGTTATCTTTCGAAATCACGCCTATTTTCTGCCCTGAAGCGAAGGGCCGTAACAGGCCTTCGCTTGAACTATTTCCCGAAAAGGAAGCGGGTTCTGTCCTGCTGTCGGGAGGAGAAGACAGGGTACTCTTCATAAAGGACAGGAAAACCCTGTATTTTCTTTTTAAGGCGTTCTCACCTAACGGCATTAAAGCCGATGCCGGAAAACCGCCGCTCTGGAAGGATGACACCTGTGAAGTCTTCCTTGATGCCGCCCATGACCACAGGCACTATGTCCATCTCATTTTGAACCCGGCAGGAATAATGGAAGCGGAACTTGCAGAGTCCGGGCCTGGGCGCATCAGGCTTGAAAGGAAAGTCTCTTCTGCTGTTTTTACGGGTAAATGGGAAGGCAGTGTAAGAAAAAGTAAATACAAATGGGAAGCTTTCTTTGCCGTTGACCTTGCTGAGCTTGGAATAAAGAGTTTTGAGCCTGCGGCAATTATTGGCATAAACTTTCTCGTGAAGTCTTCTTATGCC
>CAIWWK010000276.1 GCA_903916325.1 Candidatus Firestoneibacteriota bacterium
AAGAGCCTTAAAATAATCGTCCATCTGCGTCGGCTTATCTTCCACATAGGAGATATGCGCAACTCCGCCGCGAAGACAGTTCTTGAAGTACCAGGACTGTTCAAGTCCGGTGGTGCCGTACTGACTATTTGAGCCGCTGTTCGCAATATCGTGGCCCATCATTGTTGTTGACTGGCTGGTAAAATTGACCCCAAACTCGTCAATACCCGGATCGCCCTGTATGTTGCCTTTGTATCCCAGGAAACACCAGTCGTTGCCGAACCAGATAGTGTTGAGGCCTGTAAGATCCCCGTAATAACCTCCGGGCAGCCAGCTGTGCGGGGTGTTTGTCGCGACATTTCCGTCAACACTGCAATAAACATCATCCCAAAACCCGGCGTATTTTCTGCCACTCCAGTCAACCTTGCGGTACTCAAGGTATTTTCCTTGAGTTACAATGTCATCGGGGTAATACATGTTGGTAAGGTTGGTTGTTGACATGCCTCCGATTTCACCCGGAGCATAAAGCGCGGCGTCAGTTACGGGAGTTGTATCCGTGGCCCAGAGTTTCCATGTAGGGTTCGCGTAGTAAGGATTTAAAATAGTTGCGGCGCCGGCGGAGGAAATAGTAAGCAGGAGAACCGAGAGCGAAATCGCGGAAAGGATTAATTTTTTCATAATTACTCCTTTTCTTGAACGCATTTGCTTTTATCCCTGAAGACCATTGTTCGGCTAATTATCATCCCGATAAGTTTCAGGGCGTTTATGGTTTCGGAACCCCGCCTTTTGCTATCATCAATACGCCGATAAATACCCCGATAGAGATAACCAGCATTCCACCGAGTGTCAGCGGGCTTATCTTTTCTTTAAGCATCAGCCAGGAAAGGATAAAGACAAAGACAAAGCTAAGGCCGTAGAAAGGAAATATTTCGTTTAAAGGGCCGGTTGAGAGCGCGGCAAACCAGAGAACGGAGCTTGCAAGGGAGACAATACAGCCTAGGACGAACCAGACATTTGTTATAAGTTTTAGGAAGGAAGGCAGGAGGTTGCTCATCGTAATTTCTGAACCTGCATGGTTTGTGCCAATTTTCCAAAGTATCTGACCCAGCGCCAGCAGAAAGACTGATGAGACTGAAAGCAGTATCGTTTTCATTGGTCAATAATACCAGAGATAATATAAAATGACAATGTATTTTGTAATGAACCATAGAAAAGGTAAAATTATTCTGCTAAAATCTCTATCAGTGTTAACAAAGCGGGCGGGAATAAAGTGAAGAAAAAAACTGAAATAATAAAGGCGAAATCCGAGAGAGCGGATAAGATTCAATTCCGGCTCGGGATTGCTTTAATAATAATTTCCTGTATAAGGTATTATCTCCCTTTTCACATATATTTTCTTGATATCTCCATGAAACACAAGATCTTTTTCTCCGGATTAACGGTGGGTGTAGCAGAACTTTTTTTCTGGGTAGGCCTGTTCCTGGTGGGCGAGGAATATGTAAAGAAATACTGGGATAAGCTCAATCCCGCGCGCTGGTTCAGGAAAAAGAAGTAAAAACCTTCTATATATGATAAAATCAATATAATCATGGATAAACATCCGTTCATAGATAAAGTCAGGATATTCGTTAAAGCAGGAACAGGCGGCAGCGGCTGCCTCAGCTTCCGCAGGGAAAAGGGCGTGCCTTTCGGCGGCCCGGACGGCGGCAACGGGGGAGACGGCGGCAGTGTCACGCTTGTCGGAAATTCCGGACTTTCCACTCTAATAGATTTCCGGTATAAACCGCACTTTGAGGCCGAGCGCGGCGAGCACGGCATGGGCAAGAACATGTACGGGCGCAACGCCAAAGACATGACAATTCTGGTTCCGCTCGGCACCGTCGTAAAAGATTTTGACACGGGGGAAGTGCTGGGGGAGATCCTTCACGAGAACGAAGGAATGCTCATTGCCAAAGGCGGCAAGGGCGGCAGGGGCAACACTTCCTATAAATGCTCGACAAACCGCGCGCCTAAATCCTTTGAGTACGGCGAGGAAGGCGAAGAAAAGACAATCTTTCTTGAACTGAAAAGCATCGCCGATGTGGGCATAATCGGTTATCCCAACGCCGGTAAGTCAACGCTCCTCTCCAAGATTTCAAAAGCCAATCCCAAGATCGCGAATTATCCTTTCACAACGCTTTCGCCTAATCTTGGAGTTGTCCGAATAGAAGCCGGGGTTAGTTTTACCTGGGCGGACATTCCGGGGCTCATCGACGGCGCGCACACCGGCGCGGGGCTGGGGGGAGAGATTCTTCGCCATGTTGAGCGGACAAAGATTCTTGTTCATATGGTGGATGTTTCTGCGGAGGAAAGGGATCCGGTCAAGGACTACACAAACATCAACAAAGAACTGGCGCTCTACAGCAAAGAGCTAGCGAAAAAACCCCAGGTGGTTGCGGCAAACAAGCTGGATATGCCCGGGGCGAAGAAGAACTATGAATTGCTCAAAAAACACCTGGCGAAGAAGAAGGTGAAACTCTTCCCGATAGCGGCGATGAAGGGGGAGGGGTTGAAGGAATTGGTTTTTGAGGTATTCAAAAAATACAAAAAATTAAAAGAAAAAAAAGGTTAAAAGTTTATAAGGTCAAAAGTTCATAAGGTTTGTAAAGTAAAGGCAAAACAATAACAAAATCTGAACCAGAAAAACGCTTTCTTGGAGTTAGGCATGGTCTGGTTCTAGATTTTACCTTATAAACCTTAAAAACTTTACAAACCTTACAAACTTTTCAAGAAGAACACCCTCAATATTCCAAAGAGGTTATTAGTTATGAAAACATACATTACTCTTCTGGTTTTAATGCTAATGTTGACTTCTTGCAGCGGAAAAGTCGAAGTCAAAAAGAAAAATCTAATCCCCCTTCCCAAAAGCGCTTCAGCGGACGCGATGAAATGGATTCCGGGAAAGTATCTGCTCGCGGGTATCTCCGAAAAGACCGGCAGCATATTCACCCTCGATGTTTCCTCAGGAAAAACAAAGAGACTCGCGGAACTCTCCAATTCCAAAAGCACGAATGACCTCTTTCAGAAACTTTGCATTTTCCCAGATGGGAGAAAAATAGCATATACGGATTCAGGGTCTCTCGTCTTTCTGGAAATAGAGAGCGGCAAAATAAAACGGATACGGACCGAGGGAAATCCCGTATTTGTCTGTGCTTCTCCTGATAGCCGTTTCCTGGCCTATGCTTCCCCCAAAGGTGTATTCATAATAACCCTTGAAGGCACGGGAAACCGCCTGCTTTCTAAAGATCCCGCGCTCTTCCTGCAGTGGTCTCCCGACGGCAAAAAGATAGCCTATGTTAAACAGCCCGAAGGGAAAGTTAAGATATATTCCGTGGAGGGAGAAAAGCTGAAGAGTTTCACGGACGGGGCGCAGGGGCTGCTCTGGCATCCTGATTCGAAGAAACTGCTGGTTGCAAAAGCCCTTGAGTTCGGAATTGCCGATGCGGAAGAGGGTTCCTATTTCAGGCTCGCGTATTTTACGACTCTGCCCAATCCGGCCGGCACGGCGGATTCTACCTGGCTTTCGCTTTCTCCCGACGGGAGCAAGGTTGCCTACAATTTCGGCGAGTTAAACCCGCAGCTTGAAAAGAATGATAAAGGCAAAGAAGAAAAGGTTTACTACCAGGAGAACAGCGATATTTATGTCCTGGACTTAAAGAGCGGAAAAGCTGTAAATGTTACCGGAACGCCGGATGACTGGGAGCTTTACCCGGAGTATTCCTGGGACGGGAATTATATCTTCTGTTACAGAAAAAGGCAGTCGGGCAAGGACTACGTCCTGACCCCGATGCTCATTGATATGAGGTGAAAATGAAAATATATATAATGACAGACCTTGAAGGCGCGGCAGGAGTGGTTCATTTTGACCGGAATCTTGAAAAGAATGAAACCTCTTATAATCTGCGGCATGCCCAGCAGGGCCGTCTTTTGACCGGAGAGGTAAACGCTGCGGTCGAAGGTTGTTTTTCCGCCGGAGCTTCGGAGGTCCTGATAGACGATTCACACGGCGGCGGCTATATCATAGATTACGAGAACCTGGACGGCAGGGCAAAGA
>CAIWWK010000277.1 GCA_903916325.1 Candidatus Firestoneibacteriota bacterium
GGATTCTTTGCTTCTGGTAAACTGAAGTTTTACGCTCGCTTTCCTTTTCTCGATACAGGCAAGGCTGAGTTCAATATCTTCTTCGGCCTCATAGACGCTCATAGCACCGGCGCAGACCAGATCGCGCTCGCGTATCGTGCTCCAGACAAAATCAAACCCCGTGGGAGGCAGCAGTTTCCCGGCGGCAAGAGGTTTAATGACAATTACCGGTTTCTTTGCCTCGTTGATGACTTTGGCTATCCAATCCGTCTCAACCTGGCAAAGGAAACCCGCGGCGTTATAGATCTGGATATATGTCTCCACGTCCGCGTTTGAGCTGTCCGCGCAGATTACCGCATCAGGCGTATGCGTGCTCAGTCCCGGAATCAGGCCTGCTTTTCTCGCAATGCTCAGGAATTCCGTCAATTCAGGCGCAAGACGCTTATTCAAGCCGTCAAGCCTGACATCCGTCACGCACATATGGGGCAGGCAGAAGGTCGCTCTCTGTTTTACGCACTTCTCCACGGCTATTTTCCATTCTTCCACATTGCCTGCGCTCGGGGTGGCTATCCAGATAACTTTTCGGCCCGTGCGCTGTTCGGTAACATCAAGAGCTTGCCTCACGAAATCTCCCGGGCTTGAAAGGAAAGCGTCGCACCCGTGCTTTACAAATACTTCTATTACTCTGGCCATTTTAGCGGGAGTATCAAAGAGTTCCTTAATAAACTTATCGCGGGCCGAACTGATATGCGAGTAACCCAGCATGGCGTTCGAACCGCAAATCAAACGTGGAAGCGAAAGGCCGCCGACTGTAGTCCTTGGAAAACCCGACATAAACCCTCCCAATTGCAATCCGTCACATTCCGGTTCTCTTCTAACTTTTAACTCTCAACCAGACCGCCATGCTGCCCGCTTTCCTGTTATCCCAGGCAAAGTAGGGGATTGCCGTCAGAACGCGTGCTTCAAGCTTTGGCGCCTCGCCGGAGTAAAGTTGTTTTTGCCTCCCGGAATTTACCAGGAAACCCTTCGCCTTAAGAATATCAACGCCGCCGAGCAGCCCGGCTTTATGAATTACGCGGAATTTGTTATTCACCTGAAGCAGGAGGCTCTCAACCGGCGCCCGGTTGTCAACTTCTTCAAAACAGTAGACCAGCGGACCTTTCATCAGAGCGGCCCTGCCGACGTTTTGCCTGACCCTCGGGTCAGAATAGACTATTCTTGCCGGCATATCAAAGACTATTGAAAGCTTGTCTCCGGCCGACCACAAGCGTTCAATCCCGAGATACCCTCTCTTAGCAGTGCCCTTAATATTTTTCCCGTTAACCTTTACTGACAACTTGCCGCACCAGCCCGGATATCTTAATTTAACAGTGAAGCGCGCGGGTACTTCAGGGGAAACGGAGATCAGGACCCTGTTACCCCACGGATATCCGGTTTTCTGGCTAATGGAAACCGCGGTACCCCCAAGTTCCAGATTTGCCTCGCTTCCAAGGTATAGGTGAACCGCTACAGCAGAACCCTTCGTCGAATAAATATAGCCGCCAAGCGAAGCAAATAGCCTTGCAATATTCGGCGGGCAGCAGGAGCAGTCGTACCACTCTTTTCTGTGATGTTTCCCCGAAGAAGCCAGGGGATTGTCGTAGAAAAAGAGTCTTCCGTTACGCGAGACGCCGCTTAAGACTCCGTTATACAGAGCACGTTCGATACAGTCCGAGTATTTTGAATCAAGCTCCTTCCTGAGCATTCTGTGCGCGAAATTAACCAAGCCGATTGCGGCGCAAGTCTCCGCGTAAGCGGTCTCGTTTGGCAGGTCATAGGCCGTTGAAA
>CAIWWK010000278.1 GCA_903916325.1 Candidatus Firestoneibacteriota bacterium
AAATTCTAAGCACGAAATTCGAAACAAACAGCAGTCAAGCTGATGTTATTGTACTGATTGTTTATAGCGTTTCCTTCCATAACGTTTGATTGAAAAACCCTTTCTTTTTATGTATAATTATGTAAATTGTTATCTATCAGGGGGTTAAGTGAAAATAGCCGTTATAGGTGTTGGTTATGTCGGCCTTGTCACCTCTGCCTGTTTTGCCAAGCTCGGTCACACTGTAATCGGCGCCGATAATGACAAGAATAAGATAGCAAAGCTCAACGCCGGCGGTATGCCTATATTTGAACCCGGGTTGGAAGAAATAGTAGCGGACGGCATAAAACATGGAAGGCTGACTTTTACCTCAAACGCCAGAGATGCCATGAAAAGATCGGATGTTGTTTTCATCTGCGTGGGAACTCCGCCCCTTCCTGACGGCAGCGCCGACCTTTCCGCCGTGGAAAAAGTTGCAAAATGGGCCGCGGAGGTTATGACTTCCTACAAGCTCATCATCGAGAAGAGTACCGTCCCGGTTAAGACGGGCGAGTGGGTCAAACGCACTATCCGCAAGAATATCAAAAAAAATATTCCTTTCGATGTCGCCTCAAATCCGGAATTCCTTCGCGAAGGCACTGCGATTTATGATTTTCTGAATCCTGACAGGATAGTTTTCGGCGTTGATTCAGAAAAGGCAAAGAAAGTCCTTCTGGAACTCTATAAAGATATAGACGCCCCGAAACTTGTTACAAATATAAATACCGCCGAGCTTATCAAACACGCATCAAATTCTTTCCTGGCAATGAAGATCTCTTTTATAAATGCGATATCACGCGTCTGCGAAGAGGCGGGCGCCGATGTGACCAAGATTGCCGAGGGAATGGGTTACGACAAGAGAATAGCAAGGGCTTTTCTCAATGCAGGTCCAGGTTTCGGCGGATTCTGTTTTCCAAAGGATGTCTCGGCATTCATCCATATCGCGGACCAGCTTGGATATGATTTTCACCTTCTGAAAAGCGTGGAGAAGGTTAACGAGGAGCAAAAGCTGTTCGTTGTGGAGAAAGTCAGAGCAGCCCTTGGTACTGTCAGGGGAAAGAAGATTGGTGTTTTGGGTCTAACTTTCAAGCCAAATACAGATGACACGAGATTCTCTCCGGCGCTTGAGATAGTTGAAATGCTTCTTAAACAAGGGGCTAAAATCAAAGCCTATGATCCGGAAGGTATGGATAATGCAATAAAGAGTCTTAAAAGTTTGGTGACCGGATCAGATGAATACGATGCGGTGAAGCAGGCGGATGCTCTCTTAATACTGACCGAGTGGGAAGAGTTCAGAAATCTTGATCTGCCCAGGATAAAAAAACTGCTTAAAAAGCCTGTTATAGTGGATGCGAGAAATCTTTATGAGCCTGCGAAAATGAAAAAAGCAGGGTTCAAGTATTACTCCATCGGAAGATAGCGGCAGGGCGGCAATTACTGCTTTTAGGGAGGTTTCTTGAAGACAGCTGTTATTACCGGAGGCGCCGGTTTTATAGGCTCACACCTTTGCGATTACTTCCTCGGTAGGGATATTCATGTCATTTGCATAGATAATTTAATTACCGGCAGCATGGATAACATAAAGGATATCAAGAACAAGAAATTTGATTTCATCAAGCACGACATTACCAAGCGCATGGAAGTTAAAGGCCCGGTGGATTATGTGCTTGATTTTGCGTGTCCGGCCAGTCCTGTCGACTATAATTTATACCCAATCCAGACCGCAAAAGTAGGGTCGCTTGGCACACATAACTGTCTGGGACTTGCGCTCGCGAAAAAGGCAAGAATTCTGGTGGCTTCCACCTCGGAGATTTACGGGGATCCCGCGGTCCATCCGCAAAAAGAGTCATACTGGGGAAATGTTAATCCCATAGGGCCCAGGAGCTGCTACGACGAGGCCAAGCGCTTCACCGAGGCTATAACAATGGCCTATCACAGGGCGCATAAGATAGACACAAAAATAGTTCGCATCTTCAATACCTACGGGGAGAGAATGCGTATAAATGACGGTCGTGTTGTACCTAATTTCATTTACCAGGCATTGAACGGGCAGGACCTGACAGTCTACGGCAACGGAAAACAGACACGAAGTTTCTGCTACGTTTCCGATTTGGTACGAGGCATTTACGCACTGCTCCTCTCTGACTACAACCTGCCGGTCAATCTCGGCAATCCTGACGAGAGGACCATTTATGAATTTGCGAAGGAAATTATCAAAGCGACGGGAGCAAAGAGCAAAATAGTATATAAGCCGCTGCCGGACGATGACCCAAGGCAAAGAAAACCTGATATAACGCTGGCGAAAAAATTACTGAAATGGAGCCCTGAGGTAGAGTTGAAGACAGGGTTGGCGAGGACAATAAGGTACTTTCAAAGCAAGCAATAAAATATAAATACGAAATTCGAAGCATGAAATTCGAAACAAAACAGTATTCAGCGCTAAATCACAAGCACCAGGCACCAGAAGTTCAAGCACCAAATCTCAAGCATCAAGCACCAAATAAACACCAAAATTCAAAAACATAAAAAAAAGAACCTAGTATTTCTATTTTTCGTTTTTCTGTCTTTTTGTTTTTATTTGGGATTTGGTGCTTGTGATTTGTGATTTAGTCTTAAGTGATATGTGGTTTAATTTATGGGATTCGAATCTTGAGAAGTTAAATGTTCATTTTAGGAGGTTTTTTTATGAAGAAGGCGCTAATTACCGGCATCACCGGCCAAGACGGCAGCTATCTCGCGGAACTTTTGCTCAGCAAAGGCTATCAAGTTCACGGCATAGTCAGAAGAGGTTCGACCTTTAACCGCGAAAGAATAGACCACATTCACCACGACGAACACGACAAAAAGGCAAAATTGCTTCTCCATTACGGAGACCTTTCCGACGGAGAACAGATATCGGATATAGTTTATAACATCAAGCCGGATGAAGTATATCACCTCGGCGCCCAAAGCCATGTGCGCGTGAGTTTTGACCTTGCAGAATATTCCGGAGACATTACCGGTCTCGGGACAACCAGGATACTTGAAGCCATCAGGCGCAGCAATAAACCAATCAAGTTCTACCAGGCTTCTTCCAGTGAAATGTTCGGCTCCGCGAAACCGCCGCAGGACGAAAATACCGTTTTCCAGCCGAGAAGCCCGTATGCCTGC
>CAIWWK010000279.1 GCA_903916325.1 Candidatus Firestoneibacteriota bacterium
CCTAATTTACGGCCTATTGCCCTGATGCCTATTCCAGCGGCTATATTCCTGCTAATTTCCTCTCGATCCTGCAAACTTAACCGTTGATACTCCCTCATTTGCAACCTCCGTGCTGCCGTGTTATACTAACACAGCAGACTCGAGTGTTGCATTAGGAGCTTGCACGTTACCTGTCCCCTTTTGTTTGTTTCCCATTTGTTTTAAAACAGGCGACAGCTCTGCTATACCTTAGGTTCAGAGAGCGCGATTTTACGCTTTCTTATCCCGCTCAGCAACTCAAGCCCGATTGAGAGCAAGACCAGGAAAAGCCCGAGCAGCGTAATCCCTGCGCCGGCATAAAATATCTTAGGGCTCCAACTGAAGGTCACTGCGTGTTTGCCTTTGGGCAGATATATTGCCCTGAAGAAACCGTCGGCAAGATAAATCTTCGTCTCCACGCCGTCCACATACGCCTTCCACTCGGGGTAATAGGTCTCGCTCAGGAAAAGCATCGCGTTGCTCTTGGATTCCGACTGCATCTTTATCTCATTCTCTTCAAAACTCCAGAGTTTGACTTCATTTCCCAGAAAAGTTGCGGGTTCAAGCGTCTCTTTCATCGCTTCATTCAGTATTAGTTTCATCCTTGGGTCAAAGCTTGGCTCTTTCAACTTCAAAAATGTCTGCGCTTTCGGGACTGTTTCTACAGCCGGAACCAGAAAAGCTCGCGGAAAAGCCGTAATATTCTGATAAACCTTTACCTTCCCGTCATACATAAGTTTTAGGTAAGGATGCTCAATTGCGCTTTCCGACAGGAAGTATTTCACATTCAGCAGGTCAATAAACCTAAAATCATTAAGGCCGCCGTTGGATTGCATCGCGTTATAGACCTCAAGCGGAGCGCTGTGATACCCCCCGCAGCTTTGTATCCTATCCTCCACGAACCAGTTCTTGTTGAACAGGTCTCCCATCGGAAGTACCCTATACAGGGACTTGTCAGCGTTCAAAGCATTCCTTATCTCGGTCCTCCGTGGATCTTCCTGCCCGGCCGGCTCGGTTTTCACGGCCTGCACTACTATCTGGGTTCCTCCGGCTTCAAAGGTTCTTGGCAGGAAAAATCTGGCGCCGTTATCGGCAAATACCAGCAGCAGACAGCCCGCAAAGAAAACCCCCTTTCCGATTTTGCCCTTTAAAACCAAATATACGAGTCCAAACCCGAGAGAAAAATACACAACAAGCAGCAGCATGTCATCGCGGATCATCTGATAAAGCACCTGAGTGATAAAATCAAGGCTTTGCGCCGGAAACCTCTTGGTTATCAGCTCCAGCCCTTTCAACTTGGCGACAAAACCGGTTTCTCCGATAGTAAACACAATAAACGCAAGGATAAATATCCCGCCCGCGGCAATACAGGCATAAATGAAATTCCTCTCTTTTGCCGGGGCCTTTTCATTTGCTTTAAAACAGTTCGTAATAAACTCAACCCCAAAAGCGGAAAGGGCAATGACCGTGAAGGATAGTAGTCCCAGCCACCTCATTGAATTCCTGAAACCGTTGATTACCGGTATTTTAAACAGAAGTTTGTAAAGAGGAGTGTATCCTCCGAAAGAGAGGATGAGCAGGCAAATTGAAGCCGCTATGAAGAATTTAACCCGCCTGTCTTTGAAAACAAAAACAACTCCGGCAACAGCAAGCAACAAAGGCAAAATACCGATATAATCCGAATGCAAGACAAACGGACTTCTGCCCCAATAAGTTGATTCAAGGAAACCAAAGAACTTGGGACAAACATAGGAAATAGTTTCAAGAGGATGAAAAGACCAGGAAGTGAAGAACGCATAGTCCACTGCAGCCCTAAATGAATGCTTGATATAGTAGAAGGATTGCACCATTTGGATAGCGGCTATCAAACCTGACATTACACCTGTGACCGCGAAATATAGTATATGTTTTATGCCTTTTTTTTGCGAAATAATGAGGAAGAGAAAATATGCGGTCAGAAAGATAGAAGTATAAAAAACCACCTGAAACATTGTGGACAAAGCCTGAATGCCAAGCATCAGCCCCGCAAGGACATAAAAAACCAATTTCCCTTCTCTTGCTCCCAGGGTGACAAAGAAGAAGATTATCGGTATCATTGAGTACGCGAAAATCATAGTGTCGTGACCGGGATTTATGTAGGATACTAAACTTCCGCACAACGCGAAAAAAACTCCGGCTATGGTTGAGGTGAGCCTGGAGAGACCAAGGCCTTGAATAAAAAGATACATAAAGAAACCGGCTAAAGTAATGCTGATTGAAACACCAAAAAGGAAATACAGGGGTAAAGGCAATTTCATTAAAAGCAGAGCAAACGCGGTCGGGAAGAGAATCGTTGCTCCGTTCATGGTGGCCATATGAGGCATACCCGCAAATATATATGGATTCCAATACGGTATGCCGCCTCTTGCAAGAACATCTTCCATGAATATTTCGCCGTAACCTTGAAGCGTAACATCGTGCCCGAACAGCTGTCTTCCGTTCTGCTGCTGGATGAAAACAACAAAAGAAAGGCCTATCAACACAAAAAGCATAAATGGCAGCAGGTGACGCCTGATTCCGGACTGAAAAGATTTACCCTGCTTTTTCGGATATTCCATTTTCGCTCCTTTCCCCTGCTTCGAGTATATCATTATTCAGGAATTCAATACAGGAAACTGAGCATGTCTAAACTTACACCTCTGCCCTGTTTGCGCGAATCCCTAATGAGGACAGCACGTATCGCAGGCCTCAACCGCCTAACGGAATCCCGAACAATTTCATGTATTTGCCCCAGAACGGATTTTCAAGGGCCGTTTCTTTTGCGCGTTTACGGTATTCGGCAGACTTTGAAGCGTCCCCTAGTTTTTCATAGCATATGGCTGCGTAATAATACGCAATTGCATGATTTTTTCTGGCGCTAATCGCGTTCTCCATACCCTTAAGAGCCGCGGCATATTCTCCAAGCTTTATATCACTGTTGCAAACAAAGTTCAGCTCCAAGTTCATTTGATAACTGGTCTCTTGAACGTATTCGGCAGACATAAAAGGCGTATCTATCACGGCTCTTTTATAATTCCCGTCTATGATATTTCCGCTCAGCCAATTATTGGCCGTGCAGATTTCCAGCATTTCGCTTCCGGGAAGCGGTGTGGCGGAATTTATTCTGAACCAATTTGCGTTTATTGACTTTAGAAAAGCCCTGGCATCCTCAATATCACGCTTTGTTTCTCCGGGCAGGCCTATTAGTATATTGACGTCAGTGTAAATACCGAGCTCGCGGCAGTCAGCGACCACTCTTGCCGAATCTGACAGCTTGAGAGGCTTGTGCATTATCTCTTTCAAGACCCTCTCGCTACCTGATTCTATGGAAAGGATAAGCTGGTTGACTCCGATACTTTTCAGTGCTTCCAGCATGCTCCGGTCAAGAGCGTACAAGGCCAAAGAATTCGGAAAGAAAGCTTTAAGGTTAAGTTCCCTCATAAGCCCGATGATGCTGAAGGCCCTTTTTCTGTCAGCAAGGAAATGGTCATCCTGGAAAATTATCATACCGGCCTTGAAATCCTTCTTAAGCCTGAGCAAGTCTTCTTTCACTCTTTTTAAACTGTGGTACCTCATACTCCTTCCATGAACAGTGTGAGCCGCGCAAAAACTGCAGTGAAACACACAGCCTCTGGAGGTCATCACCGGAATGCTCTTCAATTCACTGTCAATGGAAGTATAGGCCGCAATGGTAGGGCTCAGGCCGTACCCTCGGATGTCCAGCATCTGATAGTCATAAAAAGGTATCTCGTCAAGGTTTTCTATAAAATCGTAATGGAACAAAGTTTTTGCCTCTGCTTTCTTTGGCGTAATCCAGGAGGGCGTTTTCTCCAAATATTCCGGAATATTCGCTGAACTTATAAGGCCCGCAAGAGGCCGCTCCCCTTCACCGTAACAAAGGCCGTCAAAGCAATCTGATTCACGAAAAATCTCCTTATACATGTTTGTAGGTATACCGCCGCCCGCAACGAGAACGGCTTCAGGGAATATCTCTTTGCATATTTTACCGATGTCAAGTAAACTGGCATAGGAAGACGAAAAAAGCGATGAAACACCTATTATATCCGGAGCATAATCCTTAAATTTCTTGCCGTCAAGAACTCCGCGGAAAAATCCCGAGAACGTTGAGTAATCAAAACTTTCCGCCTGATTTAGAAGAACGTTAAAATCTATTACTTCCGAGCTGACTTCAGGATTTTGTTTTACATATGCGCTTAGGGAGATAATACCAAGCGGCAAATCCGTAATAACGACTCCAAAAGCTTTATCCTTTTTAATAATTGTTTTTACGTTTTCAGCCGGGGAAATAAAGTCCTCGTACTGTATTACGGGCGGAACAATGAATAATATTCTTTTCATTTTGGCTTCCTTCGCATGCTAAAGCGCTTCTTCTCTCCGGAATTCCGGAGAAAGTATTATACAATATAAACAATTAAATATCACCCAGGTATTTGTTTTCAGGATTTTCGGACGGCAGTAATTCTGCTCCCCGCCCATTGGCGCTGTTCAGACAATGATTAGCATGGAACCCGGGGCGGGTTAACGCGCGTCTTTATTTATCTGTTCCGAGGGGATGCCGTATTCATCAAAATACTTTATTTTACCGACAAGTTGATCGTTCCTGTATATCGCCTCGCTCTCAATGTTGCCGTTCTGATAATAACTCCGGAAGAGCCCGTGCCTTCTGCCGTCCACGTACGGATCCTCTTCCTTTAACTTGCCGTTTAAATAGTAAGATTTGCAGACTCCGTCGAGCAGGCCCTCCGAATAGAGGTTCTTCCGCACTGCTTTGCCGTCCTTGTAAATAATATCAACTCCCTCTCTCTTGCCGAAAAGGTAGCCGGCTTCCTCGGCAATGCTGCCGTCTTCATTAAACATAGTAACAATTCCGTCAGGCTTGCTGAATTTATAATCGGCGGCTTCACAAATTCTGCCTTCCTGAAAATAGGCAAGGACTTTCCCGTCGGGGATACTGCCCTTAATCTCCGTGATTCTTCCGTATTTGTCCAGACTTGTAACTGCGAGTTCTCTTTCACCCCTGTAAAATGTCAATTCATTGGGAGACCCGTAGGAGTCAACACTCGTAACTCTCTTTATCACAGGACCGTTTACGGCGCATCCGGCGGTTATGAGAGCTATTCCGATTATTGTGAGGTTCTTCAGCATACTCCTCTCTGAAACAAGTGGTTTTGAAGAAGTTTGTTCTATTTTACTATCGGGAGGTTTGTAGTCAATGATTATATTGCGGGGAAACCGGCTTGAAGGACTGCTACCTTATCTCTGCTATGCTGTCCTGTTTGACCCAGCCCTTTATATTCTCGCCTTTAAGCAGGACCTCGGCCCAACCCTGGCGCGTGTTCAGAATGTAGACCTTCTTTCCTTCCGGCAGAGTGAAGGCC
>CAIWWK010000280.1 GCA_903916325.1 Candidatus Firestoneibacteriota bacterium
AATAAGGGCAAGCAGGAAGAAGTAATGCTTGTTGAAGCAAACCCTGAAAAGTATATTTGTAAAGGCAAGTTCGAGCAGGAACAGGGAAATTATATGGGCTGGGTAATGCCAACCCTGGCTTACGGAAGGCTTTTCATCCGTTCGGAAAGGATTTTGAGGTGTTATCAGGCGGCCAAAACGCTGCCTTCGAAGGAAGAGATACAGAAACAACTCGGCAGGTAGAAATTAGCAAGAGTAGTAATTTAAGTGTAACATTATTTTGCGACCAATCTGAGTGAACACGTATAGCTTTATAAATAGGAGAAACCCATGAAAATAGTCAAGACCATACTGCTTTTGGCGTTGTTGTCCTGCGTGTGTTTTGCTCAAGAACATGATAAGCAGTCCAAAAACGAAGTTCCGGCTCCCAAGGCCGTTCTTTACAGCGACTGGCCTCAATGGCTGGGACCAAATAGGAACGGGTCATCCCCGGAGAAGGGTCTCCTTCGTGAATGGCCCGAGGATGGGCCCAAGATGCTATGGATGCAGCCGGTAACAAAGGGCTGGGGGTCTGTCTGTATCTCAAAAGGCGAAGTCTTTGTGGACGGAGTCGTCAACGGAGTCGATGCAAAGTACACTTTGCATTGTCTGGATGCCTTTACCGGAAAAGAGAAATGGAAGTTTGAGTACGAGCTGGGACGGAAGAGAATTAGCATCGGCTGGGGCTGGTGTCCGCGGGATACCGTTGCGGCTACCGAAAAATACGTGTACATACAGAATGAACAGGGACAGTTGTATTGCGTGGACAGGAAGAAAGGCGTGAAAGTCTGGATGAGGGACCTTGACGAGGAGTTTCCTGTTCCCCACCACGACTGGAAGGGTTGGTGCGAGTCACCGCTGGTTGTGGACGAAATAGTTTTTATGGCCGTCCATGCGAAAACCGGTAAACCGAGCGAAAATGCCACGTACTTCGGTTTTGACGCGGAGACAGGAAAGACTGTCTGGGAGATGAAAGAACCTCCAGGTCCGTCGCCTAAAAGGTACGGAGGTGCGAACCCGAGTCAAACCGCGGCGGTTGTTACTTTTGGCAAAGATAAATGCGCTCTTGTGGCCGCAAACGGAAAACTTTTTGCCATACGCTTTAAGGACGGAAAGAAGATTTGGACCCACGAGAAAGCGCATTATCAAAGCCATTTGACAAGCCCTATCATTGTCGATGACAGGATTCTTCTCTCTCCCTTCACGGAAGATATGAAGCTTATCAAGGTCAACTGGTCTGATCCGTCTGATCCCGGGACACGCCTCTGGAAATACGACGGCGCGACGGATTGTTCCTCGCCTGTTGTTTATAACGGCTACATATACACCTTCAATGAAGAGAAGGACAAGCTTATGGGGCCTTACATGCTCCGTTGCATCGAGCTTGCCACCGGAAAACTGATGTGGGAGGAGAAAGGTTTTGAGATAGCAGAGTCTATAATGCAGGCCGACGGGCTGCTCTTCATCCGCGCCGGCATCAATAAGGGCAAGGAAGAAGAAATACTGCTTGTTGAAGCAACCCCCGAGAAGTATATTTGTAAAGGCAAGTTTCAGCAAGAACAGGGTAACTATTTTGGTTGGGTAATGCCAACCCTGGCGTATGGACGGCTTTTCATCCGTTCGGAAAGGATTTGGAGGTGTTATCAAGCGGCCGGGATTTTACCGTCTAAGGAAGAAATTCAGAAGCAGCTCGGGAAGTAAGTTATTTGAATGTTTAGAGGCGCTTGGCGTACTCCAAAAACTGCAAAATGAACCGGAGGCAAATTTAATATATGAAAAAAATATACCCGTTTCAATTTGTTTTGTCGGTTCTTCTGACCCTGTTTTTTACCGTTCCCTGCTGGGCAAGAGCGATTTATCTTTTCAATGAGCCGCAGGATATCTCGAATTGGACGAGCATAGAGACAGGCCTCAAGGACTCCGTGGTCAAGATAGAGCCCTCAGTAGAGAACACGACAAAGTCAAAATACTCTATGAAACTCACATATGACGGCGGGGAGTTTCCTACTGTCGGGACAAAGGTCATTGCTGACGGCATACTAAACTCTAAATACCTCTGCGCGGATATCACTGCGCCGAGAGATTGTGTTGTTGGTTTCTCTCTGATGCAGCAGAAGAGCAAAGAGGGATACATTAATAAGGACTCTCACAGTAAATATATCGGGACCGTTTTTCTGCATAAAGGCCTGAATAAAGCCGGCGTGCTTCTTGCCCATAGGTATAATCGTTTTGATATTGGAAACGGTGACATCATAAGATTCGATATCTTCATGTTCCATCCCCTGAAGGGGGAGAGTATTTACATAGACAATATTGTTTTCTCTTCGGGAGTGCCTCCGGTAACAGAACTCCCCTGGCATGACAGGGAATGGCAGTCCGATAAAGTCGCGACCAAGGCAGAATTTAAAATAGCCGGTTCAGACGCCGTGATAAAGTCCTACAGGATGTACGGCGCGGCAGCTGCGGCGCCTAAGGACAAGTTCCCATATTTTGGGGAAAAGAGCGCCGCCGAACTGGAAAAAGATATGCGTGACAAGCTTGCGGAACTCCAAAAGTCGTCCCAGAACGTGAAGTTTGCCGTCTTCAGGCGCGGGGATAAAGGTTTCGACCCGGATGCTCCGGCAAAGATATATGAGAATGCCGCCGATGTTTATATAACCACGCACGGGCCCGACGGGAATCTTATAGGCGGAAGGGCAAATTGCTACGGCGCTGCAGCTTCAGAAACGACAGAGCTATTTATGGACCACAGAAGCTCGATGTTCTATTTTGATCTGAGTTCCATCCCTGCGGGATCAAAGATAATTGACGCGAGGTTTGTTGTTACAAAGATTAAGCCGGTCAATGGCGCCGGGATGTTCATAGCGGTTCCCTGCAACAGAAAATGGGAGGAAAAGACGGCGAATGCCTTTGAATATGCTTACGGGAAGTGCTGGAAAGAACTTTTTGCCTTTGGATTTGCCGGTGAAGATCCTGATTTTCTGCCTGTAATTCTGGGCGGCGCGTTGAGCAGCGGAAAGTCTATTGCCTGTGACTTTACGGAAGCGGTAAAATACTGGACGGACGGTAAGAATGGCAATAATGGATTCCATTTCCCTTCCGACGGGAAGGATTATCTGGGGGTTTATACAAGCAAAAACAAATCTATTCCAAACAGACCGGCGCTTTTCGTGATTTACGAACCCGGGAAATAAAAGACCGCGGCCTGCAGGTCGCAGTTTGCGGGTTTCGAGAAATAGACAGTAGTTTCAGTCCGGTTGCGTATGTTACTCGATAGCTATTATTGAACTTTTCCTGTACGATGGAAGGCGGGGAGGAAGAGTTCTCATTGCTTCCGGTAAGGTCAGCAGATTCTGGCCGGTCAAGCTCGGAAGCCATAAAGACTTCCACGTTTAAACAGCAAGAAAATAGTTGCGGAGGCAAATATTGTGAGTTCTACTCTAAAATATATTAAGTTGACACTGATTACGCTATTGTCTTTGGTACTATCTATTCCCGTTATCGCGCAGGATGGAACTGCGACGCCTGAAGCAGCTGTGACCCGGGAGGCTGCGGCAAAAAAAAATGCAGCCAATGAGGCCTCTAACGACTGGCCTTGTTATCTTGGGCCGAACCGTGACGGAACTTCGCTTGAAAATGGTCTTTTGCGAAAATGGCCGAAGGAAGGGCCCAGGCAATTATGGAGAGCGCCTATTAAGATGGGCTGGTCCTGTCCTTCGGTTTCAGGAAACGATGTCTATGTTTTTATGGCGCCTTATGTTACAAAAAAAGAGTCTGAAAGGTATGCAAATAACGGGTTGGAAAAAGTTGTCTGCCTTGATGCAAAGACCGGGAAAATGCGCTGGGAGACCGAGTACAAAGTAGGTGTATATTACTGTGGGTGGTTTCAGGGCGGTCCGAGAGGCACGCCCTTGGTAACGGAAAGATTTGTATATACAATGGGCCTGGTAGGACATTTGACTTGTTTTAACAGAAAAACAGGGGCTATTGTCTGGCAAACGGAAATTCAAAAGGAAGTCCTTTCACTCAAACAAATGAATGATGTTAAAGGTTTTAATCAGTCGCCTGTAATCATAGATAAAACGATAGTCATTATGATTAATCAGTCGGATTCAAGAATAACTGTTAAGTTATCTGACCCTACAATCGCGGGGTTTGACGCAGAAACGGGAAAGCTGATTTGGAAATATCAAGAACCATTAAGAGAAAAGACCTGTGGTTCGGACGCCCCTACTGTTGCTGTGGCGGTCGTAAACGGCGAAAAGTGCGCTCTTACCTACATAAACCGTTATTTGGTCGCTATAAGGGCTTCTGACGGAAAAGTAATCTGGCGTTATGACCAAATACCGGCAGGCCGTAGAGGAACGCCTATTGACTCCTTAATACTTTATGGCAAGAATAGGGTTTTATATACTCCGGTTGAGGCCGGCGCGACAAGGCTTATGTCAATAGATTGGAACAGCCCCAACCCTGCAGTCAAAATCATTTGGGAAGATAAAAATGGTAACTTCTCAGGTAATTGCACGACCTTCAAATATCATAATGGATATATCTGGGCATGCAACTATGCCGGTTTTGATCCTAACGATCTAAATAAAACGTTTCAGCAATTTAAATGCGTTGAAGAAAACACGGGAAAAGTTTACTGGGAGAGCGAGAAATGGCAGTTCCCGGTAACTTATATCGCGGCAGACGGGCTCCTCTTTGTCAGGAGCTACAAGACGCTGAGGTTGGTAGAAGCGGGTTCACGAGGATATAAGGAACTTGGGAAAATGGAGAACCTTCATGAAGGAGGAAGAAACTGTTTCGACGGTCCAAGTCTTATTGATTATGTGCAGCCGGTCCTGTCGAACGGCCGCTTATTCATACGTCTGCCGGATGAGCTGCTTTGTCTTGACGTGAAGAACCCTTGAAAAAGTTATTAAAAGTATTGCCGGGCATGATAAAATGCTTAAATGTGAGCCCTTGTTTCTTGTAATAAATTCTTTAAGTGGAGGGTAAATGTTCAATGTAATGAATTTCGGCGCCCGCGGAGACGGGACAGGCAATGATTCTGAAGCGATACAGAAAACAATAGACGCCTGCAGTAAGGCCGGGGGAGGCAGAGTTGTCATTCCGTCCGGCAAGGTCTGCAGGTGCGGGCCGGTCAAACTCAGAAGCCATATCGATTTTCATGTTGAATCCGGCGCGCGGGTCGAAGCTATCCCGGATATTAAACTTTATCCGGAGTACGGCCTTACCTCCCTTGGCGGCGAAGGACAGAAGTGGATCCACGCAGATGACTCAGAGTTCGTTACCATCTCGGGGAACGGGATAATTGACGGTAAAGGCGTCAATTGGATGAAGTCCGAAGAGAAGTACCGTTTTCGCATGGATCCGGGAAGGCCGTTTATGCTCAATTTTGAAAATTGCGCCAACCTTACCATCAAA
>CAIWWK010000281.1 GCA_903916325.1 Candidatus Firestoneibacteriota bacterium
ATTTGTTAGGTGAGAAGAATATTTGTGGTGATGGTATCTGAAAAGACTTGATGGAATAAGAGAAGCTGGTGTAGCTCAGTTGGTAGAGCAGCGCACTTGTAATGCGCAGGTCGCGGGTTCGAATCCCTTCACCAGCTCCAAGAACTAATAGATTCCGCGCAAGCGGAATATTAAGCAAAAAGGCCCGGGAACGGGCCTTTTTTACAGATTAAGCAATATTTGTAGTAAAATGGAACTCAAAGGCAGTTTGCAGGGTCGAATAAGTAAATGGAGGCGCATATGCTAAAAAAAACGTTGATAATAATTGCGATAGTGGCGGCAGGGGCGGCGGTTGCGCTCTTCTCCGCCGGAAGAAGGCATCACCCTATGAATATGGAGCAAAGGACCTCCTTCATCCTGAACAAACTCTCCGGAGAACTGCAGCTGAACGAGGCTCAGAAAAAGACCGCGGGTAAGATTGGCCTGGAGATCATGGAAAAGATGAAAGCCGGCCGGCAAGATGAAGGAGAGATAACAAAGGCGCTGGCGGAGCAGGTGAGCGGTGATAAGATTGACCAGGATAAACTCAATAAATTGCTCGACAATAAGCGCAAGGGAATGGACGAAATGAGAAAGTTCCTGATAAGCAAACTTGCCGAATTTCACGCGGTACTGACAAAGGACCAAAGGATCAAATTCGCGGCCATAGTTAAAGAAGGAAAACTTGGCGGCGGGTTTGGAGGGCACGGAAGAAATGACCCGCAGCCTCCGGGGCCGCAGGTGTCAGGGGAAAAGGGCAGCCCCGCAAAATGAATGAAGCAGATTTTGCCGGAATCATCAAGGCAACAAAAGGTGTCGTTCTTTCGGCGATAAAGAAGAACCTTGCCGGGCACTACGCGCACGCGGTAGATGATGTGGCGCAGGAGACTTACCTTAGGGCATACAACGCGCTTGCTTCGGGAAAGTTCCGGAATGATTCAAAAATTTCCACCTGGCTGTATTCCATTGCAAGGAACGAAGCGTTGAGAATGAATGACAGGCTGAAACGGGAGGAGAGAAAGAACGACAATTCCTGGATTTTTGGCCTGTTCCAGAACGGGAAGGATCGGGAAAAAGAAAAGGATCTTGAATCGGATGTTTCCGAGATGAGGCGGCGCATCGGTTCTCTGTCCCTGCGTTACAGGAGCATAATGTCGCTCTACTGTGACGGATTAAGCGACGCGGAGATTTCTGAAAAACTGGATCTTCCGGTAGGGACGGTGAAGTCAAGCAAGTACAGGGCAACGGAGGAACTCCGGCGCCTTATGTTAAAGGGAGGTGAGTAGCATGCCTGACATTGATACGGAAATAAATAAGAGGCTGGCTGATGCAGGCTGGGACCTGATGATTGCCGGAAAGGTCGCGCTTATAAAACGAGAGAGATCAGGAAAAACACAGGCCTGGTTAGCCGCGGCGGCTTCTCTTTTGATGCTGCTCTCGGCGGGTATATATTACGAGGCTTCCGGATCGGCTTCGTATGAAAGTTCCGTAGATTCCGTACTGAAAGAGGCGCTTCCGGGCTATTATAGCGCCCGCGTTATTTCAAGCGATATAGAGACAAATCTGCTACAATACACTTCAGCTGTTGAATGACCAGACTAAAGGACAATTAGATGAAAACAGCACTAAGGATAATTTTGCTTTCGGCCGCCATCGCGCTGCAGCTCAACGCGGCAGATATCTCATTTGAAGACTGCATGAAAGAAGCTGCGGCAGGCAACAAGGACCTAAAATCCGCCGCGGAAAAACTCGCGCAGGCGGAATTCAATAAAGCCGTCGCGGATTCATCCCTCTGGCCTATTTTGAGCGCCACAGGCTCCCTCAGCGAAAATATCACGAATTCAACGCTCTCATCTTCATACAACCTGCTCGCTTCCTATAGTATCTTTGACGGTTTTAACGCGAAATACTCCATGGCCCAGGCGGAAGAGCAGCTTAAATACGCCAGGACGGTATATGACACAACTTCCGCCTCGGTAAGGCTGAAGGTAAGGACCGCCTACATTGATGTAATGAAGGCGCAAAACCTCGTCAGTATATCCGCCGACATTTCGGCAAGAAGGAAGCAAAGCGCTGCAATGATTAAATTGCGTTACGAGGGCGGAAATGAGCATAAGGGTTCCTGGCTGCTTGCCGAAGCCAATTACACGCAGGCAAAGTACGACCAGGCGGCTGCCATAAGAGGGCTTGACCTTGCGAGAAAAGAACTCTGCCTTGCTCTTGGCAGAAGCGCGGATAGCCAGTTTAAAGTAACAGAGAACTTTGCCTTAACGACCGGCCTTGCGGCGAAGAATGACTTTAAGGCCCTGGCAACGGTGTCCCCGCAGGTTTTAGGCGCCGGATTTCTGGCGAGCACGGCGGAGTACGCGCTGGATCAGTCTTATACCGGCAATTACCCGTCATTGAACGCTTCAGCCGGATACGGCGGCAGCGCGTTGAACGGTGGAGGAATGGTGAGCCAGTTCTCTCTCGGGCTTTCCGCTTCCTACACTTTTTTTGACGGCATGAAGACAAAGAACGAATCGGATAAGGCGGCCTCGGCGCTTAAACAGGCAAGGATTGACCTGGACAATGCCGTAATCAGCACCGTGTTCCAGCTGCAGCAATCCTGGACGGCGCTGTTGAACGCGGCGGACCAGGTTGATTCCCAGCAGAAGTTCTACGAGGCAAACGCGGAGCGCACCAAGATAGCGGACGCGCAGTATGACCAGGGCCTCCTCACTTTTGACAACTGGACCCTGATAGAGGACCAGATGATAAGTTCGGAAAAGAATTATCTTAACGCGAGGGCATCGGCTCTTTCCGCCGAGGCCGCGTGGCTGAATGTTCTCGGAAGGACAATGGAATCCTATTTCAAATGATAACTGCCGTTACAAGGGGGCTTCAAGATGACGCTTAATAATAAAAAGTTCATAACACTGGTTCTGGCGCTTTCCGCCGGCGCGGTTTTCTTTTTCGGCTGCGCGGCGAAGAAGGCCGGCACCGCGGAAACAACGAAGATCGTAAACGCTTCGATCGGTTCAATAAAATCCAAAATAACCTCTACCGGGACGGTTCAACCCAAGAACAGGGTTGAAATCAGGCCTACCACGGACGGCAGGGTGGAAGACATTCTGGTTAACGAAGGCGATCATGTGAAAAAGGGCCAGATACTTGCCTGGATGAGCTCGCAGGAAAGAGCTTCCCTGCTTGACGCGGCAAGGGCAAAAGGTTCCGCTGAACTTAAGTACTGGCAGGATGTATATAAACCGACTCCCCTAATCGCTCCCATAGACGGCGAAGTTATTGTGCGCGCGGTTGAACCGGGGCAATCGGTCACG
>CAIWWK010000282.1 GCA_903916325.1 Candidatus Firestoneibacteriota bacterium
AACGTTACGAACGTTACAAACGTTAAGAACCGTTATTTATTCAATTTCTCCAGCGCAACTATTTCCTTCCCTATCTTATATCTCCACTCATCAAGAATAAGGTCCGTCTTGTCAACTTCCGGCAAGGCCGTCTGTAACGGGAATTCCGGAGACTGCTTTACTATCAAAGCAAGCATTGCTGCCGCCTTTTTTGCCTCTAAAACCGCGGAAGGAACCGCGCTTTTTTCAGCAGCCGCGATTCTTTGGGAAAGCGTGTAGAGATATTTGTAATCATCAATTCCTTCCCTGCACATTTCAAAAGAAGGAGTACTCATACGCCCATCTTTCGTGGGGTAGGTAACGCCGGTAGCCGGATCTCCGCCCCTGTAAGTGCTCCAGGACATAAAATCTTTTGATGTACTTTCGTTCCAGCCCCAGTCGTAAGCCCATTCGAAACGCCCTTTTGCTTTCGCTTTCCAGGGGCAAAACCCGAAACCGCTGCGGCTGCGCCCGCTGTTGTAGATCCAGAGCTGCGCTTTTGTTCCCGCGTCGCACTTTGCACGAAGCCTCGCGGAGCCCTTCCACAGGGAAGTTTCTATGATATCAAGAACATCCGTCATCGGGGTATAATCCACATCGAAGTTCACATCGTGCGTGTCTACAAGCGCGATTGCCCCGGGGACCTCCTGCGTAAGCTTGATATATTTGATTGTATCCACATAATTTCTGTTCCAGATGTTCAGCGCCTTTTCCCTCGGCTCGTCAACAACCCACAGCGCCATCCTGACTTTATTCTTAGCGCACCAGTCAACTATTCCCGAGATTGCCTGCTTGTAGAGCTTGTTGAACTCCGGGCTGAATTCCGCAACCTTGAATTTATAGACCAGTTCATTGCCGACAGCCTGAAGCGTAAACATTTGGTGCGCGTACGGGAGTAAGTCATATTTCTTGAGCAGCGCCAGCATTTTATTCGGGCCCGAGAAATCCAGAGAAACAGTATCTCCTGTGATTGACATCTCCGGCTCCAGCGCCGAAGCGACCGCGTTGTTCCCGTGCTCGACATATTGCTTAAGCGCCTCTTCCTCTCTCGGGGAACCAAACCAACCCGCCGAATAATCCGGATTTACCAGGAGTTTAAAAGGCAGCACTTCAGCCGAGATTTTTATCACGCAGGATTTCTTGCCCCCGCTAAGAGTAACGCTTCCCTCGTAGGTCCCTGCCGGCGTGTTCTCGGGAACCCGGAGAGTCAGCCAGATTATTCTTGCAACTCCCTTTTTCAAATCGGTCTTTCCGCCCTTTTTTAACATCTCCGGCCTTACTTCGGTAATACCGCCCGAGTTAACGGCCTTCAGCATATGCCTGAGAGACGCAATCTCTATATTCTCGCACGCTATCTTTCCCGCGGCGCAGGCAAGGTCGGATACCGAAACCGAAAGATCCGAATTTGCCAGAGGATAAAACCCGATGGTTAGGGGTTCGTATTCTCCCTGCGAAGCGAACACCTTCAAGGCGTCAAACTTCCTCTCCGAGGAGAGCGGGCGGTAATTATAATAAGTCATTGCCATATAACTTCTCGTGAACGGAATAAAGCCGTATTCCTTGTCTGATTCCGACGGAACCGGCTCAGGATTAGCTACTTTTGGAATCATTACGGTGCACTTTTCTATCTTGCTCGTCAGCCTAAAACTCGTCTTTACGTTGGCGTTCCAGGCCTCTTCAACCTCCGGCCTTACTGAGTCCTCCAGCCCGTATTGCTGGGCTAAAAGAGCTGCCGGGCAGGCGACCAGACAGGACAGAAAGAGCGACGCCAGTACCTTTTTCATATGGCCTCCGATTAGAGCGAGTACTATTAT
>CAIWWK010000283.1 GCA_903916325.1 Candidatus Firestoneibacteriota bacterium
CGGTGATACCATTTACACTGAGCCTAATCCGGACTATTTCCAGTTTGTTTACAGGGGCGGAACCGGCCTCACGCCGGTAGGCTACGGCTATAGGTCCATAGAGGCTATTGTAAATTCCACGAACAGGGTGAACGCCTCGGGCGGTCTGGCAGAAAGGCAGAAAGCCATAAAAGAGATAGACGCGGAAGGGATTATAGCTACTCCGGCGAACAGCTTCTACAACGAACTTGTGATGGAAGCGGGACGCCTTTCAATAATGAACGGCGGGCGCGATGTGGTCATTGAATACGGGAAGAATCCGGGCGTCAGGTTTAAAGAGACTTCCGAGTACAAGAAATACTAAGGGCTGAGGGGCAGATGCGCGGATGAGCGGATGCGCAAAATCAGCAGACGGTTGACGGTGGAGTGTTTGACCCGGTGAGTTTTTAATTAGTAATCATCAATCAGTAATGAGTAATCCGGCGGAGCCGGAGGACTGAGGGCGGAAAAGGGAATGATCAGAGAGGATTTTACAAAATATAAACTGAAACCGGCTAAAGAACTTAGGGAACTGGTTTCCGGAAAGGATAAACTTCTTGTTGTTTCGTGCAACAAGTGTTTTAAAGAATTTGTTTCTATTGCCGAGCCGGAGTACCAGGAGGCCGCTGAAATTATTAAGACCGCGGGTAAAAACATTTCCGGCTACATTCCGGTTGATTATCTCTGCAACCAGTACCTTACCGAAAAAATTCTGAATAAATACAAAAACGAGATTGAAAACTCCGGCGCCGTGCTGGTGATTGCCTGCGGCCTCGGTATTCAGACGGTTTCACAGACAGTAAACAAGCATGTGCTTCCCGGGGCCGATTCCGTCTGGCAGAACGGCTATCACGGAGTGACGCTTTCCGCGGAGAAATGCGGCGCCTGCGGAGAATGCTTCCTGACCTCAACCGGCGGTATCTGCCCGGTGGTTGACTGTTCTAAGGGTCTGGTCAACGGCCCCTGCGGCGGAGCGAAGAACGGCAAGTGCGAAGTCGGCAAACACCGCGACTGCGCCTGGGAACTTATCTATAACAGGCTTGAGAAGCAGGGCAGGACTAAAGGTTTCATACAGGAAGCGCCTAAACTCAGGAATTATCGCCGCAATAAATTTAAGCTGGTTGATGAATACGTAAAACTCATCAGAGCAAAAAGGTCGGAAGGCTTCTACGGAGGGCTCTATCCCGTTGAACTGAAGGAACTTGCTTCAGGTCTTGCGATAGAGAAATTCCCGGAACCTGATATAGTGGTTATCCCGCTCTCGCAGCACGCCGGGCTTGCCTGCGAGGCGCTTGTAAAGAAGGGCGACAAAGTAAAGAAAGGGCAAAAAATAGGGGAGACAGCCAAGTCCCCTATTACAGCGCCCGTGCATTCGAGTGTCAGCGGCGAGGTCATTGAGATAGCTTTAAAGAAGCATCCTGTTCTTCCGTCTCCGGCGCTTTCCGTTGTCATAAAATCAGACCATAAACAGGAACTTGACGCTTCAGTCAAGCCTGCAGGCGCGCTTGATTCTCTCGCGAAAGAAAAAATCGCGGAAATCATAAAAGACAAAGGAATCGTCGGAATGGGCGGTGCAGGCTTCCCGACAGCGGTCAAATTGAAATCTCCGAAGCCTGTAGATACGGTTCTTATAAACGGCTGCGAGTGCGAGCCCCTGTTAAACGCCGACTACCGCGTTATGCTGGAGCGTTCCGCCGAGCTGATACTGGGCCTGAGGCTTATAATGAAAGCCGCCGGCGTTTCAAAAGGGATAATTGCTCTGGAAGACAATAAACCGTTGGCCGCCGAGAAACTGAAGTCCCTGCTGCAGGGAGACGCGTCCATCACGGTTGAGGTTGTAAAGACAAAATACCCTCAGGGCGCGGAAAGGATGCTCATCAAGCGCGTTTTGAAACGCGAAGTTCCGCTTGGCGGGCTGCCGCTTGATGTGGGCGTGATTGTAAATAATGTCGGCACCGCGTACGCGGTTTGGGACGCGGTTTATAACGGGATGCCTCTTATCCGCCGTGTATTGACCGTGTCTGGCGAGACGGTTCCTAAAAAAGGAAATTTTGAAGTGCTTGTGGGAACCCAATTGAAAGAGATAGTTAAGTATTGCGGTATAACCCTAAAGTCAGATGAAGTATTAAAGACCGGCGGGCCGATGATGGGCGTTATTCAGCCGGACTTTGAAGCTCCGGTCATCAAAGGAACAAGCGGGCTGGTTGTCGTGAAAAAGCACGATATCGTTGAGTCGGGACCGGACTGCATAAAGTGCGGGCGCTGCGTTGAAATCTGCCCTATGGAACTGAAACCCACTTTCTATGTTCTGCTGGCGAAACAGGGCAAATACGCCGAAATGGAAAATCACGGCGTTTTGAACTGCATAGAGTGCGGCTGCTGCGATAATATTTGCGCCGCCAAATCCTCCATTGTTGACATAGTAAAGCAGGCGAAGAAACTAATCAGGGAGAAGAAGAAGTAAAATGCTCATTACAAAAGTAAAGACAAAAGAAGAATTGCTGCCGGCCCTTACCGGGCGCGTGCTGGTCATTCCGTGTCTCGGCTGTTCGCAGAGTTATTTCCCTCTTGAAGAATTTAACAGGCTGAAAGACGAGCTAAAGGCCTCCGGCGCCAACCTTGCGTCCGAAGTAACCTTCGATTACATGTGCCGTGAGGATTTCACGGAGCGCCGGCTTGAGATCTACCGCGAACAGATTGAAGCAGCGGATACCGTGTTGGTTTTCTCCTGCGGAGTCGGCATCCAGACTTTCGCGGGTTTGCTGCCCGGAAAAAAGATAGTCTCAGGAAGCGACACTTTTTATGTCCCGGGGTTTCCCGGCTTTACGCCTTCGGAACATGATTGCGAGCAATGCGGCGAATGCCGCATGGGCCTGACCTTCGGCATCTGTCCGGTCACGGCCTGTTCGAAAGGACTTTTAAACGGGCAGTGCGGCGGCGCCAAGGACGGAAAGTGCGAGGTCGACAAGAATATGGCTTGCGGCTGGCAGAGGATCTTCGAGAGAATGAGCGCCCTTAAAGGCAGCGACAAAGGGCTTAAGGAAGGCGTTCAGGTCAGGGACTACAAGAAAAGCAACATCTGATTACGCTGGTTATAAAGAGATTAGACGCATTAGTTTTTGAATTAATCTTCGTAATCTATTTTCGTAATCTGCGTAATCAATAGATTTTCAGTATGGAGGAAGAAATGAAGTTAACTGATCTTACAAGGCTCGGCAAATTTGTCGTGACCTCCGAGGTTGGGCCGCCGAAAGGCATCAACCTTGACAAAATGCTTCACGAAGCGGAATATATACGCGGCAGGGTCGCGGCCATAAATGTTACTGATAACCAGTCCTCGGTTATGAGGATGGGAGGCCTGGCCGCCTGCAAGGTGCTCAAGGATAAAGGTTTTGAGCCGGTATTCCAGATAACCTGCAGGGACAGGAATCGTCTTGCCCTGCAATCGGATCTGCTCAGCGCGGCGATGTTCGGTATCGAGAACCTCCTGCTTCTTACGGGGGATCACATCGTTCTGGGTGATCATAAAGATGCAAAGCCGGTCTTTGACCTGGATTCTGTCTCGCTCGCGCATTGCGTGAAGAGACTGGAAGAGGGCTTTGACCTGGCAGGCAACAAGCTGGACGGAGAAGCTCCAAAGTTCTGTAAAGGCGCGGTGGTTTCGCCCTGCGCCGAGCCGCTTGACCCGCAGCTTTTCAAAATGGAAAAAAAGATAAAAGCGGGCGTTGAGTTTTTTCAGACCCAGGCTGTCTATGAGCCTGAAAAGTTCGAAAAATTCATGAAGCGGGTAAAGGAATTCGGTGTTCCGGTTTATGTGGGCATCGTTGTCTTGAAGACAGTCGGCATGGCAAAGTTTATGAACGAGAATGTGGCAGGAATACATGTCCCTGATTCTCTGATAGAAGAACTCAAGAAGGACAAAGAAAAGACAAAGTCCGGGCAGACCGGAATTGAAATCTCGGCGCGTCTTATCAAAGACATGAAGGGAATGTGCCAGGGCGTCCACATGATGCCTCTCGGCTGGGATGACAAGGTTGCGAAGATACTTGAACTGGCCGGAGTGTAAATGAACGACTACCTTGCAGTCTTTATCTTTGTGGTGATTGCTCTGGGCTTTACTGCCGCGGGCCTCATTACGGCCTATCTGGTAAGGACTTCAAGGCCTTCGCTTAAGAAATGCGAGACTTACGAGTGCGGGGAAGAACCTGTCGGAGGCGCGTGGATTCAATTTAACATGCGCTATTATGTTTTTGCCCTGCTCTTTGTGGTTTTTGATGTTGAAGCTGTTTTTCTTTTTCCCTGGGCCGTGGTTTTCAGGTCTTTCGGCGTGGCGGCTTTTCTGGAACTTTTAGTTTTTCTGGGTATTCTTCTGGTAGGTTTGCTTTACGCCTGGAAGAAGAATGCTCTTAAATGGGAATGAAAGATTTCCGATACGGAGGTTTTATGTTAAACAGGCTCTATAGGCTTGTTATGGTTCTGGCTCTGACTGCCTGCGTGGCAGTAACCGCGTCCGCCCAAACGGCTGACCCGGCGGCTTCAACGCCTGCGCCCAAGAAGAAAGCGCGGCTTAAACTCTGGAGCATACCGCCAAAAGACGCCAGAGGGGCCAAGATGCGGGCCGACAGGCTCATTTTTGAGAAATTTGTCAGGGATAACCCTGATATCGACGTAAAAACAGCCTCGGGCATAAAACTTGAAGGACAGCTTGCGTTTGACGCGGTCACGATGTCTATCGCCGGCGGCACCGCTCCGGATGTGATGTATGTCAACTTTAGGAAATCCACGACTTTCATACAGGAAGGTTTCTTCCTGCCGCTTGAAAGCTATATTGACCAGGCGACCAAAGATGCAATAAATCCAAAAACCAGGAAAGCCGTTTTTCAGAAAGGCCCGCCTGATAGGGGCGAGCATATCTATGCTGTGCCCTACGGAACCCCGCTTATTATGGCGCTCTGGTATAATAAAGTTGCGTTCAAGAGGGCCGGTCTTGATCCGAATAAGCCGCCCAAAAACTGGGAAGAGTTCATTGAATACGCCAAGAAGATGAGCGACCCTGACGAAGGGACCTACGGCTGGGGAACCGGAAGGAGCGACGAAGCCGCGTGGAAGTATTTTAATTTCATTTACCAGGCCGGAGGCGAGGTCGTAAAACAGGACGCAAATGGCAACTGGATTGCCTGCTACAACGACGAGCACGGCGTGGAAGCCCTGAAGTTTTACGGCAGGCTCTTCCACGAGGAATACACGACCCCGAGCGGCAAGAAGGCGAAGGGCGTAGTCTGTGTTGATGATTACACTAAATGGACTCAAAACAAAGTAGGTATGATCTTTGACTACCTTGATTCACTGCAGGCCATGCCTGCCACCACCAACCCTGATATTAACGGCATAGCGCCGCTCCCGGTAGGCCCCACGGGCGTCGGCGGAGGAGAATTCAATCAGACTATGATGGGCGTTAACGCTCAGATCAGGCAGACGCTCCCGCCTGACGAAGCGGAAGCCACAATTAAAGCCGCTGTTAAATACATTAAGTATATGGCCAGCGATGAACCCTACAGAATCTATACCCAGATATATGTTGAAGAAGGCCTCGGAAAGTTCGTTCATCCGACCTGGCTCAAGAAGTTCGGCTACACGGCCATACTTGACGAGATTAATCCCGAATGGGTCGCGGCCAACAACAAAGCGTTTGAATACGCCCATCCGGAACCTTTCGGCAAGAACTGCGACAGGATCTATTTTGAGCTTGCGCCTTTGATGGACAAGATTATGCTCCCCGCCAATGACCACCTTGATTTTAAGGGTGAATTGGACAAGGCGGTAGCAAGCACCAATGAAAAACTTCTGGGCATCATCTCCGACAAAGAGATGCAGAAGAGAAAGACAATCATTTTGATTGCCCTCTGCCTCGTCGGAGCATTCCTGATTTTTATCGCAATCAAGGTTATTTCAACGCTGTCCGGCATAGTGGGACAGAAAAAGACCGAAGCCAAGGTGGGGAAGGTTCCGCTCCGCATTCACGTATACGCGTGGCTATTTATGGGAGTGGCGGTAATTACCGTGACGCTCTGGGGCTACCTCCCGGTTTTCAGGGGCTTGCTAATGGCCTTTCAGGATTATAAGGTCATGGACAGCCGGCCCTTCTTTGAATCCTTCGCCGGTTCGTTCGTCGGACTTGAGAATTTCGCGAAAGTTCTCTGGGACGGGCTCTTCTGGAAAGCGATGGGCAATACGCTTATGTACGTGGTGCTTTCAATGTCTCTAGGCTTTCTCGCCCCGATATTCCTCGCGCTGCTCCTGAATGAGATTCCGAAAGGTTCGCTTTTCTTCAGAATCATATTCTACCTGCCCACGATTACCAGCGGAATAGTCGTGCTCCTGCTCTGGAAACTCTTCTACGATCCTTCACAGGCCGGCTTGCTGAACACCATAATTCATTTCGTGGGAATCAAGCGGCAGATGTGGCTGAGGGACCCTAACCTCGCCATGCTCTGCGTTATTATCCCCGGAATCTGGGCGGGAGTCGGAAGCGGCAGCATATTTTATCTGGCCGCGCTGAAGAATGTCCCTGACGAGCTCTATGAATCCGCTGCAATAGACGGCGCGGGCATCTGGAAAAAACTCTGGAACGTGACTTTCCCGACGCTCAAGGTAATTATTACTATGAATTTCGTCGGTGCTTTCATAGGTTCGTTCTACGCGACGGAAAGAATCCTGCTGATGACAGGAGGCGGTCCGGCCTACGCCACGCACGTGGTAGGGCTCGAGGTCTTCTACAACGCTTTCGTCTACCTGAAGTTCGGGTACGCAACGGCTATAGCGTGGATACTGGGAAGTATTCTTGTCGGTTTCACTATCTTCCAGCTCAATATGCTCAAGGACGTAAGGTTCCAGACGTCCGCGAACAAAGAATAGGGGGTAAAAATGCCTTTAATTGACATGGTCGGAAGAAAAAGCCCCAAAGTTATGGTTCTCTTCGCGGTAATGTACGCGATACTGATACTCGGCGGCATAACAATGGTCTACCCGTTCGCCATAATGCTGAGCAATTCGATAACGGATGATGTGGATTTCAAAGAGTTTAATCTTATTCCGAGATATACGCATAACGACGATATGCTCTTTCGGAAGTTTCTGGCTCTGAAATACGCCACCCCGAGCGCCAATCTTCCGTTTGTCAACGAGAGATTCGGCGAGAGAGTGGATGTATCGTTGACCAACAAGGCGATGGCGGCAAAGAACGACAAGGTGTTGCCTATTGAGTTCAAAGAAATACCGAAAGCCGATTTGACCGGCTTAAACGGCAATAAAATGTACGAAGACTGGGAAGCTTTCGTTTCAGCGCTCCCGTTGAATTACAAGGTCTGCGCATTCAAGGGCACCGGAAGCATGACCGGGCCTGTGGAGAACAAGTTCAGGCAGTGGGTGCAGAAAAAATACGGCACCATACAGGCTGTCAACGCGGCCTATACTTCGGAGTACCTTGACCTTTCCTCGGTCAGGTCTCCGGTTGAGCGTCTCTGGGATAGGGTCTACACTCTGGAAGATTCACCCATCCAAAGGGATTTTACGGAGTTCAAGAAGGGGCTTAATCCGGATGAGACTTTCTTTATTAACTGCGACGGGCCGTGGCAGACCTTCCTGCGCGTAAAATACAATAAGAAATCCACAGACGCGGAAAATCTCGCGGAACTAAACGCCAAAAACAAGACAAGCGTCACGGAATTCAACAATATAGTGCTTGCGCCGACCCTGCAGGAGTCAGGCGCGTTCAAAGAAGAATGGAAGGAGTTCGCGAAGACAAAATACCCGCTCAGGTACATGCTTATCAGCAGAAAGGCGGACCCGCTTTTCAGCGAATTCCTCAGGGAAAAATATAAAACAGTCAAAATAATGTCTGAAGTATGGTCTGAAAAAATAGCTTCGTTCGATTCCTTCAAAGCGTCGGGAGACATTTTAAACAGCAATCAGAGGCAATACTTTCAGTGCCTTGCGGAGTTTGTCGCGAAGAAACTTCCGGCTGAATACATAACTCTCAACAGCACCGAGAACCTTTACCGCGCCTGGCTGAAAAATAAATACGGAAGTGCGGCAAAAGTCAACGAAGCCTATGGCACAAAAATAACATCTTTTGATTCGGCGCGCGTGCCCTACCAGGTGTTTGACACCGTTGAATTCAGCGCCAAGAAATCGCAGCTCCGCTGGTATTTCATCCAGAGGAATTATAACGAGGTCTTCGGATACGTTCTGCTTCACGGCAGGGCCGTGCTGAACACCATCGTTTACGTGCTCGCGGTAATCCTGGTCACGCTGACCATCAACCCGATGTGCGCCTACGCGCTCTCAAGGTTCAAACTTTCTTACGGGAACAAGGTGCTGCTCTTCCTGCTTGCGACCATGGCTTTCCCGGCGGAAGTGGGATTGATACCTAACTTCCTGCTGCTAAAGAACCTTCATCTGCTCAACACCTACTGGGCGCTGATACTGCCCGGGCTGGCGAACGGTTTCTCGATTTTCATTCTAAAAGGTTTCTTTGACAGCCTGCCGAAGGAATTCTATGAAGCGGCAGAAATGGACGGCGCAGGGGAACTCAACATATTCTTCAATATCACGCTTCCGCTTGCGCAGCCGGTGCTTGCCTACCTTACCATCGGCGCTTTTGTCGGCGCGTACGGCGCGTTTATGTTCGCGATGCTTGTCTGTCAGGACCCAAACATGTGGACCATAATGGTCTGGCTTTACCAGATGTGGGAATGGGCTCCGGCGCACGTGAGGATGGCCGCGTATGTTGTGGCTTCTATACCGACGCTCCTTATCTTTATCTTCGCGCAGAGAATAATAATGAGGGGAATTATTATCCCGGTACAACATTAAAGGCAGATGCGCGGATGCGCAGATGCTCGGATGCTCGGCCGCTGGATGAAGCCGAGGACAGTGGACAGTGGACGGTGGACTGAAGAATCCTGAGTCTTTAATTATCAGTTAATAATCATCAATCAGTAATCCGCGCAGCGGCGCCGATGCACAGTAAAGCTGAGGTCAGAAGACGGTGTATCCATGAGTCTTTAATTATCAATTAGTAATCATCAATCAGTAATCCGGCGGAGCCGGCGGAGTGAATTGACAATGTCAATTCGCCAAGGTGCATCGCGGGGCAGATGCTCAAAGGCATGAAAGGTTGACGCGCAGAGGCGCGGATGAGCGGATGCGCAAGATCTTCGGACAGAGAACAGAATGCGGTTCGTCTCCTAATTCGTGAGTATTTAATTAGCAATCAGCAATCAGTAATTAGTAATCGCATCACAGGGCCGGGAGACCGGCCCGCTCTTTTAAAAAACATTACGCGGATTTAGGAGAACGATTACGCAGATTAGAGCGGGCAAGGTTTGAAATTAATCCGCGTAATCTGTTTGATGAATCCGTGTAATCAAACAAGTCTTAGTGAGGCCAGATGAAGGAGTCGCCCAAGAAAGCAATAAGGAAGAAGTTTAGGGATGCCAGGAACGCGCTTCCCGTGAATGAAATTATCGCAAAGAGCAGGAAAATAGCCGCGGAACTCTTCCGCTTGCCTGAATACGCGGCGGCAAAAACCATCCTGTACTATGTTTCATTCGGAAGCGAAGTAAACACGCATGAAATGATAAAGGCCTCCCTTAAGGCGGGAAAAGAGGTCTTTGTGCCTATCACAGATATTAAGAATAAATGCCTGCATCTTTCACGAATATCAGATCCTGATGCCGAGCTTGCCCCTTCTACTTTCGGAATACTTGAGCCTAAGAGGGAATGCTTAAAGCCTGCGGAAAAGAAGATAATAGACCTTATAGTGGCTCCTGGCATAGCTTTTGACAGGGATTTTAACAGAATAGGCTACGGCGGCGGTTTCTACGACAGCCTTTTCGCCGAGACAGAGGCGCGCGCGGTAAAAGCGGCTCTCTGTTTTGAAATGCAGATTACGGAAGGCATTCCGGCCGGGCTTACCGACCGAAAAGTTGACATAATAGTAACCGAGAAAGGTTCCCGCCGCCGTTCTTGACAAAGAGCGCTTTATTTCATATAATTAAGAGATTAAATGTCCTTATAGATACTTAAGGAAGTTGGAAGAGAATGATGATGTTTGCACTGAATGATACGGCTTTCCCGTTTAAAAATTATTTGGAACTACCGCCTGTGTCAGGCGGATATACACATAAAATCAGCACAATAATTTTTAAAAAGAAAAGTCCGGTATTTATTTTCCGGGGCTGAAATATTCCGCGCTGACCCGGCAACTCATTTCTGTGCTAACCTCGATTATCTTTTCCCTCTAAATCTTTGTGTGTTTCCTAAAGGAGGGGCGCATGAACACTTACACGATTCTTTTTGCGGCCGCTATCCTCATTATCGGACTCGGGGGTACTTATTTCGGCTGGTGGTTCCATCAGAAGCAATCAAGGGACAAATTACAGTCAGCGGAAGAGATGGCGAAAAAAATGCTTGCCGACGCCGAAAGGCAGGTGGAGCAGAAAAAGAAAGAAGTAATACTTGAAGCAAAGGACGAGCTTTACAAGGCCAAAAAACAGTTTGAAGACGAGAGCCGGGAGCGCAAGCAGGAAATCACCGGCCAGGAAAAAAGGCTGGCCCAGAAGGAAGAGCACCTTGACAAGAGGAACGAAACTCTCGACGGCAAGGAGAAGGAGCTCAAGCAGAAAGAGAACGAGGTCGGAAATAAAGACAAAGCTATAAAAGAAAAAGACGACCGTTTAAATGTCATGATCTCCGAAGAAAAAGCGAAGCTGGAGCGCATCTCGGGGCTTACCCAAGATTCGGCAAAAAAGCTCCTTATGGAGATGATAGAGAAAGAAGCCCGCCATGAGGCTGCAGGCCTAGTGAAAAAAATTGAAGACGAGGCCAAAGAAGAAGCGGACAAGACGGCAAAAAAGATAATTTCTCTTTCCATCTCGCGGTGCGCTATAGAGCATACGGCAGAGTTCACTGTTTCAGTGGTTTCGCTTCCCACCGAAGAGATGAAGGGGCGTGTAATCGGGCGCGAGGGCAGAAACATCCGCGCGCTTGAAGCGGCTACCGGAATAGACGTCATTGTCGACGACACGCCGGAAGCAGTTGTTCTTTCCGGTTTTGACCAGGTCAGAAGGGAAATCGCCAGGGTCGCGCTTGAACGCCTCATAGCCGACGGCAGGATTCATCCGACCAGGATTGAAGAAGTGGTCAACAAGGCAAGGCAG
>CAIWWK010000284.1 GCA_903916325.1 Candidatus Firestoneibacteriota bacterium
CGATATTTCCGTAATTTCTCCGGTCCGGTATCATTTCCGCGATTTTATCCCAACCTCCGGCGGAGAGGGTGTATTGCCTGAGGTATGATTCCGTCTGGCCGTGGTTCAATCTCCAGTAAAAAAAGAAAATATTGTCATTGTCAGGCGCGAAGCAGGGTCCGTACACGCGCGTCATCGGCTGCAGGTTCTTAGTATAGGTATTGCTCTCTTCCAGGGTGCGCGCTTTGCCGGAAATCAGGTCAAAAAGTATTATTGACTGGTCCTTCAGGTTTTCGGTTGCAATGCTGTTGCTGTCCAGGGACCAGGAGGGCTTTGTCAGGACTGTTTCGTCCGGTTTCAGGGCTTTTCCATTCTTGCCGCCGGAATCATAGAGCACAATGCCTGTCACGCTGTTTTGGACAAAGAACTTTGTGCCGTCCGGAGACCAGGAGGGGGCGCTATAGCCTCCGCCTGTGGTCAGCTGCTCAACGCTTTTAATAGAAGCAGCGCGCCCGGAAACTATTAAAGCGCATGCCAGCAGAAATACCGATAAACAGTTTTTCCCCATATATTCCCCCGGTTAAAAAACTAATTTTTCAGCAGCCCGTACTTTCTTAAATGTTTTTCCGCGTATTTCCTGTTAAGTTCTTCGGAAGGGAATTCATACATTTTTGCCCAGAGCCTTACCGCTTTTCCCATCCAGTGTTTTTTTCTTCCCAAAGAAGACAGCTCCGCCAGCTTCAGATAAAAACTTCCGAGTGTGCGCTCGAGCATCGGAGGATGCCCCTTAAGGTCGACCGCTTTTTCAATCCTTAAGGCCGCTCTCTCAAGGTCGGAGAGCTTGTTGCTCGCGTCAAAGTTCATTTGATAAACATAAGCGGCCCGGTACAATTGCAGGACCCAGTAATCCGGGTTTTTTTCTATGCCCCTGTCAATCAAGCCCAGCGCCCTGGCAGGGTCTTTCAGTTCGAACATATAGATGCCGGATACCGAAAGATAAGGAAAAGTGAAATTCGGGTCAAGGTGAATGAGGTTCTCGGTCTTGGCATAAAGTTCGGCGTACTTTGTTTTAGCGTTTTCGGGGTCTCCGATATATTGCACGATATCCATCCAGAGGAAGTCGGATACCGCAGCGCGGAAACCCATAAAAGAAAAAGCGTGCGCGTAGTAAGGCATTGAAAGTGTTTCTGTGAAAGGATAAGGCGGATGAAGCGAAGCATAGTCCCTGTCGGCGCGCGTGAACGAGAGTGCAAATATCGCGGCAAAGGCAGGCAATATTAAAAACAGATACGCCTTTTTCATAATTCTTTCTTGGAGAAGGCAAACCCCGCTATCAGCAGGCAGGCCAGGGCGTATAAAACCCCATACGCGGAAGCCTTAAGCAGCAAAGGATAATGGAACACGCCTCCGCTCAGATAGATCTGGTCCCGGAAATTGAAGGCCGCGAAGTCAGGGAGAACATAATAAAAGACCGAAGCGGTGAATTTTACGGCTACAGCTGTCTTGGGGCTCGTTATAAGCCCTTTTAGATTTTGCGTCAGATGCCCTATCAGGTAGAAGAGCACGGAGAAGAGAGTGCCTGTCGTGAGATTTGTGGAAGTCAGCATGAAAAGCATGGTGAAGCCGGCAGAGACATAGAGAGTAAGGAGTATGCCAATCGAGGCGGCTATGAAGGAAGTGTTCACCGCGGCGGAATTAATGCGGGCAAGCAAAAGGAGAAGAGACAGCATCAGCAGAGTGTTCACCGTGACCGTCAGGCAGATACCGGCGAATTTTCCGGCCGCGAAGAGCCCGCGGGAAACCGGTTTGGTAAGGGTAATCCAGATATTTCTCATCTCGAATTCTTCGTAAGAAGTAATGAAAAGGCTGAGGACTACCGTGAGAAAGCCGAATATCTCGGTCAGCGCCAGCCCGGTGTCTATCAAAACCCGGTCCTCCGCCCCCGGAGCGAGTTCCCGTATCAAAAAGGATCCTCCGATCATCGCGGCCGCGAAAATGAGCAGGACATTGAGGATGCGGTGCCTGACGCATTCCTTGAAAGTGTTGCCCGCTACGGCGAGTATCTTTTCAATCCGTTCTTTCATATTTTTTTACCGTCCTCACGAAAAAATCTTCCATATTCCCTTTTACCTTTGAGACCGGTATATCCAAAATCATTTTTCCCCCATGCAGAATCCCTATCCTGTCGCAAAGTTTATGCACTTCACTTATCTGGTGGGAATTTAACAGTATAGTTTTCCCTTTCTTTTTAAGGCCGAGAATAATGTCTCGCATTTCCTTGGCCGCGAGCGGGTCCAATCCATAGGTCGGCTCATCCAGGAAGAAAAGTTTCGCGTCGTTTAAAAGCAAAGAGGCAATACCCACTCGCTGCAGCATGCCTTTTGAAAATTCCCGTAGTTTTGAATCAGCTCTTTTGTAAAGCCCGACGGTTTGAAGCGCTTCCGCTGCCTTCGCTTTGCTTTCCTTGTGGGATAGTTCATAAAGCCTGCCGTAAAAAGTGAGTATTTCTCTCGGCGTCAGGTATCTAGGGAAGTAGGGCATTTCCGGCAGATACGCTATGTTTTTCCTGTTTGAGGCTTCGCGTATGTCCTTTCCCAGCACCAGCGCCTTGCCGGAAGAGGGGGAGACAAGCCCGAGCAGTATCTTCATCAGGGTGGTTTTGCCGGCCCCGTTTAATCCGAGAAGGCCGAAGACCTGCTTTTCTTTTACGGTAAGATCAACATTGATAAGCGCGACGGACCTTTTTCTGACCCAGAAGTTGCCGCTGACATAGGTTTTGCTCAGCTTTTTTGTTTTTATCGCGTCCATTGTCGTTTTTTCCTTTGAGGTGTCCGCCGTTTATCTTTTGGATATACTAAATATTATAGGAAAAGTGCCGCTGAATCAAGCCCAAACGGGCCTGCGGCCAATACTTTCATTGTAAAGAAAGCTTCAATATTATATAATTCAGAAAGAACGCAAAAATTCAGTACTTTGTTTGATGGCACCAATAAAACGCTGTCGTTATCGGTGTCATCGTATGAAATCGGTGTAATCAAACTAAATTTCTTTTTGCAAGAGGAGAAGTGAGATGGAGAAGGATTTTCTGCAGGAACGCTTAGAAAAACTCGAAAGGATAAGGGCGGCAGGCATTAACCCTTACCCTTATAAATATGAAGTGAACGCCAAAGCCAAAGAAATACTTGAAAAACATAAGGATATTCAAGTCGGGGAGCATGTCGAGACCGTTTCGTATTCTCTTGCAGGCCGTTTGATGACCATTCGCGAGCACGGCAAGACCTGTTTTGCCCATCTCAAAGACGCTTCGGGACAGATTCAGCTCTATTTTAACCTCGGAGTGCTCGGTCAGGGAAAATGGGACGTTTTCAAAATGCTGGACATCGGCGATTTTGCCGGTGTTAAGGGAGATGTATTCAAGACGCGCACAGGCGAGGTAACGGTCCGGGTGAAAGAGCTGGAACTGCTCTCCAAGGCTATGCTCCCTCTGCCTGAGAAATTCCACGGGCTCACAAATATAGAGATACGCTACCGCCAGAGATACCTTGACCTCATCTCAAATCCAGAGAGCATGGCCGTGTTTTACACGCGGTCCTGCGTTATCAGGCAGATAAGGAACTTCCTGGACACAAAAGGCTTTCTCGAGGTTGAAACGCCGATGATGCATTCCATCCCGGGCGGCGCCGCGGCAAAACCTTTCAAGACTTTTCATAACGCGCTCCAGATGCCTCTTTATATGAGGATAGCGCCGGAACTTTTCCTGAAAAGGCTTATCGTCGGCGGGTTCGAGAAAGTCTACGAGATAAACAGGAACTTCAGAAACGAAGGGATGTCCATCAAGCATAACCCCGAGTTCACAATGATTGAGCTTTACCAGGCTTACGCCGATTATAACGATATGATGGATCTGACGGAAGAGATGATTACAACGGCAGTGCAGTCCATCTACGGGACGCTAAAGATTACTTATCAGGACAAAGAAATAGACTTCACCCGTCCCTGGAAGCGGCTCAGTATGGCGGAAGCGGTAAAAGTTCACGCCGGCTTGGATGCGGACGCGCTTGATCCGGCGGGGTTAGTCAAGGCCTGCACCGCTATAGGAATTGACGCCTCAAGTTTCAAATCCAAAGGCGAGATAATTAACGAGATATTCGAACAGAAGGCTGAGGCCGCGCTGATACAGCCGACCTTCATTACGGATTATCCCATTGAGATTTCCCCGCTTTCAAAAGAGAAGAGAGGGGATCCGTCGCTTGTCGAGCGGTTTGAGCTTTTCATTTACGGCAGGGAACACGCGAACGCTTTCTCTGAATTGAACGATCCGGCAGAGCAGAAAAAGAGGTTTCTCAAACAGATAGATTCGGAGAAAGAAGCCGATCTTAAAAAGCTTGACGAGGATTATATAACCGCTCTTGAACACGGGATGCCCCCGGCCGGGGGGCTTGGCATCGGCATAGACAGGCTGGTGATGCTCCTTACGAATTCAGCGTCAATTAGGGATGTGATACTCTTCCCGCAAATGAGGCCGGAAACGCAGGAAAAGCGCGAAGAACAACCGGGCGAGAAACCTGTTTAGCGGTAACAACGGGGAGCTATGGTTTCATTTGAATTCTTCATAGGAAAGCGCTACATCCGGTCCCGCCGGGCTAAATTTTTCATTTCCTTTATTAACCTTATCTCCCTTGCCGGAATCACGCTCGGTGTCGGGGCTCTTATCATAGTCCTTTCCGTAATGGACGGTTTCCAGAATGACCTGCGCGATAAGATACTCGGGGTAAAGCCGCACATTGTTATTTCAGACCGCGCCGGCGGAGGCATTCAAAACTACGAGGTTGAAACTGAAGCGGCTGCTTCCGTGAAAGGCGTTGCCTCCGCGAATCCCTTCATAATAAATCAGGGCATGCTCAAATCAAAATATTACACGGAAGGGGCGGTTGTCTTCGGAATAAATCCCGAGAGGGCCGGGCAAATACCAAACTCGGGGGGATCTGAGACAATGCTCCGCCCGGGCGGGAAACTTCCGGGGATACTGGTCGGTAAAGAGCTGGCCTCACGCCTTCTGTTATCGGAAGGGGACGAAGTGATTCTTATCACTCCGATCTTTAAAGCTTCTCCTCTCGGAATGATACCAAAGGTCGGCAAGTTTGAAGTCGCGGGAACTTTTAAATCAGGCATGTACGAGTTTGATTCCGCGTTCGCCTATATATCGCTCAAAGACGCGCAGGAACTTTTCGAGATGAAAGACAGGGTGACAGATATTGAGGTCCGCGTTTCCGATATCTATAACCTGCATCCCGTCGAGGTAATGCTCAAAAACAAGATTAGCGGGGGGTTAAGGATACAGAACTGGCAGCAGATGAACCGTAACCTCTTCTCGGCGCTCAAACTTGAAAAGATACTTATGACCATAATGCTCACGCTGATTATCCTTGTCGCGGCTTTTAATATGCTAGGCAGCCTGATAATGCTTGTTATGAGAAAAACGAAAGAGATAGGGATACTCAGAAGCGTCGGCGCCTCCCAGGGAAGCATAATGAAAGTCTTTGTCTGGCAGGGCATGATACTTGGGCTGCTCGGCACTGGCGCGGGAGTCACCCTCGGGACGGTAACCGCGTTTCTCCTGAAGAAATATCAGTTCATAAAACTAGCCAGCGATGTCTATTACCTGGATTACCTGCCGGTAGAGGTTAAGGCTGTGGATATTGCCGTGGTCGTGGCCGCATCGCTCCTCCTGAGTTTCTTCTCAACTCTCTACCCGGCGTACAAAGCGTCAAAACTTGATCCCGTGGAGGCGATAAGATATGAATAGAGTCGTCCTTCGGGCTGAAACCATTCACAAGTCATTCAATCTCGGGCCTTCTTCCGTGAATATTCTTAAAGGTATTTCCATGTCGGCAGAGCAGGGAGAGCTGCTCAGTATCTGCGGGCCTTCCGGCGCGGGCAAGTCAACTTTACTTAACGTACTCGGCGGCTTAAGCAAACCGAATTTCGGGAAAGTCTTTATGGACGGCATTGATATTTACGCGCTTTCCGACCGTGATCTTTCAAGGCTGCGCGGGAAAAAGATTGGCACGGTCTTCCAGTTCTATAACCTGCTCTCTGATTTCACGGCGCTGGAAAATGTCATTATTCCGGCGATGATACAGGGAGTAAACGGGAGGGGGAAAGCGAAAGAACTCCTCTCGGACCTGGGGTTAAAGGACAGGTTCAACCACAAGCCGGGAGAGCTTTCCGGAGGAGAACAACAGAGGATAGCTCTGGCGCGGGCGCTTATCAACGAGCCGGACATTTTGCTTGCAGATGAGCCGACCGGCAACCTTGATATGGAAAACACGGATATTCTTTTCAGGCTGATCGAGAATATAAACAGGACGCGCGGGCAGGCTATCGTAATCGTAACCCACAATATGGAGCTTGCGAAGCGCACCAAAAGAGTGGTTGAAATAGTGGACGGCTGCGTAGTAAAATCATAATTGACGGCAATACACATTATTTCGTTTATGCCGAAGAAAACCCCGCCGGTCATGGCGGGGATGAATTCGGCATGAAAGATATTTATACCAATTGAAACAAAATACTGTCGGCCTTCAGGCCGCAGTATTTTATTCGGAGGCATTATGCTTATCTGTTTGAACGGTAAATTTGTTCCCAAAGAAAAAGCGGTCGTTTCGGTCTTTGACCACGGCCTGCTTTACGGCGACGGGGTTTTTGAGGGCATCAGGTCCTACAAAGGACGCCTCTTTAAGCTTGATGAGCATGTTGACAGGCTCTATGATTCCGCAAAAGCGCTGACCTTGAAGATACCCGTGACGAAAGAAAAAATGAAGGCGGAGATAATCCTGTCAGTCAGGAAAAATAAACTCAAGGATGCCTATGTCCGTGTTGTCGTGACGCGCGGGCCGGGAGACCTGGGATTGAACCCGACGAAGTGTCCCAGGGCCTTCTACTTTATCATTGCGGCCAGCATCAGCCTGTATCCGGAGAAGTTTTACGCCAAAGGCCTCCCGGTAATCGTGACTTCAACAAGAAGGAACACGCCGGACGCTTTAAGCCCGAGGGTGAAATCTTTGAATTATCTCAACAACATCCTGGGAAAACTAGAAGCTAATAATTACGGAGTGCTTGAAGCCGTGATGCTCAACCGCGAGGGCTATGTGGCGGAGTGCACCGCGGACAACATCTTCATTGTCAGCAAAGGGGTCTTGATCACGCCGCCGACTTATTGCGGCGCGCTTGACGGAATCACCAGGGCGATAGTTTTGGAACTGGCCGGCGGCATGGGGATTAAGACGAAGGAAGTTCCGTTTACCGCCTGCGACCTGTATGTCGCTGATGAAGTATTCCTGACGGGTACGGCCGCGGAGATAATGCCTATCAGCAGCGTTGATGCAAGAAAGATCGGAACCGGCAAGCCCGGTCCGGTAACGGTTGCGCTTTTGGAAAAATACAAGCAGATCACCAGGACAGAAGGAACAGAAGTCTACTAAAAAAGGAAGAGACGCTAAGCGGGAGGCAATTGCCTCCCGCTTTTCTTTTTCCCCGCGCCGGCCACTTGACAAAGCGGGAAAGAGTGTTATACTTTTTATGAGGGTAACCGAGTCACGAGCTGCGCGGACGCGCAGAGAACACCGTACCGAAGTATGGAAGGAAGCAAGAGCAGTTGATTCAGAAACACTGTTCGAAGTTACCTATCATACTCGCGTTACCCTCAATAAAAACAATTGCTGATTACTTATTACTGATTGCTGATTTCAGAGGCGGCGGGAGCCGCCTTTTTCATTTGAAACACATCGCTTTTCCTATATAATATCCGTAGTGCTTTTGTAGGGTTCTTTTTGTGTTTACCTTATAAACCTTACAAACCTTAAAAACTTTATAAACTTTTAAATTGAGGTCAATATGAGTCTTTTCGGTGTCAGCCCTGAAAAAGAGAGTAAATTGCGCGAAAAAATGGCCCGTTTTAACATAAATGAGGCTGATATACTTGAGCGTTTTATCTGTTCCGGAGGAAAAGGCGGGCAGAATGTGAATAAGACTTCAACCTGCGTATATTTGAAGCACATTCCGACCGGTACGGAGGTAAAGTGCCAGTCGGAACGCTCGCAGGCCCTAAACCGCTATATTGCAAGAAAAATCCTTGCCGGGAAAATAGAAGAAAAAGTTATGGGCAAGTTGTCAGCGGAGCAACAGCGGGTTGAAAAGATACGAAGGCAGAAAAGGAGAAGGTCGAGAAGGGCGAAGAATAAGATGTTGGAGGATAAGCGGTTTAATTCGGAAAAGAAAGAGAATAGGAAGAAAATATTATAAAAGTCAAAAGTTAGTAAGGTTCATAAGGTTTATAAGGTAAGAATATAAAGTGAAAATATGGTTTGTAACGTTAGTAATGTTCATAGCGTTTATAACGTAAACATAAAAGTCAAAAGTTTGTAAGCCACAGCGTGTCTTGTTCTGTAAGGTAAGAACATAAAGTGTAAATATGGTTTGTAACGTTCATAACGTTTTTAACGTAAACATAAAAGTCAAAAGTTTATTACGTTAGTAACGTTCTTAACGTTTATAACGAAAAAAAATAAAAGTTTGTAGGTTATATGTCACTCTGCGCGTGTCATGTTTTGCGAGGCATAATATTATTACCGAATCAACAAGTAATTTCTTAACAAGCAAGGTTTAAATGCTAACGGCTAAGGGGGTGTAATGCCAAAGAAATTTCAAAGAAGCAAAAGTGTCGTAACTGACGGACACAGAAGAGTTGCTTCTACCGTTATTCTGCTAACGCTAGTTGCCGGTTTCCTTAGTTTGACTATTTCTTTTACTAAAGTCCATTTGGCTGAGGCCTCAACCTATGCGGGCATTGTTATGGGTGTAAATTTGTGTTTTATTATGTATGTGTTCTCAGAACAGAAAAATCGCTTAGAACTTTTAACCAGTAGATTCCACTACTTCACTCTTTTAGCCTTGTCTGTTTTGTTTATCTTATTTTACGTTGATAGAGTAAAAAATCCCGAGTTTATGAAAGGAATACCAAAAGATTTAATCACTTCTTTGATTCTTGCTCTCTTGGTTGTAATTTTTAGAATCCGCTATCTCGTTAAAAATGTGAATCTAAATGCAATGTACGTATTCTATTTTTTTTCATTATTTTTATTCTGCAGCGGGTTAATATTCCGTTCTTTATTCCTGCTGGTACCGCTTCTACTAACTTTAACAGCGTAGTTTTGTAAGTAATATAATTATTATTTGAGTAGTCCACTAAAACGGTGAAGATTCAACTGACTGATAATCAATGAAAGGCGGAGGAAAGATGCTTAAGAGACTGGCTGTTGCCGTGCTGCTGTTGGTGTTTTCTGTTTCAAGTGCTTTGGCCTATAAAATACTTCTCCTCGGAGATTCAACCGTGAATACTCCGTATCTTCCGGAGAAGGATCAGGTTCAGTCGAAACTTAAAGAAAGACTGAAAACGCTTCTTCCCGGCAGTACATTTGAAGTGGTAAACGGTGGACAGGGAGGGGAATCCATAGGCCCAGGGGCGAAATCCAATTTTATTGAAAAAGACATTGACGGTTTTCACTTCTACAGCCGCTATGATCAGGTTATAAAGGCGAATAAAGGAATGGACATTATATTCATAAGATACGGTTCAAACGATAAGAACAATTATTCCGCGGAAGAATTCAAGAAGAGGTTGAAGAACCTTTGTGAAAGGTTGAAGAAGGATTATCCCGGCGTCAAGATCGCCGTAGAGACCGCAATGTACATCGATCCAAACCACACCTCGAGCAAGACGCCTAATGAAGGCACCAGGGCTGTATTCGATGTTATAAGGGCGTTTGCGAAAGAAGAAGCTTATGCGTTAGATGATGTCCAGGAAGCTCTGAAAACAGCGACGGAAGCAGGTAACTGGGATCTAAGGATTCGGTCCGACAAGGTAACGCTTGATGACAGCAAGGATGCTGCCCATCTTACGGACACCGATAAAAGCTGGTGGAGCAACCCGCATCCAAACGTCAAAGGCATTGATATAATTGCGGGCCTGGAAGCCGATACGGTTGTGAAATTGCTGTCGACCGGGAAGTAGCCGTCCCTTTTGTCTTGCCGGACTTGCCTTCTTTAGCATTTGTTGCTACAATACGCCATGCAGCGGCGTATTTTTCCGGCAGGCAACATAGCGCTCAGGGACTTTCTAAAGACCTTTGAAGAAACCACGGGCCTTGCTGTCTGCCTTTATGATTTTAAAGAACGGTCGGAAGGCAGCAAGGCTCTTTCCGTTGACAGTTCATCTTTCCTGCATAAAAGCCCCTACTGCGCTTTCGTAAAAAGCACCAAACCCTCGTACGCCGCCTGTTTTAGGACAGACCATGATGGCCTCGGGGCCGCGGAAATATCCGGGAAACCGTTTGTTAAGAAATGCCACGCTGGACTCGATGAAATAGTGCTTCCCGTCATTTCCCGAGGCAAATACCTTGGTTGTATACTGGCAGGCCAGGTATTTTTCAGCGCTCCTTCGGAAGCAGGAAAGCGAAGGATAATGGCGCGACTTAAATCTTTAGGGCTTGACAGCAAGAAGGCGGCAAAACATATTGAAAAAGTTCGGGTGGTGTCAAAAAAGGGGCTGTCCAATGCGTCAAACATGCTGAAGCTTCTGGTTCATTTCATAATTGACGCGGAGAGCAAAGAGGCCTGGGAGAAAGAGCTGACCTCGTTAAGGGCCGGAATGAGATCCGGAAAAGCCGGCGTTCTTGCGGCCGGAGTCGCCAACCTCAGGAACGCGAGAATGAAGAATATCATTGACGCGTCCGTGAAGTGGCTGGAAGCGTCGCCTCCGGAGAATGTCACCCTGGGATTTGCGGCAAAAAGCGCGGGTCTAAGCAAGTATTATTACACCCGTATGTTCAAAACACACAAGGGTCTGAGTTTCAGGGATTACCAGAACACGCTTAAAATAAAAAGAGCCGGAGCCCTTATGAAGGACCCCGGCTTGAACCTCTCTGAGATTGCTTACCGCTGCGGCTACCGCGACTTAAGCTCCTTCAGCCGCGCTTTCTTTAGAAAAACCGGTTCTTACCCGGGCGTTTACCGGAAAGTTAATTTCAGCTGATCAGTCTACCTTTGCTCCCTGAGCCTTAAGTTTCTTCCTGAGCAGGGCAAAATCCGTGTCCTTCATGGCGTTTCCTTTCCTTGCGGCCATGGCCGCCGCGAGCCCTGCCGCTTCGCCGAATGCGAGGCAGAGCGGAATGACACGGAGGGCTCCCTGCGTCAGCCGGTCCGCTGAGAGTGACCTTCCCGGAACCAGGAGGTTGGAAATCTTCACCGGCACAATCGTCCTGAAAGGTATGCTGTAGTATTGCCCGCCAGGCAGCACGTAATCTGAGGTGAATTGCTTCTCGTGTTTCTTATAGAGTTTCTTTGATTTTGTGGGAGCGTGGACATCCACGGGATAGTCATAAACGGCAATAGTATCGTCGAATTTATTCAAGGAGGTGTAATCCTTGATGGTGTATTTATAAATGCCCCTGATTCTTCTGGTTTCCCGCACGCCCATCAGTTGCCCTGTCTGGAGCAGCTGCGCATTCTCAAATCCCGGGACATGTTTCCTGGCGTGTTTGATGAAGTTGTCTATGAGTTTTCTCCCGTAGGCCATTCCGAAAGAGAGGCTGTCCGCGTCTGTTCCGTCAACTTTGTAAACATGTCCGAAATTAAAGCCCCAGACCCCGTTCCCGAGGTTCTTGTTGACTATGTACCTGTACTCGCCGGATTTCATATCGGGAAGCGATTTCCCGAGGTAAGAGCGGATGGTAGACTCGGTCATTTTGGCGTTCGATCCTTTGAAGGTCACATTGCGGAGGGTTTTGAACTTCTCCGAGTCTATGCCGGCCGCGGTGAAGCACAGGGTCACCGGCTGCATCCTCCCTTTGTTGTCGCCTTTTTCAAACGGAACCCCTGCCATTGCCGCAAGATCGGCGTCGCCTGTCGCGTCAATGAAGGTTTTTCCGGTTACCGCCTGCCTGCCGTTCTTGTTCTCAATAACGATTGCTTTTATCAGGTTTTCCGATTTGAGAACATTGAAAACTCCCGTGAAGAAAAGGACTTTAACTCCGGCTTCTTCCATAAGGGTGTCATAAAGCAGTTTGATCTTCTCGGAATCTATAACCGGCCACATGGTTGAACTTTTCGGGGTGTCGCCTGTTCCGCCGATCTCTTTGAGCCTGGTTAAAACTTCGAGGGCAATCCCTCTGATAAAGGGTTCTCTTGTATTGGTAAAAGGCGCCATTGTCGGGCCAAGCCCTGCGGTCGACATTCCGCCGAGACAGCCGGTCTGTTCAATGAGCAGGACTTTTGCTCCGTTCCTTGCCGCGGAAAGAGCTGAAGCGGAGCCGGCGGGGCCCCCGCCGCAGACCACAACATCAAAGTTTCCGTAGACCGGCAATTTCTTCTTTGGTTCCGTGATATACTTCATTTTTCCTCCGCTATTCTAATCAATCTTCGCGCCCTGCTTTTTAAGTGTTTCCCTGAGAAGTTTTATGTCGGTATCCTTGAAACTGTTGCCTTTCTTCGCGGCCATCGCGGCAGCGAGCCCCGCGGCTTGCCCCATGCAGGAGCAAAGAGGCATGACCCTGAGCGCCCCCTGCGTCATTCTGTCTGTCGAGACGGACCTTCCGGCCACAAGCAAGTTGTCAATCTTTAAGGGGACCAGAGACCGAAACGGCACGCTGTAATACTTCCCGTATGGCAGAACGAAATCCTTGGTGAACTCCCTTTCCATTTTATTGAAGATTGACCTGGACTTTTTGGGAACATGTATATCTATGGGGTAATCATAAACGGCGATGGCATCGCTGAACTTGTGCCGGGATACGTAATCCTTGTAATTGAAAGTGTAAAGCCCCTTTATTCTTCTTGTTTCCCGCACGCCAAGCAGCTGCGAAGTCTGGAGAAGAGAGGCATTTTTAAACCCCAGGATATGTTTTCTCGCGTAGGCGATAAAATTATTTGCAATCTTTCTTCCGTACGCGATAGCGAAGGAGAGCCGGTCCGTGTCTGTCCCGTCAATGTCGAAAACATGCCCGAAATTAAACCCCCAAACGCCGCCGCCGAGGTCTTTCTGGGCTATGAACCTGTATTCGCCGAATTTAAGCCGGGGGAGGGACTTCCCTTCGGCCGAAGTAAGGGTCTTCTCGGTCATCGCGCTGTTCTTCCCCTTGAAAGTCACATTCCGCAGCGTCTTGAACTCATTTGAATTTATGCCTGCCGCTGAGAAGCAGACGGTAACCGGCTGCATTTTTCCTTTGTTGTCGCCTTTTCCGAAAGGCACGCCCGCTTTCGCGGCAATATCGGCGTCGCCGGTGGCATCTATGAAGGTTTTTCCGGCGACGGCCTGCCTCCCGTTTTTATTTTCTATAATTACGGCAGTGATTTTTCCCCGGTTCTTTATAACATCCGAGACCGCGGTAAAGAAGAGGACCTTTACGCCTGCCTCTTCCATC
>CAIWWK010000285.1 GCA_903916325.1 Candidatus Firestoneibacteriota bacterium
CTTTAAGGAATCGTGATCTGAGCGTTATACTTGGAATCGGTCGAGATGGACTGCTCCATGCCTGACGGGTTAATCGCCGTCACAACATAGTAGTAAGTTCCATTCCGCCTCTTCTTCGTTGTGTCTACCCAGTTCGTCGATTCACCGGATACTCCGGAAGCAAACGGTTTCCTGTCTTCAAGGCTCGTGATAGGGTTTGTATCCCTGTACACGTTATACGAGAAGATGTTGTTCGCTCCGTACGGAAGATCCTTGCTCCAATCTACCCTTATATCCATATCCCCTGCCATACTCGCTTCCAGCAGCCCTATCCAAGGGGTCTCTTTACACCTCGGCGGCGCGTAGTCAACTATGTGCGGAGAGACCAGCATCTGCAAGTCTACCTTGTCGTTTATCGGCTCGGTCTTTTTGAACAATAAACCTATCAGCGGGATGTCTCCAAGGATCGGAATCTTCAGTTCTGAAGTCGTTGTCCTGTCCTTATACATTCCTCCCAGCCTGATGGTTCCGCCGTTCGCTACAAAGAGCTTCGTCCTTACTTCCCTGTTGTCTATCCTCGGCACCGTGGAGGTGGTTCCCTGCACGGTTGAACTTACATACCCCGAGATCTGGTTCACAACCGGGTTGATCTGGATGCTGATAGTGTTGTCCCTCTGTGATTGCGGGGTCACCGTCAGAACTATGTTCACATCCTGGTAGGTGTATGTAATTGTCGTTCCTGACGAGGTCGCTGAGGCCGACAGGATAGGCTCTTTGCTGCCTATCTGTATTCTCGCCTCAGTTCCGTCTTCAACTACCACATCCGGATCCGCGGTCATCTCAACCTTCGTAGCGTTGCAGGTCGCGAATAAACCCGTAAGCACGCTGTCAACTCCCGCCGTCCAGGTCACAGGCCCTATATAGAAGCCGGAACCCACGGTCGCCAGTCCCGTTGTCGGATTGGACACATTAAATCTGGTTCCCATCGTAAACGGATTCGAGAGCTTTCCTCCCAACACAGATATTTGGGCCGCTTGGCTGTACTGCGCGTCTATCGCCATTGTCGTATCGGTATTGTTGGCAACTTCAAGCAGTTTTGTCTTGATTGAAATCAGTTTGGCTTTCCTTTCCGGGTTGTCAAGCTCCTTTAACAGGTTCTCGACTCCTTCAAAAACCGCCGGGTCGTCGCTGATGATAAGCGCGTTTGTGCCCACATCAACCGAGATTCCGCCGTCTTTCGTCAGCACTCCCTTTACCTGCCTGACTATTTCTCCGGCTGTCGCGTACGTCAAGGCGAAGAGTTTTGTCACCTTCGCCGGCGCAGCGGCCTTTACTGAACCGCCCACTTTAGAGATGTGGTACACGCCTCCCGCATCCTTCTTAAACTCCAGGTTGCGCGTGTCCAAAACAAGTTTCAGCAGCGCTTCAAGTTCCTGCCTCTCCGTCAGCTTCAAGGTGACGGGCGGAACTTCCGCCGGATTCGTTATCTCTATCGAATACGGCACATTGCCGGCTTTCATGAATATGGTGTCCAGCGCCGTCCTTACGGGCGTGTCACTGAACTCCAGCGGCGGTTCCACATACACATTCTGCGC
>CAIWWK010000286.1 GCA_903916325.1 Candidatus Firestoneibacteriota bacterium
ACTACTTCAGCAATTCGTTAAGATCCTCGCTCCCGACATCTTTCAGCTTATCAAAATCTTCAGGTTTATCTTCAAATTTGTCCCTAATCTCACGGACGTCAGCCATGCTTCCAAGAAAGCAATCCAGCATTTCAGGGTCAAAATGAGTGCCCCTGCTTTCCCTCATAATTTTTAAGGCCTGCTCTTCCGGCATCTGCGCTTTGTAAACCCGCTTGCTAGTCAAAGCGTCAAAAACGTCGGCTATAGCCACAAGCCGGCCTTCAACAGGTATTGCATTACCTTTCAATTTCATAGGGTAACCGGTACCGTCATATTTCTCGTGATGGGCTAAAGCTACAACCTTGGATTTCAGGATTACCGGGACTTTCGAATCTTTAAGCACTTTTGCGCCTATAACTGAATGCTTCTCCATTATCTTCCGTTCTTCCGGATCAAGCGGGCCGGGTTTTTGAAGTATTGCGTCCGGTATGCCCAGCTTCCCGATATCGTGCATCGGCGCGGCCCAAAATATCAGAGAGCAGTCTTCTGAGCAATACCTGAGCTTATCAGCTATCAATCTGGCGTAATAGCTTACCCTCTTAATATGGTTTGAGGTCTCTTTGTCCCTGTACTCCGCGGCAACTGAAAGCCTGAAGATGGTGTCAAAATTTGCTTCACGCAGCTGCTCGGTCAGGCTTGTATTTTGTATTGCTACTCCGGCTTGTGAAGAGAAAGATTCCGCAATTTCCATATCCTCGCCGTTGAATTTCGTGACTTTGTCATTTTCAATCGCATTAATCATTTCAAGAACGCCTAAAACCTGATTCTTTTTGTTCTTTATCGGCATCACCAGCAACGAAACGGTTCTGTAGCCGTATTTCTCGTCGAAGGTAGGGTCATACCTGTATTGCTCGCCGGCCGGAATCTGCGAAACATCCGGTATATTCAAGGCGGAAGCCGTTATAGCCACATAGCCTGCAATGCTGTTTTTTGTCAGCGGCATTTCAAAGGTTTTAAATGTTGCTCTAGTCTTATCTTCACCCCACATCTTAAAATATGTGCCGGAACGCATGGCTTTGAATACCAGTTTATCATTTTCCAATAGAAATATTGACGCGCCGTCGCAGCCCATGAGTTCCTGCGCTTCCTTGAGTATAAGGTCAAGCAGGGTGTCCAGGTTTTCAACACTTGAAAGGGCTATACCTACCTGAAGCAGCCGTTTTACGGATTCGTTTTTTTCAATCATCTTCCCAACACCTTCCTTAGCCCGAAGGCCGCGCAGAAAAGCATGAAACTCACCATGACTATAGCCGCTCCCGCCGGAAGATCCGCGGCGTATGAGAGGAATATGCCGGTGATTACGGAAACAAGCCCAAACCCGGCGGAGGCCATGATTGTTGACCTGAAACTCAAGCCCAATTGAAGCGCTGATGCGGCCGGTATTATGAGAAAGCTTGAAACAAGCATTATGCCTACTATGCGCATTGAAAGAACCACGGTAAGCGAAGTTAAGAGTACGAGGACTTTGTTCACCCGCCCCGTGTTAATCCCCATTACTTTCGCGGATTCTTCGTCAAAAGCAGCGGCAACAAGATCGTGGTAATAAAATACCACCAGCGCTATTACAAGCGCCGAAAGGGCTATTGAGAGCGCGACCTCTTCCCATTGGATGGTCAGTATGCTGCCAAAAAGATAGCTCATCAGGTCAACATTGAACCCGCCGGAAAGACTGGCGATTATCACTCCTCCCGCGATGCCGAGTGAAGAGACTATCCCTATTGCCGTATCGCCGAAAACTTTCCCTTTTTCCGTGAGTTTCAGTATCCCGAGAGAAGAGGCGGCAACAACCGGCACCGAAATATAGAGCGGCGATGTCTTAAAGAGCAGGCCGAGAGCGATGGAAAAAAAGGTCACATGCGAGAGTCCGTCCCCTATGAGAGAGAATTTTTTCAGGACCAAAAAGACACCGAGCACCGCGCAGAGCACAGATATGAAAGCTCCGGCAAGCAGGGCTTTCTGTATGAACGCGTAGTGCAGCGCTTCAAGCATTTTTTACTTCCCCCGCAGCCCGCTCGTGATCATGCCTGTGACAGATTATATGCTGGGCGTACTTTCCAAAATAGAGCGCGGCATCCGGAGAGATGCAAAAATCCCCGAAAGTTCCGTAGAAGACCATTTTATTGTCTATGTAAAGCATCTTATCGGCGTATTTCCCGATATTTGCTATATCATGAGTGACAAGCAGCACAGTTACTTTACGTATCTCGTTCAAATCCCTTATCAGCTTCATAAACGCTTCACCCGCCGCCACATCAAGAGCAGCGGTCGGTTCATCCAGCACCAGAAGTTCAGGGTCATTGACCAGTGCCCTGGCCAGCATGACCCGCTGCTGCTGCCCGCCGGAAAGGCTCCCGACAAGTTTGTCCCCGATTCCGGTTATATCCAGCGCTTTAAGCGTCACGCTTACCTTTGCGCGGTCAGCCCCCCCCATTGTTTTGGGGTTAGACTTCCCGGATAGAAGCCCGAGGCTGACGGCCTCGAACGCTGTTAACGGAAATTTGCTGTCTCCTGCAATAACTTTTTGCGGAATGTAGCCTACCTTTCTCCAGTCCTTGAAATGCTCCGGAGCCTCCCCGAAAAGTTTTACTTCGCCGGCAGACTGTCTTAAAAGACCAAGCAGCGTTCGTACCAGCGTTGTCTTTCCGCTCCCGTTCTGCCCGACTATACCGACGAAGTTGCCTTCGGAAACACTGAAACTGATATTATCAAGAATCAGCTTCCCGGAGGCCCCGTAATTAACCTTCTTGAATTCAACTACGCTCACTTTAGCCCCCGCTCAAGATTGGTTAAATTGCGCCGGAATATTGACAATAAAGTCACGCCGCCGGACAGGTCCTTCTTCGTTACATTATGCGCCGCTGAAAGCTCCAGAACGGTCAAATCTCCCTGAGCGGCCAGCGCATCTGCTAGCCTTGGAGAAAGCAGTTCCTCGCGGTAAATAACAGTTGCGCCTTCCTTCTTAATCCCGTCTGACATCCTCGCAACCGCCTTTGGAGTAGGCTCAGCATCAGGAGAGAAGCCTTTGAATGGCGAAACATAGGACAGCCCGTACCTTTTTACAAAATAACCGTAAGCAAAATGTCCTGCAAAAAAGAATTTCTTTTTGGAAAAACCGGAGATAGTCCCTCTCGCCAGCGCGTCAAACTCGTGAAAGGCTTTAATATAAGCCTTTGCGTTTCGGCGGTATTGCTCCGCGTTAGCCGGATCCTTTCTTTCAAAAGCAGCTGCTATGTTTGCGGTCATCCTCGCGGCGTTTACAGGATCAAGCCAGGCATGCGGGTCTTTCCCTCCATGGTCATGATCATCATCGGCGTCCCCTCCGCCCAGGAGCTCTATGTCCTTGCAGGAATTTATAACATTGCCCTGCTCAACTCCGGCTCCGCGCGCCGCCTTTTCTATCCAAGGTTCCATGTAAGGATTTGTATATACAAGCAGATCGCACTTTCCAAGACCTGCAATCTGCCTTGGCGTCGGTTCGTATGAATGAGACTCTGTGCCGGGAGGTATCAACATGGAAACCTCGCAGAGCCCCCCCCCCACCTGTCTTGACAGGTCGTAAACCGGAAAAATTGTCGTAATGACTCTTAATTTCCCGGCGGCAAGCGGAGCCGTTATCAGCAAGAGCAGTAATACCAACTTTTTCATTTTATTCGTGGCTCCGGTAAAAGCAACTGACTCACTTACTTATCCAGTATATTTACGCCGCCAAAAACGGTATCAACCTCAACATTTAATACGCTCTTTGAAGTCTTAGCCGAATCCGTGTTGTAGGTATACTCCCCAAACGATATCACATTCCCGTCAGGCGTCTTCGCGCTTGCAAAAACAGCTTTAATCCTGACTCTGACCGGTTTTGCCGTATCTATCTTTATCCGGCTTTCCCCGAAAATAGTTTTAACTCTGACCGTCTCTCCGCCTTCTTTCGGCAGGAGCGCGGTAAGGTCTACCTCTCCTTTACCGAATATGACAGAATACTCGCCTTCTTTCGCGTCAGAAGCCAGAACGTTCAGGTCATTCATGAATGCTTTGCACTTTGCCTTGCAGCCAAAGCCGCATGTCAAAATAGACATCCCGATATATACAAAAAGCAGCCCGAACATGATGCTCATCACGGGTATTTTTATGCCGAAGGCTCTTAGGATTATGGAGAGCCCGATAATTACGACTATTACCCCCCAAAATACCGCGCTAAACATAAAGCATCCCATTTTCATACCTCCTCCCGGAAACAGAGTTAAATTTATTCTATAAACTTTATTTTATCATAAAAGCATTTTTCTTTGGAATATTTCTTGCTTGCCGTTTACTTGATTATGCCTATTTTACCTGTCTTTTTCCCGGCGGGAGTTATTATAGAGTAGAGATATATTCCCTGGGCAACCGTATCCCCTGCGTTGTTCTTTCCATCCCAGACAGAATAATAACCGTTCGAAGCTTGAGAGAACGCCGTCAGTCTTCTGACAAGCGAACCGCTGCTGTTATAGATTTCAACCGCAATCGGCTGGACTAAAATTGCCGCTATCTTTACGTTCCCTCCCGCTGCTATATTGCATGGATTCGGAAACACCACTACATTGACGGATGTCGTTCCGCCTGAAGGAGGAGGCTGCGTTGCCTCTGTCGCGTTTGTCCAGACCCCGCTGCCGTAAGAACATATGTAAAGGCAGTTATTCACCGGGTCGACGCGGACATTATCAATAGGAAGGAACGGAAAAGAAATCGCCGACCAGGTGCTGCCTCCGTCAGGACTCTTCCAAAGGCTGTTGTCATTTGAAGACAGGTAGAGTACCGAAGTGTTAGAGGGGTCAATGCTAATGGTTTCCGGAGTTGCCATTCCGTACGTTTGATTATAGGTTCCTGAAAAAACAAACTTGGTCCAGGATGCTCCGCCGTTTGCGGTCTTGTACACGCCGTAATCCGAACCGTTCCTAGAAGCGGCGGCGCAAAGATATACTATGCTGCTGTTTTCCGGATCAACCTCAAAAAGCCGGGGATTATAGAGCGGAGTGTTTCCCAAATAGACATTCTGCGCGATATTGCTCCAGGTAGAACCGCCGTTATTTGACATATATACCCCGCCGGCATCAGGAGTCTGCCAGCTGCCTGATCCCCACGTCCCTCCGCTGTAAGTTATTCTCCCGACCAGCCCGGCAAAGATTGTTCCGTCCTTGTGAACTTTCACCTTATAGAAATGATTATTACCGTTTATAGCCGGAACGCTTAACTTCGTCCACGCTCCCCAAACGCCGCCGGATTTTACAGCCTTATAAACTCCGTCGCCGTATTGAGTTATATAAAGCGAAGTGCCGGCCGCATCAACCGCTATACCTGTGCAGGGATAAGGATAAGTCCCCTGAGTCCAGCTTTTTGTCGTCAAGCCGGAAAAACTCATTGCGGTCCAGGTCTTGCCGTAATCGAAGCTTACGACAGGCCCGCCGGGATAATCCGGCGTGTCCTGGGATTGCCCCCACCCTGTCGGAATATCGTGGTCTGCCGAACCGGCTCCGTACATTATTCCGGGTGAATTCGGGTCAAACGCCAGGTCGTAAAAAGTATTCGGGAATGGTGTTCCTGTCCAGGAGGAAAACCAGGTCAGTCCGCTGTCATTGCTCTGCGCTAGCCCTATGTCCGTGTAACATATATAATGTTTTGTCGGATCCGAAGGATGTATGTAATAATTCCAAACTGTCGTTACATTAAGTCCGTTGCTCTGCCATTTTTTATGCTTTCCGCGCGTTCCGGTATCGGCGTATTTGACATATACACTGTTCCAGGTAGCCCCCCCGTCGGTTGTAAGATAAACTTCTCCTCCCCCGGCCCCGATCACGTAATTCGGATCCGTCCTGCAGGCGTAAAACCCGTAAGTAAAAGTGCTGTTCCATCCGGGCTCATCGTAGGCCTGCCAGCCGAGCGTCACATTGTCACCAGGCGGATCGGCGGGCGGATTCGACTGCCAGGCAAAGGGATTAGCTATGAAAACATTTCCCCAGGTGTTCCCGCCATCGTAGGTTTTGTATATGTTGAGATCCCAGGGAACGCTTGAATTGTTGACCATCGCGTACGCTACATCAGGGTTGGTTTCCGCGCAAACCACAGAATACAGGTAACCCTGGTCAGTCAATGGAATGCCGGAAGTGGAAGCTGCAGCCCAATTGTCGCCGTTGTTAATCGACACGTAGACTTTGCCGTCGGCTCCTGTGCAGTATAGCCTGGTAGTTACGCCATTGCTGCCGCCGCAGAAACTGTTTAATGCTGACGGACCTGCAGGGCTTTTAACAGTCCAGTTCACGCCGTCATTGCCTGACCGCCATATATTTTTGGCTGTGGCCGCGTACTCGTACTTCGCGCCGGAATTGGAGATATAGAAACCTTTGGCTGATGCCGAGTCAGTTATGTCAGTGCATTTTGTCGCGTTTTTATATATTGCGGCGTTGGTTCCGGCGTAGATGCCAGCGGAATTGAACGGGTCAATGTATATCCTATAAATCGCGGTATCCGGCGAATATGAGCGTATCGTGGACCAGGTGCTTCCTCCGTCGCTGCTGGTTTTTAAAACGGCGTTTGACGCGGTGTAAATTCTTGCCGGGTCAGAAGGATCAAAGGCAGGATAGCATTGATTGCAGCTGTTTATCTGATGGAAATCTATAATGTTCCAGGAAGCGCCGGTATCCAGGCTTTTGTAGAAACCTGACATATCACAGCTGGTAAACATAAGGTTTTTGTTGAGCGGGCTTATCGCGGGGTAATAGGTGGCGCCTCCGCCGGAGAGTCCGATTTGATGAAAAGTCTGCCCGAAAGCCGCGTTGATTATGAAAAGAAGGAAGACCGGAACCAGGCTTTTAGCGATATTGCTCATTTTTCTCCATATCACAAGGTGCTTTGCCGCTTTAGCGGGTCTACAAGCTCCTATTTATCCTTTCTCCCATGCTATTCACGTACTCCGAGTACAAATCCACAACAAACCTTCTTTTTATTTTTAGAGTCGCCGTAAGTTCCCGTCCTACAAGAAAGGCCTCCGGAAGCAGGCGAAACTCCTTTATGAGTTCGTAATCTTTAAACCCGGATCCATGGTTAATATATCGTTTAATTTCCTGCCTGTAGAGTTCTTTTATTTTTTCATCAGATAAAGTCTTTGCAATATGTTCAGTGTCGTAAGCGATGCCGGCGGCAAGGCACCATTCCTTTAGCCTTTCAAACCTGGGTACAATAAGAGCGCCTAAGTGTTTCCAGTCATGTCCTGTCACCAAAATATTTTCTATCAATACGCTCTTTGAAAACTGATCTTCTATTGAGGCCGGGTTAACATTCTCTCCGTTGGAGAGCACTACTATATCTTTCTCCCTTCCGGTAATAACCAGATTGCCCGCCTTATCGAAATACCCGCGGTCACCTGTGTCGAGCCAGCCGCCGCCGTCAAGTACTTTACGCGTATTTTCATAATCGCGGTAATACCCTTTCATTATATTCGGGCCTTTTACGTAAAGGATGCCCTCTCTTCCGGACGGCATTTCTTTTCCCGTTTCGTGATCTATTATCCTGCCGCTGACATTGTCAAGCAGCGGGCCGACAGTGTAAGGAGCCGCAGTTCCGGGACGCCGCGCCGCAAGCACCGGAGAAGTTTCTGTAAGCCCATAACCTTCAATAAGTTCAACACCGGCAGCCGCGAAGAAATCATCTATGTGCGCCGGAAGCTTGCTTCCCCCCGAAACACCGTACCTAAACCTTCCCCCCAGTTGCGCTCTGATTTCCGAGAATATTTTTGAGTCAAAATACGGCTTCACCAAAGGCCCTATGATCTTTGCCGGATGAAACACGGCCTTACTCTTCTCGGAATCAATAATGGTTTTGATGCCAAGATCAAACACGGCCTTTCTCAACCTCCCTAGTTCACCCGCTTTCCTCATAACGGCGCTGTAGACGGTTTCCCAGACCCTGGGAACAGAGGCCAGAACTGTCGGCTCCTGCTCCTTTATATCCTTAATAAGAGTTTTTGGCGAGGAGTAGAACGTTTCACAGCCGTTTGAAAGCGCGAAGAGTTTTACTATCCTTTCGAAAGCGTGCCAGGCCGGCAGTATTGACAGGAATTTGTCGGAAGAACTTATCATTATGGCTCTTGTGCAGGCGTCGGCATTTGATGTGAAGTTATGGTGCGAAAGTTCTACTCCTTTTGGGGCGCCTGTGCTTCCCGAGGTATAAATGATGCTGCAGGAAGTATCGCCGGACACAGCAGGTATTTTAACCCGGCTCTTCGCGCCCGCTGCTTTTACCTCGGAAATATGCATTAGCCCTGGCGCCCGCTTTATTGTATAAAGACCGAGTACCTGGCTGTGCGGATATTTAGCGATTTTTTCCGCGATTGCCTCGTCAGCTGCTATGACTAACCTGGAGTGGCTGTGTTCAATAATATATCTTATTTCGTCATCACTGGAATTTTCGCCGCGCGGCACATCTACCATCCCGGCATTGTTTATTCCAAGTGCGATAATGATCCATTCCGGCACATTATCCGAGAATACGGCGATCCTGTCGCCCGGAGACAGTCCAATTTCCAGGAATCCCCGTGAGTAAGAATCAACTGTCTCAGCTGCCTCGCCGTAGGACACTGACGCCGTTGTTTCACCATCCTGCCAGGAAACAAACGGCTTGGCTGCGAACAGCTTCATCACATGAACATAATCCTGGATAGTTTTCATCCTGTCTCCGTTCATTTTTTCTTTTGCCTGATTTCCTTCCTGAATTTGTCAACAGCAGCAAGCGCGTCTTCGGTGCCTATGACCCGGAGAGCCTGAATTATCTTATCCTGAGTATAATTCTGCTTGCAAGACATAAGGGCCTTTGAAAGTGCAGGCACAGACCGGTAGGCTTTTTTGTCGAACCTTCCTAAAGCATCAGCTGCCGCCGCAATTACGAACTCATCCTCGTGTTTGAGAGAAACCTCAAGCACCGGCAGCGAACGTGCAGGATCAACGCCAATTTCGCCGATTACCCTCAGTACATTGAGCCGGAGAACAATATCGTCCTTTGCAGCCAGCTCGCATAGATAGGGCACGGCTTCATACGCAGATTCGCCGCAATTGCCGAGCACTTTAAGCGGAAGTATCATGCCTTCCTTGCTTTCAGTTTCTAAAACTTTAAGAACTTCCGGCACAGAAGGAGAAGCCCTGGCTCCGAATTTATCAAGGCACGCCAGGGCGGCTTCTCTTAAATTACCGGGTTTCTCGAGCCTAGTTATTACGTTTTGTAAATCCGTGTCGGAAGGCTCCGACTCTAAGCTTAGCGCCTTCAGGCAGAACAACGCTAACTTGTCAGATTTTGAAGTTTTAAGCTTTTTTGAAAGAAAAGCGGAAGCCTCCTTCATCTCAGGATCCACCAAAAGCATAAGTCCGGCTGCCGAGACGGCGTGTATTTCGTCAGAACCTAGAAACTTCCTGAGTTCCGGAACGGCTTCCTTCCCGGCATTGAGACAAATTGCGACCCAGGGGTTTTTTTCCGCAAGAGTAATATCATCTATTGTTTTTATTGCGGGGCCTATGGCAGAGGCTCTCATGGCTTTTAAGGCTTTGAGCGCGAGGTCATCCTGCTGATTGGAGCTATTATAAGATCTCTCAATAAGCCTGACAATTACCTTCTCTTGGATAGTCTGGTTCGAGGAATCAAGCCGGTAGAAGGCCTTTTGTCTGATCTCAGAATCGGGGCAGATAAGGTCATCAAATAGTTCCGCATTAGTTCTCTGCGAAAACAAGGAAACAGCCAGGAACACGGCAAACCACGCGTAAAAAGCCAACGTTCTGCTATTCACATCCAGATTATGTTTTTTAGTGATTCCCACCTCAACCTCCCGCGGATTATAGTGAACTTAGACATCTGAGCATCCAACCATTTATATAATGTTTACATCCGGCATTCTCGCTCTTAGCTTTTTATCCCGGAACAGATCCGACTTGGCAGCTTTAACCAATATCCCCACTCCTTCCTGAGAACGAATAAGATATTGCGACCTGTACTCTCCAAAAGTTTTACCGAGCTCAAGCGGACCCAGTATCTCGACTGCTCCCCCGTTGTGTTTCTCCAGGGAAGCGCCGAAGATCTGCAGGACGTTCTTCAACTCTTCCTCTGTTCTGCCGCTGAGAGTCACAAAAGCCAGCCTTGAGAACGGAGGGTAAAGGAGATCCTTTCTTTGTGCCAGCTCTATTTCCATAAACTCAGATACCGATCCGCCCTGCACGGCTCTGGCAACCGGATTTTTGGAATCCCTTACCTGCAGTATCAATTTTGCGGAAGCAGGAGCAGTATCCGCGGCTTTCGCGATAAACGAAAGCCCCTGTTCTACCGCGCGGAAATCATTTCTATTCATTATATGCTCAATGCCGGATATCACGGCGGCCCCGACTTCCATTCCCGCCAGGTAACCTATGGCCAGGTGGGTTCCTACTGCAAGCCTGCCGTTCCCGGATTTGAACTCGGCTTTAGAACCTGCCCGGTCAGACTTCTTTTTTAGAGCATCCGTATCTATCCTTGCGGTACTGGCTCCCGGAATAAGTTCCGCAATCTCTGATTCAGCGCGTTCAACTCCGTCGCCTATACCTGACAGGAGAAGACCTTTGCATTTTGGGCACGCTTCGGGAGAGGGGTTTTTTCTGCCGCAGTAGCCGCAGCGCAGGGTGTTGTCTTCTTTGTGCAAAACAAGCGGTATCCCGCATTTGCTGCACCGGATAACGCCGCCGCAATCATCGCAAAAGACCGCGGTTGCATACCCTTTCCTCGTCGTTATAAGAACAGCATTCTTTCCCTGTTTTAAAGCATCTTCCAGAGGCTTAACGGCAAGAGGAGAGAGCATCCTGAACCTGTTCTTAAAAGCCACAACGGTTATTCTGCCTGGCTTAAAGCACTCGCTCCTTTCCGGAGGAAAACGATGCCTGGTGTCCACCGAGAGCAGGTAAGAACCCAGAATAACTTCAAACCCTGAGCGTTTTGCGCGCTCAACAAGAACATCCCTGGCGAGAAATCTCGGGGTTTCATCGCTTCTGTAGCTGCCGGCGTTCTCTTCCTCAAGAATAACCGCGCGCAAGTCTCTAACCGGCAGGAAGAGGCCTTGCCTTGAAGCTACAACACATAGAGGGCCTTCGCCTTGCATGGCTGCGAGCGCCATATACTGCTTGCCTTGCGGAAGTTTCGCGTGCGCCTCAACAGCCAAAACACCGGAATCTCTTACTTTCAAGGCAAAACCTGCTATCAACTCAGTTTCCGGAAGAATGATCATTGCCTTGCCGCCTGCTGCTGCTGTTTTTTTTATAATATCAAGGTATTCTGCTTCTCTTTTCTCTCGCGGAAGTTCGAACGACCTTACTGAAGACTTCATGCCGCTGCCGTCAGTAAAACGCTCCGGCAGGTTCGGGAACGATCCGCGTGAGGGGGGGAATACTTTCAACTTGTCGGGAAGCATTGCATGAAGGCACATCCCCAAGGAAGAAGCATATTCTTCAGCCATCCAAAAAGCAAGCCCTGATAGATTCTTGTCAAGGACAGGCATCGGGTCAAAAGCAGAGGAAACATTCTTAAGGTTTACGATAGGGGACGAATCGGGGAACCCGGTAACGAACGCGATAGCTTTCCTGTTGCCAAGAGGAACCCTAATGCGCTGGTACAAGGAAAGACTCCCCTTCAGCTCCTCCGGAACCAGATAGGTGAAAGAAATATCTCCCGGCGCATTAATCGCCGCTTCGACATATTCTGTCATATTCCTTCCTCAGCAGCTTTACATCTTTCCAGACATCCACTTTAAGGTTAGGATTCCTAAGACAGGCGGAAGGGTGGTAGGTAGGAATTACCGGTATTCCGTTGTACTCCTGTATTGTGCCGCGGAGTTTTGTTATCCCGATTTCCGTTTTCAACAAGTTGTGCGTTGCCGGATTGCCCAGCGTGCAGATAATCTTCGGGGCGATAATTTCAAGCTGGGCTTTCAAATAGGGGATACAGAGAATTTCCTCTTCCGGCTCAGGAGGTCTGTTGTCTGGAGGACGGCACTTCAATACGTTAAGAATAAAAACCTGCTCTCTGTTGAAACCTATCGCCTCTATTATTTTGTCCAGCAATTTCCCGGCCTTCCCCACAAAAGGCCTGCCCTGCTCATCCTCGGTTTCTCCGGGGGCCTCGCCGACAAAAACCAGTTTTGCCTCGGGATCCCCTTCTCCAAAAACGAAATTCTTCCGGGAAGCTCCCAGAACGCATTTTTTGCAGTCCTTAATGCTGTCATAGAGCGCCTTGAGGGCTTCGGCTTTGCCCCCAAAAAGCGGAGTGTTCCCGCCTGCAGGCTTACCCGTTCTTTCCCTGAAACACACATAGCCGTCATCTTCAACGGCTCTTTTGATCATTTGCTTTATCTGTTCCCTTGCGTTGTTGCTCACGTTAGTCCTTGGAAGGGAACTTACTTCGCTTTTTTCTTGTCTTCTGCTTTCAGTTTTACTTTTCCTTCCAGAACCTCTTCGAGTCCAATGCTGGTCGCTTTGCGAAAAGTGGACTTCGTGTCAAAATCAAAGCTCCTGTCGTTTAATACCCTCGCCCTTTTTGCGGCGATAACCGTCAGCATATATTTGTTGTCGACCTTGTCGAGCATCTTTTCAAGCTTAAATGTGGACATTAATGTGCCTCCTTGGCATGCTTTATCTTTGAATTCTCAGCTTTTATTATCGCGCTTATCCTGCAGACAGCCTCGTTAAGACTGTCGTTTATCACCAGATACTGATACGCCGGCAGCTCTTTCAATTCCTTTTCAGCCGTGGAAAGACGCAGGTTGACCGCGGGCCTGCTTTCCGTGCCTCTCCTCTTTATCCTCTTTAGCATTTCTTTAAAAGACGGCGGCAGGAGAAATATAAGGCAGGCGTCTTTGAAATTCTTTTTAACCTGCTTGCCCCCGTTAACGTCTATTGTCAGGATAACGTTCTTTCCTTTTCTAAGCAGCGCTTCGGCGTACCTTCCCGGAGTTCCGTAGTATCTGTCGTGAACTTTTGCCCATTCCAGGAAGAAACCCTGTCTTATTCTTTCCTTGAACAATTTTTCGCCGATAAAATAGTAGTCAACCCCGTCTTTCTCGCCTTCTCTCGGGCGTCTCGTCGTGCAGGAAACCGAGCGCACGCAGGTGCTGTCAGACTTGATTAGCGCGGCGCACACGGTAGTCTTGCCTCCGGCCGTCGGAGAGGAAATAACCACAAGCCGTCCGCCTTCCCTGCTCCATTTCTTCATCGCTCTGTTGAAGACAGCGCTATTCAACATTCTGAACCTGCTCCCTCACCTTCTCAAGTTCTTCCTTGAAGGCTACCACAACATGGGATATTTCGTTCGTATTGCACTTACTGCCGATTGTGTTAATCTCCCGCATAAACTCCTGCAGGAGAAAATCAAATTTCCTTCCTGCGGGTTTGTTTTCACCGGCTATCCTCTTGAACTCCTCGATATGCCCCGAGAGCCTGGCTATTTCTTCGGAAATGTCCGCTCTTTCAACCAGCAACGAAGCTTCCGCGCAGATTCTGTTCTGGTCAATCTTCTCGACACCCTTAAATATCTCCTGAAGCTTTTCAGTTACTGCCTTTTTCTTTTCCGGCATTATCCTGGCGTTAATCTTTATTATAGTATCCAGCATCCTGGAGAGCGAACCCGTCCTGGCGCTGATATCTTTCCAGACCTTCGCTCCCTCATTCTTCCTTGCCGCCGTGAGCCCTTTAACAGCTGTTTCAAAAGCCTCTTTCAGAGCCGGAAAACTCGTTTCCTTATGCTCTGTAGTCCTGATTATATCGTTAAACTTAAGTATTTGGTCAATGGAAATTCCGCCTTTTAGTTTTAAAGTCTTCCCTAGCCCTGAGAGTGCGCCGAAATATTTCCTTGCGAGTTTGCTGTTTACTATGATTTCTTTCTCTTCCTTGTTTTCCCACGCGAATATATTGACTTCAATATGACCGCGGTCTATCCTGGCGTGCAGCAGCTCCCTGAGCTTGCTCTGGTATTCGTTCATAGAACCAGGCATACGGAAGCTTACATCAAAATACTTGTGATTTACCGAACTTATCTCCACTGAATAGCGAACGCCTTTGGATTCTTTCACTCCGCGCCCAAACCCCGTCATGCTATTCATATTCGCTCCTCGCGATTTACATTAAATACCTTACAAACCTGCTTTACGTTATAAACGTTAAGAACGTTACAAACTATTTTTTATTATTATTTTACTATCGCTAAAATCAACGCCAGTATCCCCACCGCCGTTCCCGCGACTCCCCAATACGGCCAGCCGGCCGGGTCCTCAGGCGTTAGCCTGCTGCTCTTGTTCAGTTCTTCGCGCATCTGCCTGTAAGATTTTCGGCAGTCAATCAGGCTCTCGGTATTGACATCCACGCTTTTTTTTAGCGAAGAGATGTTCTCGCGCAAGCTATTGAGATCTTCCGACCTCACCTTGGAATCATCTTCAAGATAACTTAGTTTTGTCTTGAGTGAATCAATATCCTCAGAAAACACTCCGGACTGTTTGAGAATCCGGTCCAGATCGTCCTGCGCTTTCTTAAGTTCTGCCCCGAGCAGGTTCGCGGCGTTCCTCTCAGCCGTAACATCCTTTGACACCATGTTAATTTTCTCGGAGAGCCATCTGACAGAACCTTTTACCGCCAGTATCTCTCCGGCTATTTCTGCCTGTTTCGCGGATAGTTCTTCAACTTTAAGTTCAAAAGCCGAGGGGGCTCTTTCGGGAGTTACCTGCGCCTGAGGCTGCTCAGCGGCAAGTGACGGTAACGCCAAAGCGGCAAAGAATAACACTGCAAGCTTTTTTACCATAGATTTAAGACTGACCCCGCAGCCGCTGAAATGAACGGATCGGGATAAATACAGACGAAGAGGACAAGAACCGCGGTAACCCCTGCAATAACAGCAAGTCCGGTAGAGAGTTCAACTTTTCCTCCGTCCTTTGGCTCTCCAAAATAAACGAAATAGGCTATCCTAAAATAGTAGTAAAGAGCGATAACGCTGTTGAGTATGCCGATAATCGCAAGCCACAGAAACTTCGGGCCTGCCTGAATGATAGCGGAGAAGACATAGAACTTTCCTATAAAACCGGCTGTCGGAGGTATTCCGGCGAGCGAGACGAGAAAAACGACAAGCACCAGCGCGAGATAGGGATTGCTCTTTGAAAAACCGGCGTATGACTGCATATCATCGCTGCCGGTCTTGTTAAAGAAAGCTATAATCACGGCAAATATCCCGATATTCATAAGCATATAGACAAAAGCGTAGAGCAGCACTGAAGTAATCCCAAGCGCCGGCGCGGTTCCGGAGCACGCCGCGACCACTCCCATCAAGATATATCCGGAGTGCGCAATACCAGAGTAAGCAAGCAGCCTTTTTACATTGTTCTGCTGGAGCGCCATCAGGTTCCCGGCAGTCATCGTTAGCGCCGAGAGGACGGCAAGCGCCATAACAAGGTCAGCTCTTCCTGTAACGGCTGCCAGAGCAACCCGAAGAAGCACGGCGAAGCCGGCAGCCTTTGAAGCCGAGGAAAGAAGAGCGGTCACCGGTGTAGGCGCGCCTTCATACGCCTCCGGAGCCCAGGTATGGAAAGGAACCATTGCAATTTTGTACCCAAAACCAACGAGCATCAGCAGAAAGCCTGCGATAAAGAGCGGCGAATAACCGCCCTGCCCCCGGAGAATTTCTGTCATTGCCTTGAGATTGGTCGTGCCTGTGGAAGTTATGACAATTGACATACCGTACACGAATATACCCGCGGAGAAAGCGCCTACCAGAAAGTACTTGAGCGCGCCTTCCGCTGACTTCGGATCGTTCTTGATATAACCGGTCAGCACAAAAAAAGCGATACTGACAAACTCCACGCTTAGGAAGATCATCAGCAAGTCGCTTGAAGAGACCATAAACATCATGCCGAGAGCCGCAAAAACGACAAGCGCCGAGAATTCGCCTATAACCTCGTCCTTTATGGGCGCGTAATACCTTGCCATAGTAAGCGCAAACACCGTGGAAAGTATTACTATGACCTTAAAAAATATCCCATAGGCGTCTATTGAAACCATATTGCCGAGGATGAGCCCTTTTGCCGGAGCATAGACAAGCAATACCAGAGACAGGAGCAGTCCCCAGACAGAGAGGTTTATGATATACCTGCGCCTGAACCTTTCCGGTATGAAAAGGTCAAAGCCCAATATCAAGATACCGAGACAGAGTACATAGGCCTCAGGCACCAGATATATGAAATCTTTCAGTAACGCAGTATTCATGGCTTGATAGACCCCAGTGCTTTAAGCATTGAATCCACGCTCGAAGAAGAAAGCTCCATAACTATTCTCGGCAGGAAGCCCAGAACTACCATTATGATAATAAGCGGAACGACCGCGATAAGTTCTCTGGTGTTAATCTCCGGCAGGCCTTTCCACTTTTCATTGGCCGGCCCGAGAAAGACTTTCTGTATCATAATAAGAAAATACGCTGCGGTTACCACGATGCCGATCGCCGAGAAACCGGTTATGATCTTCATCCAGGTATTTTGAACCTGGAAAGCGCCCAGGAAACACATGAATTCAGACCAGAAACCCGAGAGGCCCGGAAGGCCGAGGGATGCGAAGACCGCTACGGTCATAATTCCGGTATAAACCGGCATAATAGAGCCGAGCCCGCCAAAACCTTCAATATCTCTTGTATGCGCCCTGTCGTAAATAACGCCGACCAAAAGGAAGAGCGCCCCGGTAATTATTCCGTGATTGAACATCTGGAAGATGGCGCCGTTCAAGCCGGCAGTTGTCATAGCCGCCATCCCAAGCAGGACATACCCCATGTGGTTGATTGAAGAGTAGGCTATCATCTTCTTCAGGTCTTTCTGCGCCATCGCGCAGTAGGCGCCGTAAATAATATTAATCATCGCCAGAACTGCGAGCGGGATTGCGAAATATACCACGGCCTGAGGGAGTATGGAATAGCTCACCCTCAACATTCCGTAGGTGCCCATTTTAAGCAGGACTCCGGCAAGAATTACGCTGACGGCTGTCGGCGCTTCCACGTGAGCGTCAGGAAGCCAGGTATGGAACGGGAAGACCGGGACCTTTATCGCGAACCCGATGAAAAGCGCGACGTAAATTACATTCTGAAATAATTTCGTGAAGAGCGGGGCCTGCTTAGCCAACTCAAGCATGTTGAAAGTATGGGGAGCACTTGTGAAATAGAGCGCTATTATTCCAAGAAGCATTATGACGCTTCCGAACAGAGTATACAGGAAGAACTTGATAGCCGCGTATTCCTTCCGCGGACCGCCCCAAATGCCGATCAGAAAGTACATCGGAACAAGGGTTATTTCCCAGAAGACATAGAACAGGAAGAAATCAAGAGCGAGAAAGACTCCAAGCATTCCGGTCTCAAGCAGCAGGAAGAAGAAGAAATATTCCTTAACCCGTGAAGTAATATTATAGGAATAAATAACGGAGATTAGCGAAAGAAGCGTGGTCAGGACCAGCATCGCGATGCTCAATCCGTCCACACCCATAAAATATGTCACATTAAGGGAAGGAATCCAGCTGCACTGTTCAATAAACTGCATTCCGCCGACACTTTTGTCGTATCCCAGGAGCACAAAAACAGATATGACAAGCGCGACCGCGGCAGCCGCGGTTGCTATACCCCTAACGATATTATCCTTGCCCTTCGGTACGAATAAGAGCGCCAGCCCTCCGATGAGCGGGATAAATGTCACCAGTGTTAACAGCATCCTTCCTCCTTTCAACTGAAACTATTCAAACAACAAGTTCTTCGAGCTGCTATGATTCCTCAAAACATTTTTCATTTAATGAAGAAGAAAACAACAACAGCAAGCGCGGCCCCCGCGACAAGAATGAGCATGTAATTCTGCACCAATCCTGTCTGAACCCTGCGTAGTATTCCGCCGCCGCCTTGCGCCGCAGCTGCCACGCCGTTCACTGCGCCGTCCACCGCGGCCTTGTCGAATATATTATGGAGCTTGCTGATAATAACATTTATTATTCCGGTCAGATTCACCGCGCCGTCAACATATTTAGAGTCAAAAGAAAAGAACCTGCGCGCCAGATTAAGAGACGGCTTTATGACTGTCCTGTCATAGAACTCGTCCACGTACCATTTATTTATGAGCACCTTGTGAATCCCAGGGAATTTATTTCTAAAATATCCGTCCGGAACAACTTTGAAGACATAGATGGCCGAGGCCAGTCCTATTCCCAGCACGGAAGCCGCGATTGAAATCCAGACCACAAGCAGGCTTCCCTCTTCGGCCGCACCCTCCTTGAAGTGGACGAGCGTCTCAAACGCGTGCCCCTGCACAAAGAGCCAGCCTGCCACAACAGAGAGAACCGCCAGCACCATAAGCGGGATGGTCATAGTAAAAGGTGATTCGTGAGGATCAAGTTTGGTCCTCATCTCTCCCGTGAATGTCCGGAAGAAGAGTCTGAACATATAGAACGCGGTCATGAAAGCCGTAAAGGTAGCGGCAATATATATTGGTTTACTGTAATTGAACGCGGCAAGCAGCACTTCGTCCTTGCTGTAGAAACCGGAGAACGGGGGAATTCCGGCTATTGCGAGACAGGCGATGAAGAACGTCACCATGGTAATTTTCATGTGTTTGCCAAGACCGCCCATTTCCCTTATATCCTGTGTTGCCGCGCCGTGTATCACCGACCCGGCGCCGAGGAACAGAAGCGCCTTGAAGAAAGCGTGAGTTGTAAGATGGAACATACCAGCCGTGAAACCGCCGACGCCGAGCGCCATTATCATGTACCCGAGCTGGCTGACAGTAGAGAACGCAAGCACGCGTTTGATATCGGTCGCGACAAGCGCCATAGTTGCCGCAAAAAATGCCGTAAAAACGCCGGTATACGCGACGACTGCCGAAGCAGTCGGTGAAGCCGCATAGAGGAAATAAGTCCGGGCTACCAGATAAACGCCTGCCGCAACCATTGTGGCGGCGTGAATTAGCGCAGAAACCGGAGTAGGGCCTTCCATTGCGTCTGGAAGCCAGACATGGAGCGGAAACTGCGCTGACTTTCCGATAGCCCCGCAGAATACGAGAATTCCCGCAAGCGTCAGGGTGCTTCCTGAAAGAGCGCCCTTTGCTATCGCGTTGCTGACTTCACCAAAATTCAGGGTGCCGCAGAACGCGAAGATCATCATAATGCCTATGGAAAACCCGAAATCCCCGAACTTGTTTGTGATGAAAGCTTTCTTGCCCGCGTCTGAAGCGGATTTTTTCTCGAACCAAAAACCTATGAGCAGGTAGGAACTGACTCCTACAAGTTCCCAGGAGACAAACATCATAGCGAAATTGTTCGCGATGACAAGGAGCAGCATTGAAAATGTGAAGAGACCAAGATACGCGTAATACCTGGGATATCTCGGGTCTCCATGCATGTAGCCTATGGAATAGATCTGAACCAGCAGGCTTACCAGCGTGACCACTATAAGCATTACCGAAGTCATGCCGTCCACCAGGAAACCCATTCCGAATTTCACGGCGCCGAGATTGAGCCATTCCGGATTTACTTCAAACCTCTGAGCTCCGCCGAGGAAGGCGAAAAATATCGAGAGAGACATAAGGAAAGACGCCGAGATAGCCGCTATGCCGATATAGGCTGACGCGCCCTTCAGTTTCTTTCCAAAGAATATATTTACCGCGAACGCCGCTAGCGGCAAAAACGGAATTATGTAAGCATAGTTTATCAAGTCATCCTACCATTTCATTATATTGATCTTCTCTACATATACCGACTTTATCTGACGGTAAATTGAGAGAATGATCGCGAGCCCTACCGCGGCTTCCGCGGCGGCTATGGTGATAATGAATATCGGGAATATTATCCCGATGCTGTTCTCAAGATTGAGGAATTTGTTGGCGGCCACGAGGTTAATGTTAGCCGCATTAAACATAAGTTCAAGCGACATGAGGATACCGATGGCGTTCCTTCTAGTAAGCGCGCCATAAACTCCTATCGCGAAGATTATCGCCGAGATACCTATGAAAGGCACAAGCATCATAACCTACTCTCCCTTCTTGCCGGCAAGGACTATCGCGCCGATAAGCGCCACAAGAAGCACGATAGAAGCAATTTCAAACGGAAGCGCGTAAACGGTCAAAAGCAGTTCCCCTGTTGCCCTGGTCGTTCCGTCCGGGTCCGCGCCGTAAAACGAAGTTACGAGATTTGTCTTGAACGCTGCGGCCGTGATCGCTGCCGAGAGAAGCAGGCAAGCTGTTATGGCAAGGCCTTTCTGCTCGTTCGTCTGCTCCATAAGCGCGCTTGAGACCCTGGATGTGAGCATAACCGCAAAGAGGATAAGAACAATTATTCCGCCAACATAAACAAGGATTTGGACAATGCCGAGGAAATCGGCGTCAAGACAGAAGAATATCCCTGCAACGCTGAGCAGGAAGAGCGCAAGGAAGAGCGCGCAATGCATTATGTTCTTCATTGAAACTACCAGAACCGCGGATATTATCGCGATTGCGGCAAAGAGCAATAGAAGCAGCATTATCCCTCTCGTCGTTAAGGTTTTCCGGAAAGTTCCGGTTAAAAAAGGCTTTAAAGATTAGGGATTTTATCATTTTAGGCGCCCAAAATCAAGCGAAAAACCCTTGGTCCTGCTTCAGGTTTTGTCTCAAAACCTATGCCAAGAACGCATTGAGCGGTTATTAGGCTTTTAATACCTTTAATAATCGTCAAAATAATGCTAATGTATGTATATGGAAAATGAAAATACTAGTTTTTACGGATTAGGCATAGCACCAGGAATATTCGACGCGCTGGAAAAGCTAAACTTCACCGTCCCAACCCCAATTCAGAGCAAAACAATCCCGCAAGCAATAGCCGGAAAAGACATAATAGGCATAGCGCAGACAGGCACAGGGAAAACACTTGCTTTCGCCATCCCGATGATACAGCGGCTTGCAAACGGAAAAGGACGCGGGCTTGTGCTTGTGCCAACAAGGGAACTCGCCATTCAGGTCGAAGAATCCTTCCAGAAACTTGCCCCTCTCTTTAAAATGAAGACGGCAGTACTCATAGGCGGAGTCTCCATGTTCGGACAGAACCAGGCCCTCGCCCACAATCCGCAAATAATAGTCGCTACTCCTGGAAGGCTAAACGACCACCTTGAAAGGAAAACAGTCAATATCAAAAATGTTGAAGTGCTTGTGCTTGATGAAGCGGACAGGATGCTTGATATGGGTTTCCTTCCCCAGATTGAGCGCATTATCCGGTTAATCCCAAAAGAAAGACAGACCATGCTCTTCTCGGCGACAATGCCGTTCGGAATAGTTGATATCGCTAGAAGGTATATGCAGCTGCCGGTCCGGACAGAGATAGCTCCTTCAGGCACCGCTGCGGAAACAGTAACCCAGGAGCTTTTCGTCGTCAGCAAAGAACTCAAGAACAAACTGCTTAACGAGCTCCTGAAACAATACAACGGTTCGGTGCTCCTTTTCACCAGGACAAAGAGAGCCGCCGCAAAAATTACTTCGACTCTCCGCCAGCTGGGACACAAAGCCTCCGAGATTCATTCCGACAGGACACAATCACAGAGAAAAGAAGCTCTAGACGGTTTCAAATCCGGCAAATACAGAATACTGGCCGCGACGGATATAGCTGCCCGCGGCATTGATGTGACGGATATTGAACTGGTCATTAACTACGAGATACCTGATGACCCGGGAAGCTATGTCCACCGCATCGGCAGGACCGGCAGGGCCGGCAGAAAAGGGCACGCAATCACGCTGGCAACTCCCGACCAGGGCGCCGATGTAAAAAACATTGAAAAAATAATTAACGCGTCGATACCGCTTGCTTCCCACCCTATTTACCCGTCGGAGAAACTATCCTCAACTATTTCAGCGGGCAGTTCGTGGGGCGGCAGGAAAAGGGGTCTTAAAGGCGCTCGTCCCGGACAACCGAAAGTGGAAGTAAAGGATTCGGATATTTATACGGGCCCGGGGATTAAGATACTTTATCAAAGTAAACACTAAGTTCAAAAGTTCATAAGGTTCATAAGGTTTGTAAAGTTTATAAAGTGAAAGAAAGTATGGCATATAACAAAAGAGCCGGGAATCCCGGCTCTTCTTTTTTCCACCTTATAAACCTTATGAACCTTATTAACCTTACAAACTTTTTATGGAACTATATTTTAAACCCTAATTTCCCATACCCCTGATTAAGAGCAACTGTCATCGGCATCTGGTTTGAAACAGGGCCCCAGAGCTGGCGCGGTCCCGGCGAGGTAAAGAGATCTTTCTCTCCCCATCTTGCCCTGTTTACGGCAAAGTACATGAATGCCGGGGAGTCCGTCTTAACCAGCGCTTTTTCTATTACCATCTCTTCTTTGCCATGCCTCATTTCTATATTCAGAAGACCTACAAGCGGTACGGCTAGTATCTCGCCGCCTTTTTCCAATTCCGTGAAGGCCACGATATACCCGGTCATACCGTTGACTATGGCAGCCCCTGCAGTCAATCCGAGGTTGTAGCAATAGGCCGCGTCAAAGAGCGACGGCGCGCCGCACCTGCCTTCGTAACCGAAGAAATGATTGAGCGTGGAAAACTTTGTCTCCGGAGAAATTTCTTTTACGTATTCCTTCACCATATCAATAAGCAGTTTTTCGGTCGGTATCTGGGAAACCTGCAGGTTGCCGTGAGAGTCGCGGTCAAAGAGCAGCATCTCCTGGATGTAATGCGGCAGGCTGGCGAAAAGGCTGCTGTGCTCTTCGGAAAGTTTCGACCTGACAAAGTCTATCTTCTTCGCTAGATCAAAATCGGCTGTTTCTTTTTCGTGCCTCGCCACGATATGATTAAGCTCGTGTATCAGCAGGTTCATTTCCGGTATGAATTCAATCAACCCTTCAGGCACTACCACAACGCCGTAGTTCATCTTGTTCTGAGCGCGGGTTATGACAGTCTCTCCGATCTGCTTTACTATATCCCCGAGCGCCATCTTCTTTTCCGCAACCTCCTCGGAAATAAGCGCGACGGCGGGTTTGGTCTGAAGCGCCACTTCAAGCGCAACATGGCTTGCGGCGCGCCCCATAAGTTTTATGAAATGCCAGTATTTCCTTGAAGATGGCGTGTCCTGCAGTATATTGCCTACCATCTCGGCGAAAATCTTGGTCGCAGTGTCAAATCCGAAAGATATTGGCAGGTACTTCCCTATCTGGAGGTCGCCGTCTATAGTCTTGGGTACGCCTATTACCTGCACTCCTGAGCCGTCCGGCTTTACCCCGATATATAGATATTCCGCAAGGACTGCGGCATTTGTATTTGAGTCATCCCCGCCTACAACCACAAGGGCGTCAAGCTTGTTGTCAACACAGGTCTTCTTCACAGCCGCGAATTGTTCGTCTGTCTTTATCTTGGTCCTGTCAGAACCGAGATAATCGAACCCGCCGGTATTCTTTATCCGCTTTATATCTTCGCCATTAATCTCAAAGAGGTCACCGTTAATCAACCCCTTGGGACCGGCCTTTACGCCCAGCAGCGTGCATTTTGAAGCAGCAAGCATGTCGAAGAGCCCGGCAACCACGTTATGCCCGCCTGCGGCCGGACCACCGGAGAAGAGCACCGCAACCCTCTTTCCTTTGAGCTTCGGGGTTTTCCCGCCCCTAACCCCTTCCATAACTTTAGAAGCCGTCTCCCTGAGATTCGGAAAACTCGCGAATACTTTTGTCGAGTCCTTGGTGGACACTGAGTCTTTTGAAGGCTTAAAATCAACCGGAGAAATCTTTCCGCCTTTCAAGAATTGCTTGCAGACCGGTATCTTTATATTCCGTATCTCCGCCTCAAACAGCGAATTCCCTTTGTCGCTCTTGTTCAACAACTTTTCCAGTGCTCCCATGAAATTCCCTCCAAAAAATAATTTAAGACAGGTCTTTTACCGCACATCAACTGCCGCCAAAGTTCATTTATAGTAGGGTTTCTTGCCGGTTTCCTTCTCGTAGGCCTTGCAGTAAGAACACCAGAGGGAATGATAAATAAATTTTACCAAGCCGTACCAGAAACTTCCTGGTTTTTCCCTGGCCTTCTTGCAGCACCAGCAATCTTTGCAGAAGTCCGCTTTATTCATATCAGGCAAAGACCTCAAATCTTTCTTTTCCGGCCTTGCATATCGGGCATACTTCAGGCGGCTGTTCCCTGGCGCAAAGATACCCGCAAACCTTGCAGTGCCATACAGGCAGTGAAGGCAGGTGCCGTATTTTTTCGGTCCTTTTCTTTATCTCGTCGCGCGTTTCTTTGGGAGGCCTTCTGTCGGGGATAGCTTCAGCAGCTTCCTTGCCGGCGCCTATTCTGCTTGAAACATAGAGCGCGCAATAACAAGCCTCATGATCAATCAGGTCAGCATCCCTGTAATCACAAGGACAGATGATATCAACATCCTCGTTTTTTATTCCGGAAGCCAGCCGGCAGGGACAGGCCCAGTAGCCGTACCTTTTTTCGTTTATGAGAAGACCGAGTACCAGGTCTTTAGCGAACTGCACATCAGGGTTCAAATGATAACCGCCGACCTCGGCATCTTTTTTTATTTTAGTGTAGACTCGCTCAACCTCCAGACTCAGAGCCTTTTTTACATCTATCATAATCCTAGTTTCTCCTTTATTTCTTCCGGCTGGTAGCCAAGCACGGCTTCTTTATTGTTTATTACAAGAGTGGGGAATGATATCGAAGGATTCCATTTCTTAATATCCCGCTGGGCAGTTTCCTTGTCAGCGCCTTCCTCAAGATCAACATCACAATAATCAAAGGCCACTTTCTTGTCCTTCAAGAGCTGTTTGGTCTTTCGGCACCAGATGCAGGTGGAAAGAGCATAAATCATTATCTTTCCTTTGTTTTCCCCTTCAACATGGACTATATTCATGATTGCCTCCGGTCTTCCTATCTAAAAGTATTACTTCCAGCCAAAAAAGTCAACGGAAAATATAAGCCGCGCAAATCATTCTGATTTCCCGTTGACTTAAGAAAAGGCGTATGTTATAAGATAAACCTATGAGCCAATCAACCCTTGTAATAGTTAAACCCGACGGACTTAAGAAATCCCTTACCGGAAACATTCTCACCAGGCTTTCTGAAACAAAACTCGAGATTATTGCCGCGAAAGTGGTCAAGGTCAACAGGGAACTTGCCGCGGAACACTACCGGCACCTCAAAGACAAGCCTTTCTTCGAGGATGTCATCAAATACCTCCTCGGCGAATACCACGACAGGCATAAAGTGCTTGCGATGGTCTATTGGGGCAAAGATGCTATAAAGAAGGTCAGGGAAATAGCAGGCGCGACAAATCCTGAAGAAGCCGACCCGGTATCCATCAGGGGCGCTTATGGCAGGATTACCACGAAAGGTGTTTATGAGAATGTTATACACGCTTCCTCTGACGAAACCGACGCCGAACGCGAGATAAAACTCTGGTTCAAACCCGATGATGTTATTGTTGATGTTTATCCCTCCAAAGTGGCGACTTTTAAGGATGTCACGATGAAGGTCTGGGCGTAGGCTTAACTTTCCTGTTCTTTAAACAGCGAACTAAAAGCCTCCGTTAGGGGGCTTTTTTTTGGCCGCAGTTCTCAAATGGTATCTAAATTCTTTTTCAGGAGGCAAGTATGCCGTTAGTAAACAGTAAGGAATGGTTGCTCAAGGCGCAGGCGGAGAAATTCGCCATCGGCGCGTTTAATGCGAACAATATGGAGTTCGTGGAAGCTATCATAGAGACCGCGGAAGAAGAAAAAGCCCCTGTAATCATCCAGGTCAGCCAGGGCGCGATAAAGTACGCAGGCCTTGAAATGGCGACCGCGATAGTTAAAGCGGCCGCGGAGCTTGCATCGGTTCCGGTAATCCTTCACCTTGACCATGGCACGGACTACCTGCAGAATGTACGGTGTCTAAGGGCCGGCTTCACTTCGCTTATGTTCGACGGCTCGGCGCTCTCCTTCGACGATAACGTAAAGATGACCGCGAAGATAACCGAAATGTCCCACGCCTGCGGCATCCCCGTGGAAGCGGAGCTCGGCAAGGTTCTACAGTCAGCCGACAAGGTTTCTCCTGAGCAGGTCGAGAAAGCAATGACCCAGCCTGATGAAGCGGTAAAGTTCATTGAGCTCACCAAGATTGACTCTCTCGCCGTCGCGATCGGCTCCGTCCACGCTATGAAGGACAGGACGGCGAAACTAGACATACCGAGGCTCAAAAGGATCCGCCAGGTGGTAAACATTCCCCTTGTGCTTCACGGTTCTTCAGGCGTAGACCCGGCCTCAATAATAGAAGGCATCCAGAACGGGCTCTGCAAGATCAATGTGGCGACCCAGCTCTCCGTCTCCTTCGTGGAAGCGGTCGGCGCGACCTACAACAAGAACCCGGCGGAAAAGGATATGAGAAAGATCCTCCTGCCCGGCAAAAACGCGGTGAAAGACAGAGTAAGGGAGTACATCGGCTACTTCGGCTGCAAGGGCAAGGGAATTATTGCGGGCGCGAAGAGCGGGATTACGGCTTCGGAGATAAAGCATCATGAGTAAAAGTTTGTAAGGTTTGTAAGGTTTGTAAAGTTTATAAGGTTCGTAACGTTTGTAACGTAAACAGGAAGGCCTCGGGAGACCGGGGCCTTTTCATTATAACTCTAATCACCTGCGGGTATTTCTCCGCCGATAATTCCGGTAAGAATAATTCCTCCAAGTATTGCAACCATTCCGAAAAACGTAAAGACAGTAAAAGTTTCTTTGAGGAATATGACTCCAATAATGGCTGTTAAAAGCGGCACGAGGAATTGATAAAGCCCGAGCGTGCCGGCTTCAACATGCTCCAGCGCGTAATACCAAATGGTAAAACCATAGGCCGTTGGTATCAGTCCGATGTAGAGCATCATTGAAAAAGGCACCGGCTGGAATATGCCCGTTGCCGGTACGCCAAGTATAAAGGTTAGCGCCAGTATCATCAGAGAACCAAAGAAGAAATTCAAAGCGGAAATGTGCGTGGGATTCACATTTTTCACTCTTGCCCTGCCTACCACTGTATATATTGCCCAGCAAACCGCGGCTCCCA
>CAIWWK010000287.1 GCA_903916325.1 Candidatus Firestoneibacteriota bacterium
ATAAATTATGTGGCGGAACTAGGCCTTCAGACCAGGTGGCTGATGCCGATGCAGGAGGATAACCGCTTAGCATATTGTGATTGGGCGAAGACGGCCGGCCGGGAAGGTATAGAAAGACTTAAAGGCATAATGTCCGGCAAATACAAACAGCCGGCGATACCGGAATGGCCGGATGAAACAAAACTGGCTTTCAAGAACGGGCGCATCTACAACGGCGAAGAGCCGGTAGTTCTCTTCGGTTTTAACGGCGGAGAGAGCACAAAGGATTACACCTACCAGCGCCAACTCTTTAGAAATGTTTCCGCGGTTGGAGGTTCAAGGTTTGATTTTAAAAGTTTGCCTATATGGGAGGCCTACCAAAAGTACCCGGAGACTCACAGAGTTTTCGGGAAGAACTTTTTCTGCGGGCATATCATCAGCGATATTTGGTCTGATATGGGTTCCGGCGAGTGCATCATCTGCCTGGAATCTCCAATTACAAAAAAGGCGATACAGCAATACTGGGATATGCGCATGCCGACGGTGGCCAATGACAAGAACATCAGGGTCGTCGGTATGGGCTGGGAATGGATATATGTCTGTATGTGCGATTACACCAAGGCGATGTTCCAGGATTGGCTCAAAAATAAGCACGGAAAGATAGAGACGCTGAACGGCATCTGGGGTACAAACTACAAGGATTTCTCCGAGATAACAACCATACCCATAAAAGATCCCGAAAAAAATGACGCGAAATGGTTTGATTACTCTTCCTTTAACGGCTACAGGTTTGCCGAGTATATGCACTGGGCGAAGGATGAGATGAAGAAGCAGGCGCCTGATAAATTATTCTGCACGGGCAGTCCTTTCTATTATCTGGTCGGGCAGAACGGCTATTCAGGCTGCGACGGCGAATATATGAATGAGGTCTCCACCGACATTGTCTTAAACGAATCCGGCCCGTCCACCTGGACAACAGACCTTTTACTTGCCTTCAGCAAGGGCGAGAAGATAATTATGGACGATGAGTATCACGGCGATCTTGCTCACGCCTACGCGCATTTCCTGCACGGGGATTCATATATGTCAATGTGGTGGTGGCCGTCGGCTCCGACTATGCAGATTCAATCCTATTACTCGTCATCGCTCGCGCACTCTTATTCAATCCCGCTTGAAGATTCCTATTACGCGCTGACTATCGGAATGGATATCCGACGGCTCTCAAAGTACATAGCCGATTTCCCGAAGGCGCAGCTTACAGCTCCCATTGCGCTGCTCTATTCGAAATCGTCGCTTATTCAGATACCGGAAAAACTCAGAAACAGCAGAGAGACGCCGTATCTGCTGGAATTGAAGAAGTGCTATAACGCGCTGCTCTATCAGGACAGTTTCTCAAGGTTCACCACCGAAAAGATGATAGACAACGGGGAGATAAAAGACGCAAAGGTGCTGGTCATTCCCGGCGCGGTAAACATCCCGGAAAGCACGGCGAAGAAGATAAGCGAGTTTGCGGAGAATGGCGGAACGGTCATCGTTGTTCCAAATTCACTGATGTATGACGAGTACAACAGAAAGAAGGACTACCTGAAGGAACTTGCCGATGTTGAAGTTTTCAAGGTAACGCTTCCAAAGATAGTCGTGGGGAAGGCGGAAGCCGATTCCAGGACCAAGGATGACGGTTTTATTCAGGGCGCCATCTCTGACATAGAACTCAGCAACGTGAAGAAGGTGAAGGTGAACTGGACGAACGGGATCCTTGCCGGCGGAAAAGTCTCCTATGAGGGGCTGGGCGTTGTGCAGGATATCAAGACCGGAAAGAGCGCCGAGGTGCTGGCGACTTTTGAAGACGGCAAGCCGGCAATAGTTGTAAACAGGAAAGGCAAGGGAAAGGTTTATTACCTCGCGACTTCTCTTGAGAAGGATAGCCTCTGGAAGTTCTTTGATCTTGTCGTCAAGGATGAAAAGATTGAGCGTCTTGTCACGATAGTAGATAAAGAAGGCAAGAGGGTGAACGGTATTGAAAGCAGGACGCTGGCGAAGGACGGCGGCTATGTCACTTATATCATCAACCTCACTGACAAGGATGTTACCGTCAAGCTTGACACGAAGCTGGCGTTCAAGAGCGTGACTGATATGCTCAAGGAAGTGCCTGCCGACGCTTCAAATATAAGCATAAAGAAGAACCGCACAGTGTTTCTGAAGTTGGAATAGCGGAACAAACATTGGAATTACCGGGCCGCCTGAAAGGGCGGCCTTTTTCTTGCAAAAAAAGTGTATCACAAAAGTTGCATGGGTATCATTTAGTATACTGAACCGCTAAAAGTACTGTAATCCTGAAGGACTTTTGCTTTTGGAATGGAAACCTCATAATAATATGGAATAAAAGGGGTGGATTTGATAAAATCATCGATATTATGAAATATGTCCTGATAATACCGGACGGCCTTGCGGACAGGCCGGCTGAAGCACTTGGCGGTAAAACGCCTATGCAGGCTGCAAAAAAGCCTTATCTTGACGGGCTTGCGGCAAAAGGCGCTACCGGGCTGGTAAAAAATGTGCCGCAGAAGTTCGAACCGGGAAGCGATGTCGCTATCCTTTCGGTTCTCGGGTATGATCCGATAAGGTTTTATAACGGCAGAGGTCCTCTTGAAGCCGCGAGCCTCGGTGTTGTTCTTTCGGAAAAAGATGTGGCTTTCAGATGCAATTTGGTAACGGTCAAGAATCGTATAATGGTTGATTACAGCTCCGGGCACATCACCACGCCGGAAGCCAAGGTACTGCTAAAGATGATTGAAGAGAAACTCGGAAACAAGGATATAAAGTTTTTCCCGGGAACCGGGTACCGGCATCTTATGCTTTCTCCGAAGTTTTCTCCCGAGATGAAATGCACTCCGCCGCACGACATTACAGGTAAGAATATAGACGCGTTCCTACCGAAGGGCAAGGGCGATAAAATAATGCGCCAGTTGATGGAAGATTCCGCGATGCTCCTTGAGTTCCACGAGGTGAACCGCGACAGAAAACTTTCCGGCAAGAACCCTGCGACCATGCTCTGGTTCTGGGGCGCTGGAAGAGGGATGAATTTGCCGTCCTTCCAGGAAAAGTACAAGGTAAAAGGCGCCTGCATCTCTGCGGTAGACCTTGTGAAAGGCATTGCCATCTCGGCGGGGCTTGAAGTGCTCGATGTGCCCGGAATAACCGGCTACATTGACACAAACTACTCTAACAAAGCTGAGTACGCGCTTAAGTATTTAAAGAAAAAGGGCAATGATTTTGTTGTTATTCACGTTGAAGCGACGGATGAGACAGGGCATAACGGCGACGCCAAGGGAAAAGTAAAGGCGCTGGAAGACATTGATTCAAAGATAGTCGGGCCGGTGGTTGAAGGTTTGAGGCAGGCGGAAGAGGATTTTAATGTCCTCGTCTGTCCAGATCACCCGACCCCGCTTGATATCAAAACCCATACGGCGGATCCTGTGCCGTGGATGCTTTACCGCTCGGTGAAAGAAGAGAAAGGCGCGGCGAAATTTGACGAGAATACTTCCGCCGGGGGAGAGCTTGTAAGTCTCGGCTGGTCGTTGATAGAAAAACTTTTTGCTTAAAGGACGGTAGAAAAGATGGGCATTATTGTCCAAAAATACGGGGGCACCTCTGTAGCCACGCCTGAACGCGTCAAGAACGTAGCGAAGAGGATTGTAAAGACAAAGGATGAGGGAAACAAGGTCGTGGTGGTTGTTTCCGCGCCCGGCGATGAAACAGACGACCTCATCAGTCTCGCCAACCAGATAACCGACTCGCCGGACGATAGGGAGATGGATGTGCTCCTCGCTTGCGGAGAGCAGAAATCCATTGCGCTTATGACCATTGCAATAAAGGCGCTTGGATATGACGCGATATCCTTCACGGGGCCGCAGGTAGGCATTGTGACGGATGATGTTCACGGCAAGGCCAGGATAGTAAAGGTTGGTTCTGAAAAGATTGAGAAGGCTCTGAACCTTGATAAGATAGTGATAGTCGCGGGTTTTCAGGGTATGGACACCGATATGGACATCACGACGCTCGGCAGGGGCGGATCGGATCTTTCCGCGGTGGCAATTGCTTCCGCGCTGAATGCCGATGTCTGCGAGCTTTACAAGGATGTGGACGGGATAATGACCGCGAACCCTAAGGTCTGCCCGGACGCAACCCTGCTTCCAAGAATTACTTACGAGGAAATGCTGGAGCTGGCGAGCGCGGGAGCGCAGGTGGTCAACGCCAGGTCCATTGAATACGCGCAAAATTATAATGTGCCCATGAGAGTGCGTTCCAGTTTCAATGATAACCCGGGCACGCTGGTAGTTAAGGAGGCGAAAGAGATGGAAAAGCTTTTTGTTACAGGAATAACCTACAATAAGGACGAATCCAAAATCTCGGTGCTCGGTATTAAGGACACTCCGGGAATGGCCGCGATAATATTTTCGGCGGTAGCCCTCGAGAATGTAAACATTGACATGATCGTCCAGGATGTCTCCGAGGATGGCATCACCAATATTTCTTTCACGGTTCCGACCGGGGAAGTTAAAAAGACCGTGAAGGCGCTGGAAAGCGTCAGGGCCAAGGTTGGGATAAAAAACATACTTACCGATGACTCGATAACCAAAGTTTCGGCTGTCGGCGTGGGAATGAAGAGCCACTCCGGGGTCGCGGCGATGATGTTTGAGGCGCTGGCGGCGGCAGGCGTGAACATTGATATGATTACCACTTCGGAAATAAAAATCTCCTGCGTTATCGCTCAGAAGGATTGCGAGACGGCAGTGAAGGCGCTCCACGCAAAGTTCAATCTAGGAAAGAAATAAAATTCAAGCACTAAGCACGAAATTCTAAACAAACTGAAAAATATCAAAAAGCAAAAGTCGAAATTGGGTAATAGCAGGTTATGGTTTGTTTGCGTTTTTTTGTCTTATTGTTTTTGTTTAGTGTTTAGAAATTAGTGCTTAGAGTTTAGTGCTTGATTCAAAGTGAGGCCTTATGAGACAGGTAAAAATATATGACACAACGCTTCGCGACGGTTCTCAGGGCGAGGGCGTTTCCTTTTCAGTCGAAGAGAAACTCAAAGTAGCCGCGAAACTTGATGAAGTCGGCGTTCACTATATCGAAGGCGGCTGGCCCGGTTCAAACCCCAAGGACATGGAATTCTTCCAAAAGGCGAAGGAAATCAAGTTCAAACATTCAATTCTCGTGGCCTTTGGCAGCACCAGAAGGGTAAAGAATAAACCTGAAGAGGACGAAAATCTCAAAGCTTTTGTGAAATCAGGCGCGAGAATCGCCTGCATATTTGGAAAAACATGGGACCTGCACATAACGGATGTCATAAAAACCACCCTTGAGAACAATCTCGAGATAATCTCCGATTCAATCGGCTACCTTATTGACAACGGAATCGAGCCCTTTTATGACGCCGAGCATTTCTTTGACGGCTACAAAGCTAATAAGGAATACGCGATTAAGACGCTGCAGGCCGCCGAAAAGGCCGGCGCGGTTTATGTAATTCTCTGTGATACGAACGGCGGCACGCTGCCGAGCGAGATTAGAGAGATAATCACGGATGTTAAGAAGCACGTCAGCTGCAAGCTTGGCATTCACGCGCATAACGATTCAGACCTCGGCACCGCGAACACTCTGGCAGCCGTGGAAGAAGGCTGCGTGATGGTTCACGGCACCGTAAACGGCTACGGCGAAAGATGCGGAAACGCGAACCTTTGCTCCATCATTCCCAATCTTCAGATTAAGATGAAATACCAGTGTCTGGACCCAAAGAGGCTTCAGGAATTGACGCACCTGGCTATCTATATCGCCGAGCTCGCTAACCTGAAGCTTCCCGACGCGGCTCCTTTTGTCGGGCATTCCGCTTTCACGCATAAAGCCGGCGTGCACGTTGACGCAATGAAGAAAAACGAGCTCAGCTACGAACATATGACGCCTGAAGCGGTAGGCAACAAGAGGCGGATACTTATCTCGGAGCTTTCCGGCGTTAGCAATGTAATCTTTAAGGGACAATCTCTCGGAGTCAACTTGGATAAAGATACGCCGGAGACTAAGGAAATCCTGAACAAGGTCAAAGAACTGGAAAAGCTGGGTTATAATTTTGAAGGCGCCGAAGCGAGTTTTGAAATACTTATGAAGAAAGTCTTCAAGACGCACAGGACCTTCTTTACGCTTGAAGATTTTGGCGTTACCGTTGATAACCGCGGCGGTAAGGTCGGGTCAAAGGCTACCATCAAGGTGAAAGTGAATGATAATTATGAACATACCGCTGCTGAAGGAACCGGTCCGGTTGACGCGCTAAACAATGCCCTCCGCAAAGCGCTGGAGGTCTATTATCCTTCGCTTAAGGCCGTGCACCTTCGCGACTTCAAGGTGAGAATTGTCGATCCGCAGGCTGCAACAAAGGCGCTTACCCGCGTGGTAATCGAGTCCACTGACGGCAAGGATATCTGGAACACCATCGGAGTATCGCAGAATATGATAGAGGCGAGCTGGTTGGCGCTTGTTGACAGCATTGAATATAAGCTGCTGAAAGACGGCGTGAAGTAGGCCGGACAGGCTTGCGGAGATGTATGCAAAAAAAGGTCATTCTGCTTCTTTTTCTTACGTTGTTGCTGCTGTCATGCGCTGCGGTTAAGACAGCGGTGGTAACTCTGGCTCCTGCAGCCGGGTGGGAGCAGGAACGGTCCGGTATTAACGGGCTCACCGCGTCACTTAAGAAAGCTACTGTCAAAGTTTCCGCAAGGTATGTACCGTTCCAGGAAATCAAGAAGGCGGCGATTAACGGTTTTAATCCTTATGGTTCGGATACGAAGCAGTATTATTCAGTATTTGAAATTACTGTTGATAACGAAGGTTCAAGCCCTGTAAATTTTGACCCTTACAAGTGTGTTATGCTTGACGGAAGGCCGGAGCAGCACAAGGCAATTTCAGAGAAGGATTTTACGGAAATATTCAAGTCAATGGGTCCTGCTCTTCCTGAAAAACCCGGTGAACCTAACAGGCAGGTTACGGAAGAGGAGCGTTACGAGAACGCTGAAATAAACAGGGCTATCGACCGGCTTTACGGCTATCAAATATATTATCCTGACGATCATTTCAAGAAAGATGTTATTGCCAAGACACTTTTAAAACCGGGAAATATTGCTCCCGGAGAGACAAAGCGGGGATGGGCGGCGTTTGAGCTTGCCAGGATTGAGGCGCCTTATGTAAGCCTTGTGATCCCGGAAATCGGAACTCCGGACTTTAAATTCAGGTTTGAACAGTCAGTAAGCATAGAAGAAACAAAACAAGAGGGCCGGTGAAGAATGGGAATTAAGGAATTAAGTACAAGGTACGAACCCAAAGAAACAGAGAAAAAATGGTACGAATATTGGGTCTCGAGAAAATATTTCCGCGCTGACGAGAACTCGTCAAAGCCGCGCTTTTCAATGGTAATTCCTCCTCCGAACGTGACCGGGGCGCTTCATGTAGGCCACGCGCTCAATAATACGCTCCAGGACGCGCTCTGCCGCTACAAGAGAATGCAGGGATTCGAGGTCCTGTGGCTTCCCGGCACAGACCACGCGAGCATCGCCACCCAGAATGTTGTTGAGAAAGACCTGATGGCGACCGAGAAAAAGACGCGCCATGATATCGGACGCGAAGCTTTCGTAAAACGGGCGCGCGAGTGGAAGGAAAAGTACGGCGGAAGGATTGTCAGCCAGCTAAAACTTCTCGGTTGTTCCTGCGACTGGGACCGCGAGCGGTTCACGATGGACGAAGGCATGATGAAGGCTGTTAACCATGTCTTCGTGGAACTTTACAAAGACGGGCTTATATATCGCGGCAATTATATCATCAGCTGGTGCCCGCGCTGCAGGACCGCGCTCTCAGATATAGAGGTTGAGCACAAAGAGAAGAACGGCCACCTGTGGCACATTAAATATCCGGTTGTGGATTCAAAAGAATTCGTTACTGTAGCGACCACCAGGCCGGAGACAATGCTCGGCGATACGGCGGTTGCGGTAAATCCCAAGGATCACCGCTGGTCAAAGTTTGTCGGCAGAAAACTTGAACTTCCGCTTACCGGGAGACAGATTTTAGTTGTCGCCGATGAAAAGGTTGAGATGGAGTTTGGAACGGGCGCTGTAAAGGTTACCCCGGCGCATGACTTAAACGACTTTGAGATGGGAGTACGCCACAACCTTGAACAGATCTGCGTGATGAACCTTGACGCCACGATGAACGAGAGAGCGGGAAAGTTCAAGGGATTGGACAGGTTTAAGTGCAGGAAGGCCGTTGTTGAAGAACTTGAGGCTTTAAAACTGCTTGAGAAGATTGAGGATCACAAGAACTCGGTCAGCCATTGCAGCAGGTGCGACACGGTAACGGAGCCGATTATTTCGCTCCAGTGGTTTATGAAAATGAAGCCGCTTGCCGATCCCGCGATAAAGGCCGTTAAAGAAGGCGAGATTAAGTTCATTCCTGCAAGCTGGGATACCACCTATTTCAACTGGATGGAGAACATCCGCGATTGGTGTATCTCGCGCCAGCTCTGGTGGGGGCAGCGTTTGCCGGTCTATTACTGCAAATCCTGTGGAGAGACTATAGTCTCCGAAGAAGCTCCGGTAAAATGCTCCGCCTGCGGAAGTGAGAAAATAGAACAGGATCCTGATGTTCTGGACACCTGGTTCTCTTCGCAGCTCTGGCCTTTCGCGACGATGGGCTGGCCGGAAGAGACGAAACTTTTCAAGAAGTTCTATCCCACGGATATGCTCTCCACGGGGTTTGACATCATTTTCTTCTGGGTTGCCAGGATGATAATGATGGGAATAAAATTCACAGGCGAGGTCCCGTTCAAGGAAGCCTATCTTCACGCGCTGATTCGCGACGCGAAGGGGCAGAAGATGAGCAAGTCCTCCGGGAATGTTATTGACCCGGTCGTTATTATGGATAAATACGGCACGGACGCCGTAAGGTTCACGCTCGGAATATTCGCGACGCAGGGCAGGGATATCGCCCTGGCCGAAGAGCGGATTGAGGGCTACCGCAATTTCGCGAACAAGCTCTGGAACGCGGCCCGTTTCTGCCTTATGAACCTTGAAGGATTTGACCCTGCAAAAATAGACCGTAAGAAACTCGATTTGACGCTTGCGGACAAATGGATTCTTTCGCGCCTAAACGCCATGCTCGCTGATTCCGCGAAAGCATTTGACACTTCAAATTTTGACAAGGCGGCGCAGGCAATGTACACTTTTACCTGGCACGAGTTCTGCGACTGGTACCTGGAACTCTCGAAACCGAGATTGAATGACAAAACCGCCGGAAAGAACGGGATGCATTCAGAACGCGAGACCGTCCAATTTGTTATGTACGAGGGGCTGGAAAAAACTCTAAGGGCGCTTCATCCGTTTATGCCGTTTATCACGGAAGAGATATGGCAGACCATTCCGCACGAAGGCGAGAGCATAATGAAGGCCGACTGGCCTAAGTCCGACGCGGCCGCAATGAATACTGCAATCGACGAAGAGATGGAGCTCATCAAGTCGGTGATAGTTTCTATCAGAAATTCAAGGAGCGAGGCGAATATACTGCCTGCCGCGAAGATTAAGGCTCTGATAAAGACGGCTGATGCTCCTCTTACCGCGTCTCTGACGCGAAACAAAACTTATATTACCGACCTCGCTAAGATAGAAGAATTGCTGATTGGAGCTGACATTGTAAAGCCGGAACTTTGCTCCACCAGCGTGCTTCCGAATGTGGAAATCTTCGTTGAGCTGGAAGGTCACATCGACAAGACCAAAGAGAAAGAAAGAATGCGCAAAGAGCTTGAAGGCGTCGAGAAAGAACTGCAGAGCATCGCGGGAAAGCTCTCTAACGAGAATTTTGTGAAGCGGGCGCCCGCCGCGATAGTGGAATCGGAGAAAGCTAAGCAGATGCTTTTGACGGATAAGAAGGCAAAGCTGCTTGAGAACATGAAAAGGATGGCCTGATGGACGCGAAAATGCTTGTAAAATACGCTCTTGCTGAGGATGTCGGCACGGGGGATGTAACCTCGAAGGCAACAGTACCTGCAAACCTCAAGGTCAAAGCGGTGATAGTCGCGAGGGAAGAAGGGCGGCTTGCAGGAGTAAGCATCGCCGGAGAAGCTTTCAGGGAAATAGACCCTTCACTAAAGTATACGGTGTTAAAACACGACGGCAGCCGTATCAAGAACGGAACCCGTCTCGCAGAGATACACGGTCACGCGAGAGCCATACTTACGGGGGAGCGCACGGCGTTGAACCTTATCCAGAGGCTCTCGGGTATTGCTACGCTCACAGATAAGTTCGTGTCCAAGGTTAGGGGGACAGGAGTAAAGATCCTGGATACGAGAAAGACCACTCCCTGCCTGCGCGCGTTGGAAAAGTACGCGGTGAAAATGGGCGGAGGAACGAACCACCGTTTTGGGCTCTTTGACGGCGTGTTGATAAAGGACAATCACGTGCACATTGCCGGCGGAATAAAGAAGGCAGTGAAGGATGTCAGAAAGCAATACCCGCGCTTAAAGATAGAGGTTGAAACTCAGAACCTGGTTGAAGTTTCTGAGGCGATGGGCGAGGATTTTGACATAATAATGTTAGACAATATGAGCATCCCTGATATGAAAAAGGCGGTAAAGATGATCGAGGGAATGTATAAAATAGAGATCTCCGGCGGCGTAAATATAAAAAATATCAGGAAGTTCGCAAAGATTGGCGCGGATTATATCTCGATAGGGGCGTTGACGCATTCGGCGAAGAGTTTGAATATATCGATGGATATAATACTTAAGTAGAAGTTTGTAAGGTTTGTAAAGTTCATAAGGTTTATAAGGTGGAGTCTTAAGGCAAATAATATGAGTCAGGAGGGAGAATGAAATACGAAATTGAAGTTTGGTCAAAACCAGGGGTTACCGACGCGGCCGGGGATTCTGTAAAGAAAGGAATACATGACCTTAATGTTAAAGGCGTTGAAAGCGTGAAGGCAGGACAGGTCTACATAATAAGCGGCAAAATCACAAAGAAAGATGTCGAGAAGATATGTTCGGGACTCCTCTCAAACAATGTAGTACAAACTTATAAGATAAAACAGGTGAAATAGATGAAATATTTCAAAACCATTCAAATACTTAAAGCTGACGACAAGAAGCTCAACGAAATCAGCAGGTCAGGGCTTCTATCTCTGAATCTCGCTGAGATGAAGGTCGTTCAGGCCTACTTTAAGAAGAAAAAAAGGAATCCTACTGATGTTGAGCTTGAAACCATAGCACAGACCTGGTCAGAGCACTGCAAGCACAAGAGCTTTGGCGCGAAGGTGACTTATAACGGCAAAGTAATGAATAACCTCATTAAAGAGACTATCTTTAAGGTCACGCAAGAGCTTGATAGGGACTGGTGCGTGTCGGTATTCAAGGATAACGCCGGAATTATAAAATTTGACAACAAAAATTGCATAGCCTTTAAGGTAGAGACACATAACCACCCGTCGGCGATTGAACCTTACGGCGGAGCGGGTACCGGTATCGGCGGAGTTATCAGGGACATAATGGGCGTCGGGCTTGGGGCAAAACCTGTCCTGAACACGGATGTGTTCTGTTTCGGACCACTTGACACTTCTTACGACAAGCTTGTTGAAGGCACGCTACATCCCAGACGCGTTTTTAAGGGTGTTGTCTCGGGAGTCCGTGATTACGGCAACAGGATGGGAATTCCGACCGCGAACGGCGCGGTAATATTTGAGGAAGGTTATAACTGCAACCCGCTCGTTTACTGCGGGACGGTGGGAATCCTTCCGGTTGACAAATGTTTCAAGAGCGTAAAACCCGGGGACATCATCCTTTCCATCGGCGGCAAGACCGGGCGCGACGGCATCCACGGCGCCACTTTCTCGTCTATCGCGCTTGATAAGGATACCGAAGTAAGCGCGGTGCAGATAGGAAATCCGATTGTTGAAAAGAAGGCGCTGGATGTTCAGCTTAAGGCAAGAGACCTGAAACTTTACCGCGCGGTAACGGATTGCGGCGCGGGCGGATATTCTTCGGCTGTCGGAGAGATGGGCGAAGAGACCGGCGCGAAGGTATTCCTTGAAAGGATACCTCTGAAGTACGAAGGGCTTTCTCCGTGGGAAATATGGGTCAGCGAAGCGCAGGAAAGGATGGTCTTTGCTGTGCCTATCGATAAGCTCAACCAGTTCCTTAAACTCTGTGTTTCAGAAAATGTGGAAGCTACCATAATAGGCGAGTTCACTAACACAAAGAAACTGGAACTCTTCTACGGCAAGACAAAAGTCTGCGACATCGATATGTCATTTGTTCACGGCGGCGGGCCGAAGTTTGAGCTGGAAGCGACCTGGGGTCTGAAGGTTCACGAAGAGCCGGCAAATGTTCCTTCCGGAAATCTCGGCGATTCATTGAAAAAGATACTTTCCGACCCGTCCGTTGCCTCAAAGGAATGGATAATAAGGCAGTATGACCACGAAGTCCAGGGCGGTTCTATTATAAAACCGCTTCAGGGCTGCGTTAATGACGGACCGGGTGACGCTTGTGTTACAAGACCCGATCTTACCTCTAAGAAAGGCGTTGCTGTGGGCAATGGAATAAACCCTCGCTATGGAATGATTGACCCTTACTGGATGGCGGCTGGAAATATCGATGAAGCTTTAAGAAATGTTGTTGCTGTCGGAGCGGATATAGACAAGATTGCCATTCTGGATAATTTCTGCTGGGGGAATCCTCAGAAGCCGGACGAGATGGGCGGTCTTACTAGAGCCTGCCTCGCCTGCTACGATATAGCGAAGGAATACGGCACGCCGTTTATTTCCGGAAAAGACAGCCTGAACAATGAATATATGGACTCGGCAACCGGCAAGAAGATAGCGATACCCGGTACCCTCCTGATTTCAAGCATTTCAGTCCTGGAAGATTTCAGGAAGACCTGCACTATGGACCTAAAGAAAGACGGCAACCTTATTTATGTTATCGGCGAGACTTTCTCGGAAGTCGGCGGCTCGATATATTACAAGACTCTCGGGGCCATTGGCAACTCGGTTCCGAAAGTAGATGCGAAGACCGGAAAGAAGATATTTAAAGCGGTTAACGCCGGGATTAAGTCAGGTGTTATAGCTTCCTGCCACGACTGCTCGGAAGGCGGAATCGGAGCAGCTGCGGCCGAGATGGCGTTTGCCGGCGGGCTTGGGGCGGCAATCGGCCTTGCGAATGTGCCTGGTGCCGAAAACATCTCACGGGACGATCTTGTGCTCTTCTCAGAATCGCATACAAGGTTTTTGGTTGAGGTGGAACACGCCTCCGCCGGAAAGTTCGAAGAGCTCTTCAAGTGTTTGAAGGTTGCACGGATCGGGAAGGTAACTAAGGATTCAAAGCTAGTGGTAGACGGAGTAAAAGGCGGAAGGGTTGTTAATGAAAGTATTGCCGCGCTTAAAGAGGCATGGCAGGGGCCGTTAAGGAATCCGTAAAAATATGGTTTATAATGTTCTTAACGTTCTTAACGTTCTTAACGTTTATAACGTAAACCAAAATCAAAAACGAAACCGGTCGAATATAACTTGGCGGTAGAAACGTAATTTGGTTGAGATGGATTATGGAGGGAATTGATGCATTCAAAGACGCTGGTAATAAGGACTGCCGGTACGAACTGTGATTACGAAACTGTTAACGCATTCAAGGTTTGCGGGGCGGAACAGGTCGATCTGGTCCATATAAACAGCCTGCTTTCGAAAGAAGTCAACATAATGGATTACCAGATACTGGCGATACCCGGAGGGTTCTCTTATGGCGATGATGTTTCGGCCGGGAAGATACTCGCGAACGAAATCAAATACAAACTCTACGATGCCCTTGGAAAGTATATTGCGGCAAAAAGGCTGATAATCGGCATATGTAACGGGTTCCAGGTCCTGGTTCGCACCGGACTGCTTCCAGGGTTTGAAGGTGTTGACGAGCTGGAGTTTACGACGCTTGCCCACAATGTTTCAGGGAAATTTGAAGCGAGGTGGCTGCATCTGCGAACAGAGGACAGTAAATGTATCTTCACCAGGAAGAACAAACCGGTCATTTACCTTCCCATTGCCCACGGGGAAGGCAACTTTGTGACGCTTAACAAGAAAGTGCTTGATAAAATAAAAGCAAATAAACAGGTCGTATTTCGCTATTGCGACAGGAAGGGCAAGGTAATCAGTTTCCCTGAGAACCCGAACGGCTCGCAGGAAGCTATTGCCGGAATCTGCAACCCGGACGGCAACATTTTGGGGCTGATGCCGCATCCCGAAAGATACATGACCAGATATAACCATCCCCGATGGACCAGAGAAGATATGCCTGAAGAGGGCGATGGCGTATTTATCTTCAGAAACGCGGTGGAATTTGCAAAAAAATATCTCTAAAAAAAAATTGAAACTCATATCTTGCGAGGTCTTCGCGCGGGAACTCTCGTACGCCGCAGCTTTGACGGAAAATGTTATAGATACCGAGTATCTTGAGAAAGGGCTTCACGACAAGTCGGATGTCTTGAGGGAAGCCCTGCAGAAAAAAATAGACTCGATCGGAGCGCCATATGACGCTTTGATTCTCGGTTATGGGCTCTGCGGCAACGCTGCCAACGGGTTGAAAGCAGGCTCAATTCCTCTTGTAATTCCGCGCGCGCACGACTGCTCGGCGATACTGCTTGGCTCGCACGCCAGGTTTAATGAACTTTTTGGAGATAACCCGAGCCAGGCCTGGACCTCGGCAGGCTACCTTGAGCGCGGCGCTTCAATGTTCCGTGAAGGCGGCGGAGAAGGCGAGCAGAACAGCCTCTTAGGAGGGAAGACCTACGAAGAGTATGTCAAAGAGTACGGAGAGGAGAACGCCAAGTTCCTGATGGAGACGCTCTCTCCCAAAAAACATTCCGATAAAATGGTCTATATCGATACCGAACCGACAAAACACCTCAAGTACAAGGAAGATGCAAAACAGTACGCGTTTGAAAATGAATTGAAGTACATGGAGTACATGGGCGACATGTCCATGCTGAAGGACCTGGTAGACGGAAACTGGACGGATGAGAAGCGCTTCCTGGTAATAAATCCAGGTAAGAAGATATTCGCTGTTTACGGGGATATTGTTTACCGCGAAGAGTAAATTGTGCAGGCAAGGCGCAGTAAAAGTTTGATGATACCGATGAACTCTTTTAAAGGATCGGAAATTATCATGGTCTATCGGTGCCATCGGTGCAGTAATCGGTGTAATCAAATAATGTTTTTAGTTAAAGGAGAAGTATGCCTGACAAATTTCTTGGTGAAGTAAGGAACAATTTTCAATTTTTGTATAACAAGTATTTTGCGCTTGAGGGCGAGCATACTTATGACAATCTTCCGCAGGGAAATTCCGTGATAGTCCTAATGCTGGACAAGCTGCAGATACGGATACAGAATGTGCAGGGTGAAGTAAGCATCCAGTTTTCAAAGACAAGAAATACCAGCAGGAGAGAATCGGCTTGGGTAACGGTAGGACAGGCGGCCCGCAAGCTCGGTGCCAAGAATGTCGGGCCGGCGCTTACGGACCCCAAAGCAAGTTTGGCCGAGAAAAGCAAAGAACTTGAACTCTTCTTAGGGGAACATTTCGACAAATTTAAGAAAGTGTTTATGTAAGGGAAAAGTTTATAAGGTTTGTAAGGTTCATAAGGTTTATAAGGTTTATGAGCCTCACGTCGTGCGTCTTGTTCTGTAAGGAAGGATATTATTCATGCCAGACTAAGTCTGGCATAGCGAAATAACGTTCTTAACTCAAACCCAAGGCATATCTGCGAAATATGTCACAAACAGAAATGATTGATTTTGTTCTTACCTTATAAACCTTATAACTTTATAAACTTTACAAATTATTAATGTTATAATCTAAGTTAATGAAACTAATTACAACCCACATAAACGCCGATTTTGACGCCTTTGCCTCAATGGTAGCAGTCAAAAAACTTCATCCCGATGCTTGGCCTGTCTTTCCCGGGAGTTATGAACTCAAAATTAAGGAGTATATTCAGCTTTATCCTGAATTTTCGGTTCACCGCCTCAAAGAAATAAAGCCCGACGATGTGAAAGAACTTATCGTTGTTGATACCGCCATGCCGGGAAGAATCGGTGATCTGGCGAGATTCATCGGTTGGAAGACCATAAAGGTGACTGTTTACGACCATCACCCCGTTGTAGGCGGAGAGATAAAAGCAGATGTAATGATTAAGGGCTCAAACGGCAACTCCACCGGCGCTACCATTTCGATTCTCGTAAAAGAACTGAAGGATAAAAACATCCCTGTAAACCCGAGGGAAGCGACGCTCTTTGCGATCGCGCTTTACGAAGAGACGGGTTTTTTCTCCTACCAGTCAACGACTCAGCTTGAGTTTGACATGATGTCATATCTGCTCGGCTGCGGCGCAAACCTGAACATCATCAAAGATTTTCTGAAAGAAGGCTTCTCTCCGGAACAGGATATCCTCTTTGAGAGGCTTCTTGCTTCCATGGAATCGCACGAGGTTAAAGGTGTTCCCGTTAAAATAGCGTTTGCCGAAACCGAGGAGTATGTCAAAGATGTAGCGCTGCTCGTCCATAAGCTTCGTGAAATGGGTAACCTCGATGTCGTTTTCGCAGCCGTAAAATTCTCTGACAGGATAAACCTAATAGCGAGAAGCAGTCTTGAAGAGGTCAATGTCGGAGAGATAGCGAGAGAGTTCGGCGGCGGCGGGCATGAGTCGGCCGCCTCGGCGACCCTTAAGGGCGGGGAGCTTGCCGGAGTAAAGGAACGCCTGCTTGCCGTGCTTGACAGAAAGGTAAAGCCATTCCTGCGCGCCGTGGATATCATGAGCAGCCCGGTCCTGAGCATAAAACCCGGAATTTCCTGCGAGGAATCCAGGAAAATAATGCTCAGGTTCAACCATAGCAGCCTCCCTATCATTTTAAACGATAAACTTATCGGAATTGTCGGCATAACCGACCTGGATAAGTGCATCCAGCACAATTTTAATGACGCCGAAGTCTCCGGCTATATGAAGACAAACGTCCTAACTGTTACTCCTGATACTCCCGTAGCTGACATCCAGCGCCTGATGATAGACGAAAATGTCGGCAAGGTCCCGGTTGTAAGAGCAGACGGTTCGGTCGCGGGTATTGTCACGAGGTCTGATGTTTTAAAGAATGTCAATAAAGGCCTCATGAAGGACAAGATACAGCAGATAGAAAAGGCTCTTGAGAGCGCTGCTCCGGAAATAGCCCATACAGCGGACTTGTTGGAGAAACGCCTGCCTCCCAGGATATTCGGCATTTTTAAATCTGCTGGAGAACTTGCTGACAAGATGGGAATGAGGGCTTTCCTTGTCGGAGGATTTGTAAGGGACCTGCTCCTCGGTATCGATAACTTTGATATTGATGTTGTTATTGAAGGGGACGGACTGAAATACGCCGCGGCGCTCGCCAAGAAATTTAAAATGAAGATAAAGGTTCACAAGAAATTCGGCACGGCAGTTTTGCTCCTAGAGGATAAACTCAAAATTGACATAGCAACTGCCAGGGTCGAGTATTATGATTATCCCGCAAGCGCGCCGCAAGTTGAATTTTCGCATATCAAATACGATCTCTACCGCAGGGATTTTACCATTAATACCATGGCTGTAGAGCTGAATGCCAAAGAGTTTGGCACGCTGGTAGACTTTTTCGGCGGCCAGCGCGATTTGCGCAACGGCCTGATAAGAGTGCTGCATAACATGAGTTTTGTCGAAGATCCTACCAGGATATTCCGCGCAATCCGTTTTGAGCAGAGATACGGCATGAAGATGGAGGAGAGCACCAGAAACTTCCTCGCCAACGCGCTGGAACTTGAGATGTTTGAACGGCTGGCTACCTACAAGATAAAAGACGAAATCGTCCAGATTCTCAACGAGGATCATCCGGTGAAGGCGCTGGTTAGAATGCAGGATCTTGACGTGCTCAGGTACATACACCCTTCGTTGAAAGTGACCTCGAAACTCAAGGCGCTATTCAGGGAAATCTATCACAGTTTTTCGGTTGAAGTCCTTTTCGTTGAAGAGAAGGTTGACAGGTGGTTCACGAATTTCCTGGTCCTTCTCGACGAGCTGGAACTGAAAGAATGCCAGCGCATCTGCGACAGGTTCAAGCTCGACCGCGGGATAATGCGAAAAGTAGTGTTCGTAAAAGAAAGGGAGGAGCACATCCTTTCCGCCCTGAATCAGGTAAAAATGAAAAACAGTTCGATTTACAAAGAACTATTCGGCACTTCTATTGAAGGTCTGCTCTTTTACATCGCGAAGTCAAAGAGCCTGCGGGTCAGGCAGAGGATACATCTGTATATCTCCACGCTCAGCAAGATGAAAGTTTACATGAAGGGCGAAGATTTGAAGTTTCTTGGTATCAAACCCGGGCCTGTTTATAAACAGATTTTCTCAAAACTTCTTGACGCAAAACTGGACGGGAAGGCAGGTGATAAGAGTTCGGAACTTTCGTTCGTGAAGTCGCTGTTTTAGGCGAAACGCAATCTCCGTAAAGCCTTTCACGGGAATATGCTTTTGACTTTAACCCTTTCGTGTGGTAAAATTACCCAATGGGCGGCCTCCTTTCATATCTTCAAACAAGTCCTCTTGAAGCGATGATGTACATCGTTGCTTTCTTCTTTGCTCTGACTGTTCATGAGTTCTGCCATGCTTATGCCGCGCACCTCTGCGGAGATGATACGGCGAATGCGATGGGTAGAATGACCTTGAATCCGCTCGCGCATTTAAGCCTGGTCGGCACGCTGGTGATGCTGTTTCTGCCCTTCGGCTGGGCGAAACCTGTGCCCATAGTACCCCGAAATTTCAGGAATCCGAGGGTTGACAGCCTGATAGTTTCTGCTGCTGGTATTGCCGCCAATATCCTTACGGCGTTTTGCTTTGGCGTTATTTCCAGATTTATCGGATGGCACAATATGAGCCAGGCGATGCAGGTTCTCTTTGTGTTCTTCATAATGATAAACATAGTTTTTGCCTGTTTTAATTTGATACCGCTGCCTCCGCTTGATGGTTCAAAAATACTGGCGTTCTTTCTGCCTCCTTCGGTTGCGCACAAAATAGAATACATGAACTCCACAATGCAGCTGGTCTTTATAGGCATCATTTACCTTGTTATGTATATACCGGGTGTGCATGACGGGCTCTTTGCCGTGATAAATATCATCTTCTATTCGTTTTCCGGAGTCTACCTGCATTAATCGGAGGCCAATTTGAGCGGTAAGAAAACTATCTTGAGCGGAATGAGGTCCACCGGCAAGCTGCATTTGGGCAACCTGCTTGGAGCACTGCAGAACTGGGTTAAACTCCAGGATGATTATAACTGTTTTTTTATGGTCGCCGACTGGCATGCTCTAACGACAGAAAGCCGGAGGACGAAAGAGATCGCGGCTTTTGCCCGCGAGATGGTTGTTGACTGGCTTGTGGCCGGGATTGACCCTAAGAAAAGCACTGTCTTTGTCCAGTCAGCCGTGCTTGAGCACGCGGAATTACACCTGCTCCTTTCAATGATTACTCCGATCCCTTGGCTTGAGAGAAATCCCACCTATAAAAGCCAGATGAATGAGCTTAAAGAGAAGGACCTTTCAAACTACGGTTTTCTCGGCTATCCGGTGCTCCAGGCGGCCGATATCCTGGTCTACAAGGCGAGCGTCGTGCCTATAGGGCAGGATCAGCTCCCGCATTTGGAAATTTCCCGAGAGATCTGCCGCAGGTTCAATAACTTCTACGGGGATGTTTTCCCGGAGCCGCAGCATGTATTCACGAGTGTTCCGGCGCTTCTTGGTATCGACGGGCGCAAGATGAGCAAATCCTACGACAACTGCATCAATATGTCGGACACAAAGGAAGCAGTTGAGAAAAAAATAAAAAAGTGCTACACGGATCCAAAAAAGATAAGAAGGGGAGATCCGGGCGATTCTTCCGGCTGCCCAATATTTCTTCTCCATAATATTTACAGGAAAGACAAGGCGGCGGAGATAGACTCCGGCTGCAGGTCAGGCGCGCTCGGCTGCGCTGACTGCAAGAAAGCTCTCCTCGAAATTCTGCTTCCCGTATTTGACGGCATGCAGGAAAAACGCTCGCAGATTCTAGGCAAGGCGGGTTTTGTTGGCGACGTGTTGAGCGACGGCAACAAGCGCGCAAAAGCAGCGGCTTCAAAGACCATGGAAGAGGTCAGGAACGCCATCTTTGGGAAGGGGCATGTTTAACATAGTTTCAAAAACATACGAAGGGCCTTTCGAAACACTGCTTGATATGGTAAAGGACGGCGAGATAGACTCCGAGCAGATTTCCGTGACTGAAATCGTAGATGAGCCAAAACTCAGCAATGTTGACGAAGGAAGCGAGTTCATTGTTGACGCCGCAAACCTGCTCTACCTGAAGTCTCAGGCGCTTCTCCCGAAAGAAGATGAAAAGGATGACACGCCGGAGGAAGTTGACGCGAAAAAGCTCCTGGAGATCTACAATAAGATGAAAGAGCTCGCGGGCGACCTTGAGAAAAAGGAATTGAAACAGAAAGATGTTTTCTACCGCGAGCAGGATATGACCACGGTGTACGCGGAAGAAACCTTCAAGGAAGCAACTCTTTATGATTTACTCGTGGCTTTTAAGAGCGTGCTTACCTATATTCCAAAAGATGAAGTCCTTTCTATTTCGAGGGAAGGTATAACGGTAAGGCAAAAAATCAATGAAATACTTGATCATATCAATGCCGTTGAGAAGTTTGAGTTTACGGCGTTTCTCAAGGAACAGAAGACGAGAGAGCATATTATTACTGCATTTTTGGCCATCCTTGAGATGATTAAACTCGGGCTTATTGCTTGTAGACACAATGCGGCAAGTAATGATATATTTATAAGCAGGAAGGAAAATGGAGATAACGTTCGCTAAAGCAGTAATAGAATGCCTGCTCTTTGTCAGCGATGAACCTCTTGAGATTTCAAGGCTTAAACTGGTTCTAGAGGACATGAGCGAGGCTGAGATACGCAAGGCTGTTACCGAGCTTCAGCTTGACTATGAGACGGCCGGCCGGCCTTTATGCATTACGGAGGTCGCTGAAGGATTTTCAATAGTCACGCGGGAGCAATACGCCTCGTTCATTAAGAAGCTTTTTAAGACCAGGGTAACGCACAGGCTTTCCAAAGCTGCGCTTGAAACGCTGGCTATAGTGGCCTGCAAGCAGCCCCTGACAAAGCTTGAAATTGAATCTCTCCGCGGTGTTTCGGCGGACGGAGTCCTTGATACGTTGTATGAGAGGGAGTTGATACGAATCGTGGGGCGCAAGGAAGTGATAGGGCGTCCGCTGTTGTACGGTACGACAAAAGAATTCCTGCAATACTTTGGGTTAAAAGATTTGATGGAATTACCAAGATTGGAAGAAATAAATGAAGTACTGGGGAACGGGACATGGCAGACGAAGAATGGCATGAACGGCGAAAATACCGGCGTGCAAGGCTCATTCGAACAGCCGAAGTAGTGATCTCCGATTCAGGGAAGGTCATTAACGGTGTCATTTCTAATGTTAGCGCCGGCGGCGCCAGCATTACTTTTGACACCTTCATCCCGCTCGGGAAGAAGATTTCTTTGTCTTTCAAACTCAGGGAAGGCGCGGAACTTAAAGACATCACAGCAAGTGTAATCCGCGTGCAGGATCTCCAGGATTCATTTCAGATAGCCATTGAATTCCTTAATATCACCGGCGAAGCAAGAGAGAGCATAGAAAATGTTATTAATGATATTTATTTTCTCAAAGGAATCAAGCTTTTTACCAATATATCGCATGATGAAGCCATCTCCCTGAAGGAAATGGGTAAGGATGTAAAGTACAAGGCGGAAGATGTCATCTTTACTGAAGGTTCGGAAGGGGACTCGTTTTACGCAGTTATGAACGGAAAGGTAAGAATAACAAAGAAATCAAATATTGACGCTAAGAACGATGAAGTCCTCGCGCTTATAAGGGAGAGCGAGTTCTTCGGCGAGATGGCGCTTTTTAACGAAGGAAAAAGAAGCGCCAACGCGATAGCCCACAGCGATTGCGTGCTGTTTGTTCTCACTGTGGACGATTTCAACAAACTTGACAATGAGAACCATAAGCTGGCGGTAAGGATACTCGTGGAATTTATAAAGACGCTGGCCAGACGGCTCAGAAACATGAACCAGGAAATGGTTGACTTGCTGTTCTCTGAAACCCCGATAAGAGATGTTAATGAAGGCAGGAAGCCTTAGCTCACAGAAGCGGTTTTTAATGGAATAATATATAATATTTTACGGGCGGGTTTAAAAAGATTTAAAGGCATAGCCTGTTCAGGCGGGAGTGTAATATGACTGAAGAGAGCGGTCGTGAACGCAGAAAGCACGCGCGCATAAGGCTCAGCAGAGACGTGGAGGTTACCGAACTTTCCACGGGACGCAAGATGATGGGCCGTATGACAAGTGTCAGCACAGGAGGAGTCAGCATAACCCTGGATGTCTACCTGCCGCTCGGCAAAAAGGTCGCGGTATCTTTTAAAATACGCGAGGGCGCGGATTATAAAGACCTGGTTGCAAAAGTCCTAACGGTTAAAGATTTGACAGACGGTTTTGCGGCAGGGCTTGAGTTTATCGAAATTTCACCGGAAGTTTCGGCCAGCCTTGAATCGGTTGTGAATGATGTGTTCGCAATGCGGGAACTTAAACTATTTGCAGGGCTTACGCATGAAGAGGCGCTTGCCTTAAGGAGTATCTGCAAAGAGCTAAAATTCAAGGAACACGAAGCCATCTTTACAGAAGGCTCCGAGAGCGATTCTTTCTATGCCGTGGCAAAGGGAAAAGTCAGTATAACCAAGCGGTCAAATATCGACGGTAACAAGGAAGAGATTCTTGAGCTTATCCGTGAACACGAATTTTTCGGAGAAATGGCGTTGTTTAAAGGCAAGAGCACGGCAACCGCTAAAGCGCACATTGACTGCGTGCTCTTTCGGCTTACGGTAGATGATTTCAACAAACTTTACGACCAGAACCACAAACTAGCCACCAAACTTTTGGTGGAATTCATAAAAGCGCTCTCCAGGCGGATTAAGAGCATGAACCAGGAACTCGTGGACATCCTTTACCCTGACGGAATAAGTGATAAAATGATTGGCTTGCCAAAAAATGAAGATAAATGAAAAACGTAAATATGACCGTGCCGCAGTCACTCTTAGCCGTGATGTAAAAATAACAGAACTTGCATCGGGCAGGAAAATGAAAGGCCGCATGACCAGTGTCAGTACAGGCGGCATAGGCATTACGACGGAAGTATATTTGCCGCTTGGTATGAAGACGGCTGTTTCTTTCAATATACGAGAAGGTTCGAATTTTAACGGCCTTATGGCTAAGGTCATCGCTGTTAGGAGTTTCCCGGAAGGATTTGCCGCGGGTCTTGAGTTTATAGACTTGGCGCCGGATGATTTCAAGAGATTGAAAACTGTCGTGGATGATGTTTCCGCGATGCGCGGTTTGAAGCACTTTGAATTCCTGACTCACGAAGAAGCCATTATTCTTAGGGGAATTTGCAAGGAAATGAACTTTAAAAGAAACGAGATCATTTACACGGAAGGCCGCGAGAATAATTACTTCTATGCAGTCGCAAAGGGTAAGGTAAGCATAACCAAGAAGTCAAACATAGCCGCTAATAAAGAAGAGGTTCTGGAACTGATCCGCGAGCGCGAGTTATTTGGCGAAATGGCGCTCTTTAAGGGCAAGAGTGAGGCGACAGCCAGCGCGTACACTGATTGTGTTCTTTTCCGGCTTTCACTCGCAGATTTTAACAATCTATATAAGACGAATTACGATTTTGCCACAAAGCTCCTGGTTGAACTCATAAGGTCACTTTCCAGAAGGATTAAAAGGATGGACCAGGAAATTGTTGACACCATTTATCCCGGCAGCGTGAAAGAACTTGTTCTAAAGACCGCCAAAATATAAAAGTATCAGAGGCGCGTAATATTGGCAGGTATAATGAGCAACATGAGGCGCTGGTAAAGCCAGAACCTGGGATTTTTTGGGGAAACGGCGCTGCTTGCGGAAAATGAAGAGTTTACCGTAAAGCGCTCCGGGTTTAAGCTTTGTAGCTCGGAAAGCGTGTCAGGGAAACAAAGCTGGGATGCCTGATTCGTTCTTCGGGACGAACCCGGTCTCCAAAAGGAAAAGGAATGAGCCTAAAGAAAATAAGAAAAAGAATTGATTCTATCGATCATAACATCCTGAAGCTCCTTAACGACAGGGCCAGTCTCTCTCTCGCTGTTAAAAAGTATAAAACAGGCGCGTCAAATGAGATATATGTTCCCCACCGCGAAGCCGAGATTCTGAATTCGCTCGGGGAAAAGAACAAAGGCCCGTTCCCTTCCGGATCATTGAAGTCCGTATACAGGGAGATATTTTCGGCCTCAAGGTCGCTGCAGGCGCCTATCAAGATCGCTTACTGGGGTCCTGAAGGAAGTTTCACTCATCTTGCCGCGCAGGAACATTTCGGGTCTTCCGTAAGGTTCGTAAACAGCAGGACAATATCCGATATATTTGAAGAGATAGATTCAGGCCGGTCGGATTTCGGAGTGGTTCCTATAGAAAATTCTACTGAGGGCGCGGTCAATTACACCCTTGATATGTTCGTTGATTCTCCCCTCAGTATCTGCGCCGAGGTCTATCTCAAAATAGCCCATAATCTACTGAGCAATGAAGAGTCCATAAATAAAGTCAAGAAACTTTTCACCGGCATTCAGCCGCTGGCACAGTCAAGAAAGTGGATTGAAGAGAAACTGCCTGCCGCCGATATAGTTGAGGTTTCGACTACAGCTGAAGCAGCCCGTCTTGCGGCAAAGACGAAAGGAGGCGCCGCTATCGCCAATACGCTGGCCGCTGATATTTACAGCCTGGCTATACTCGCGAAGAATATAGGGGATATTTCAAACAATATTACCAGGTTTTTGGTTATCGGCAAACGCGCGGCTGAACGCACCGGAAACGATAAGACAAGCGTTCTCTGCTCAATCAAGGACAAGGTGGGCGCTCTTTACACGATGCTGATGCCGTTCAAAAAGAATCTGATAAATCTGACGAGCATAGAATCCAGGCCTTCAAGAAAAAAAGCCTGGGAGTATTACTTCTTTATTGATATGCAGGGTCATAGGGAAGACAAGAGCGTGAAGAAGGCTCTAGAAGAACTCTCGGCCGAATGTCAGTACTTTAAGATTTTGGGTTCTTATCCTGCCGAGAAATATTAGGCAAAGGAGTTTTTTGAAATGATTATGAAAATTGATATTCATCTGCATCCAAAGTGTGATGATCCTGGCTTGGAGAAATATCTCAAAGTTATGGATAAGCATAATGTCGCAGCCGGTCTGGTCCATGGACTGGATGAAGCAGGCTGGGATTATGGTTTCAAAGATACGACTTCGAACGATGAAGTGGTCAAGGCTGTCAAAAACCATCCGGGCAGATTCTTTGGGACAGTATGTGTTAATTTTGCATTAGGTGTAGAAAAATCACTTGATTTAATTAAGAAATACTCTGATAAGGGTTGCATGGGAATTAAGCTCTTCCCGAACTGTGGTTTTGACCCGAACGATGATAAGTACGAGCCGATCTGGCAGGAGCTTGAAAAGAGAAACATGCTTGTTTTTTCTCACTGCGGCTGGCTGGGGCCTAACGATAATAACCCGTCTATGAGACTGTCTTCACTTGAAGGAGCGAGCCCGTTCCACTTTGAGGTTCCTGCAAGGCGCCACCCAAAGGTAAAGTTCATATTTGCTCATTTCGGCGGAGGAGCGACTTACCTGGAAACAATTGTTCTGACCTCCAGGCTTCCAAACGCGTACGCAGATACCTGCCCGGGCTGGGGACGATGGGTATTCGAGAATGATATGCCGGGATTGAAAAGCATGCCCAGGGAGAAGCTTTTGTACGGCACTGACAACGCAGGGGAAATTTATGGCATTGATGATATTTGGTGGACCAACAAGCTCATGTCATATGGTTTCAGCCAAAGGGACTTACATATCTATTTCTATGAAAACTCCGCAAAAATACTGGGGTTAGTGCCGTAGGCACGGAGGAATGATGTCGAAAAACATTCTAATCATACACGGCCCAAACCTTAACCTGTTGGGAAAACGCGAGCCGAAGATTTACGGAAAATGCACGCTGGAAGATATAAATAGCGAGCTGAAAAAAGCGGCCAAGAAACTTGGCGCGAGACTCAGGATATTCCAGGCAAACCTTGAAGGCGAGATTGTTAATATAATTCAGGAGCAGTCTGAAAAATGGGCGGATGCAGTTGTAATAAATCCGGCGGCCTATACGCATACAAGTGTTGCAATCAGAGACTGTCTTGCCGCCGTCAAGATACCGGCTGTTGAAGTCCACATCTCGAATGTATTTGGAAGGGAAAAATTCCGCCATAAATCTTTTATCGCTCCGGTGGCTGCCGGAGGCGTGTACGGCTTCGGAAAAGAGAGCTACATCCTGGGACTTCAGGCAGCTCTGTACACTCTCAAGAAAGTCAAGAAGTAACCCGGCAAAAAATGGTCAAAGCCTTTAAGTTAAGCTTCCTCGGTATTCTTTTCTGCCTGCCATTTTGCGGCGCGGCCGTGAATCCTCTGTTGTTCTGGTCTGCCTTCGCCGCCGTCATCCTTCTTTTTTCCTGCTACATGATTGTTGCTAGCTTTTCCGGCTTCGTTGCCGGCAGGGACTGGAACGCTATCCTGCCCGCTGCGCTGATTTGCTGCCTGCCGGCGGTTTTTGCGGTAATCTCGGGAAAAGGCGTAATAGGAGCCCCGGAAGTGTCATGGGTGATATACCTGCTGCTGTTTGTGCTCGCCTGCTTTACCATCACAGAAACCGAAGACCTGACTTTGCTTGCGGTAACGCTTTCACTCTCGGCTCTTGCAGCCGCTTTAATAGGAGCATATCAGTATTTGTTCGGTTTTGGTTCATGGTCCAACACGGCTCTTATCGCCGAAGCGGCCGGAGCCAACAGCATAGTTCGCGGAGAACTTATTAAAAATATATCGGAAATGAGAGTATTTTCAGCTTTTATTAATTCCAATGTGTACGCGGGTTATGTCGCAATGATTCTTCCGCCCTCTCTGGCTCTCTGTTTTGCCGCTGAAGGGAAAAAATCAAAGATTCTTGGTATCGTCTCGGTTGCAGCAGCGGCAGTGATGCTTGTTTTGACTCGTTCGTTCGGCGGTGCGCTTTCGTCCGCAGCCGGAATTTCGGTTTTTCTCCTGATTCGAGCCGGATTAAATAAAAAGACTATAATCTTTACCGCGGCTCTTGCCGCAGCGTTGGTCCTGTTCTGCTATCTCTTAAAACCGGAGCTTGTTGATATTTCAAATCCCAATAATCCTTTTTTTGGAAGGCTGCGCTATTGGCGGGACGCTTTGAAGATATTCGGTAATGCGGGGCTTCATGGCGGAGGAGCCGGTATATTCAAGCGTTTTTCCGTTTCAGGGGTGCTTTATCCGCACAATATGTATCTGCAGTTTCTGCTTGAATATGGCGTCTTCGGACTCTCGATGCTGCTGCTGTTTTTGTTTCCTCTGTTGAAAGCGCCGGCGGCCGCGGCGGCTATAAAGGAAGGCAAGAACAGAACTTTGCTTGCGGGCCTGCTTGGCGCCTGCGCAGCTTTCCTTATTCATGGTTTTATGGACATAGATTCAAACTACCTGCAGAATACATCTATTTTCTTTGTTTGCGCGGGGGCTATTGCGGCGGCAGGGCTCTATAAAACAGGGCGTTTAAGTTATTCTTTCCCGAGCGCGCGCGGTTATCCCGCTATAATCATTGGGCTGGCTCTGATAGCTTCCATAGTTCTTGGAAAAGAGCACGCAATAAATCTTGCTGTTTCCGCTGTTCTTTTGACGATAGGTACTGCAATATGTTTTATTGAAAAAAGAGAGTTCCCCGCCGGAAAAACTGTTTACGCGGCGCTATGGTTCTCGGTTATACTCGTATTCTCGCTCTTTGCCTCAAAAAATACCGGAAAGTCTCTTGCTGAACTGTCAAGATTTGCCTGCCTGGCCTGCGCTTTTATTCTCGGTTGGTCAATGCGAGGGAGCGCTGTCTTCGGAGAAAGAGCCGCCGGTTTTGCCGCCAGGCTTGGTATTATTCTTTCGCTTGTATTCATTTTCCCGCAGTTTTCGGGAGGGGCGGAAGGCGCGGAAATATTCTTCCCAAACAGGAACCTGCTCGGCGGTTTTCTTGTAGCTTGCGCGACGCTCTGCCTGCCTTATGTATATTCCGGCGGCAGCATCTTTAATTTAAAGAATGCAGCGGTGCTTCTTTGTTCCTTAGGAGCGGTCCTGACAGGGTCAAGAGGAGCGCTTATGTCTCTTGCCGCGGTTTTCACCCTTTTCATGATTCAGTCCGCCGTGCTTGTAGCTAAAGATCTGCTTAGCGAGCGGATCCGCTTCTTTACGACGCTCTCAATTCTGGTCTTTGCCGCGGCGGCCCTGGTGCTCCCCGGAGGTCTGGCGGACAGGTTTGCCGAGAAAGGAAATTCTGATCCGCTTGCTTTTGAAAGAGCCGGGATATACAAAAGCGCCCTCTCTATGGTCAGGGAAAAGCCTTTGACCGGATTTGGAATAGGCTGTTTCGGGGGCGCGTACTGGCAGCATAAGTTTCCGGTTAATGTCGCTATTTCGAGATACGAGAGAAATACCGATTTCGCTCATAATGAATACCTTCAGCTTTTCTCCGAGACCGGCGTTCCCGGCGGTCTGCTGCTTCTGTGCCTTGTTTTTCTGGTGCTTTTATCCGCCTGGAAGGCATTTGGCGCTTCCCGCGGAAGAGGCACGCTTTTTCTGTCCGGGAGCGCGATGGCACTCTCGGCTGTTTTTGTGCACGCTCTGGTAGATTTTAACCTGCATTTTATGCCGCTACTTATACTGACAGGAGCCCTTGCCGGTTTTTCCTGCGGGGCCCATGAAAATAAACCGCTGGCTCTCGGAGGCAAGTTGCCGTTCCTTATGTCAGCTTTCCTTATTCTTGCGGCAATAATCCCTGTTTTTTCCGCGCTTGCGGAACTGTCGCAAAGGGAATCGAAAAAAGCGGAGTCCTACGCTAAGGAAGGTTTCATAAAAGCGGCCCGCGTGCTGGATCCGCTCTCCGCTGAATACGCTGATGCTTACGCGGCGTTTCTGCTCGGAAAAGGCGGACTAAAGGATCCTACGGTACGTATTCTTGCGGAACAGGAATTCAAGTCAGCCTGCGCACTCGACAGGTTTGACCCCTACTATCCGCGCCATCTCGGAAGGTTATACGCGGCGAATTTCATGAAGGAAGAAGCGCTGGCCGCATTCTCAGAGGCTTGCGCTCGTTCTCCGTTTGACCCGCTGATTATGAGCGATTTTGCGGATGTCAAATACGCAATGAATGACAGGGCCGGCTGCGCGGCTCTGCTGGAAAGGTCTATCCTGATAGAGCCAAAATACGCAGCCGGCTGCCGCAAACTCAGCCTGCTTTATTCAATTATGGGCAAGGAAAAAGGCGCGAAAGTCCTCAAAGAAAGGGCCATACAGACCCAAAAGTCGCTGCTGCCTTATGTGAATACTGATTATGAGCGAGCCCTGCTGGAGTTCAAGTGAGAACTTATTCCGCCGTCATAGTAAATTTTAATTGCGCGAGGCTGCTGGAAGAATGCATCAGATCTGTTGTCGAACAGACTGAGAAGCCGCTCGAAATAGTAATAGTGGATTCGGCCTCAACTGACAATTCCGTTTTACTGCTTAAAGAGCACTTCTCGGGGCTGAACCCTCTTTTGCTTTTGGAAAACAGAGGGTTTACGGCTTCTGCGAACGCAGGCCTGGCATGTTGTACAGGTGAATACATTCTCCTGCTGAATTCCGATGTTCTTCTTGACAGGCTCTTCGTTGAACAGATTATGAAAGACGGGAATTTTGAAACGGAGCGGGCCGGTATTTTCTCGGGAAAGATACTGAAGCTTAATAATGAAACGCTGATCGATTCCGCCGGTCAGTTCCTCGGCAAATCGCTCAAGCCGAAAGAGAGGGGTTACTGCGAGAGAGATGAGAACCGCTATTCTGCCGGGCCTGTCTTTACCGCTTGCGGGGCTGCAGGCCTGTACTCTAAGCGGATGCTTGAAGATTTGAAGGAAGAAGGCAAGGTTTTTGACGAAAGCCTCTTTATGTATTATGAAGACCTTGATCTTGGTATGAGGGCCAACCTGCTCGGCTGGAAGGCCTTCTTTGTGCCGGGGGCAATCGCAAAGCACGAGAGGGGCGGAAGCGTGAATAAAGAAGAGAGAGCCCTGTCGCGCAGGTACGCATTCCCAGGGAAACCTCTAAACCTCCGCAGAACGCTGGTTAGGAACCGCTATCTGGTCCTGCTGAAAGCTTTTCCTCTTCCACTGCTGCTGGTCTTTTTCCCGGTTCTATTTATCTTTGAACTCGCGTTCCTGTGCTATTTATTGTTTTTCGATATTAAGGCCACTTATGGTTTTATTGAAGCCTTTAAGGGAGCCGGAACAGCGCTCGCTAAACGCAGGTTACTAATGAAGCGGAAAAAAATCTCGGGCTGGGAGTTGTTTAAGTGGATATCGTAAAATACATAAAGGTTTTTGCCGGAGCGCTTGCTATTTCACTGTTACTTACTCCCGCTGTCAGGGCAGTTGCGCTTAAATTAGGAATTGTTGACCGCCCTGACAAGAACCTTAAGGCGCATTCAGCTCCCGTTGCGTATTTCGGGGGGGTAGCGATATTCCTTTCTTTTCTTGGCGTGCTGTTCATTGTAAGCCGTGGAAAATTGACCGGTTTTCACGGTTTGCTTCTTGGAAGCGGGATGATATTCGCGCTGGGGCTGATAGATGATCTAAGAAAACTCAGCGTGCCGGTAAAGTTCTTTGTCCAGACCTGCGCGGCTATTGTCCTGGTCTTATCCGGTATCAGGGTGGATTTTCTCGGAAACACCGCGCTTAACATCATAGTTTCCGTGCTCTGGACTGTCGGAATAACTAACGCTTTTAATCTTCTGGATATTATGGACGGACTCTCTTCAGGTGTTGCTTTAATCGCTTGCCTTGTGTTCTTCTCGCTCGGACTGTCGTACGGAAGGATTTTCTCTCCCACAGCTTCACTTGCGCTCGCGGGGGCCTGTCTGGGTTTCTTGATCTTCAATTTCCCGCCGGCAAAGATATTCATGGGAGACGCCGGAAGCCTTTTTATAGGCTTTATGCTTGCGGCGCTATCAATGACTGAAAGCTACAGCTACAAGAATAGTATCGCGGTCTTTTCTCCGCTTTTGATACTGGGTGTGCCGCTCTTTGACACGCTCTTTGTGATGTTCATGAGATGGAGGCTGGGCAAGCCTGTTTATTACGGGAGTCCGGATCACTTCCCTCTAAGACTGAGGCGGGCAGGTTTATCCCTCAGGCAGGTCCTTTTTATCTCCTATTCGGCTGCTGCTCTGCTTGGTACCGCAGGTTTTGCGGTCACACTCTTGTCACCGGTTATGTCAGGGGCGTTGTACGCGGTTGTTCTTGTTGCCGCGCTCTTTGCGGCAGTAAAACTCAGCCAAACCGGTTGAATTCCGTCTGACTTGCTTTTTGACCGCTTTTTCTGTTATAATCACTTGCTTTAATTAGCAATTAGAAATAAGCAATTAGCAATCGCATTTATGGTGGCTGTAGCTCAGTTGGTTAGAGTGTCAGATTGTGGATCTGAATGTCGCGGG
>CAIWWK010000288.1 GCA_903916325.1 Candidatus Firestoneibacteriota bacterium
CAGTGCGGTTTTGATTGTTACCTGGGCGCCCCCGGGAAAAAAAGTTTTGCCGGCACCGCCAAATTTGACCATACGAAACTTTCCTATGAGCATCTTTTCTACGGCCGGGAGAGCGGGAAAATGGAGGACATAACACTTAACTTCCCGCTTTACCAGGGAGTAAAAAATATCCTGATAGGAGTTGACCCGAAAAGCGGCCTTTTCCCCCCGTCCCCTTATAGAAACGGGAAAATAGTATTTTACGGAACTTCAATAACACAGGGCGGCTGCGCCTCCAGGCCCGGAATGGCCTACACAAATATTCTTAGCAGGCGTTTTAATCGCGAATTTATCAATCTTGGCTTCTCGGGCAACGGACGCGGGGAGCCGGAGCTTGCCAGGCTGATTCTTGAAATTGAAAACCCGGCCTGCTTTGTGCTGGATTACGAAGCAAATTGTTTCAGCACTGAACTTCTGAAAAGAACGCTGCCGGAATTTATAAGCATACTAAGAAGCGGGCATCCGAAGATTCCGCTGCTCGTCATTTCCAGAATTCCCTGGCAACACGAAAGCGCTACGCAGAGCCGGAAGGATTTCGGAAAGCGGAGGGAATTCGAAAGGGATACCGTAAAGCAATTAGAGAAAGCGGGTGACAGGCGCATATATTTCCTTGACGGATCGAATCTGCTTGGCGCTGACGCGCATGAGTGCACCGTTGACGGCGCGCATCCGACAGATTTAGGGTTTATGAGGATGGCGGATAGGATCGAACCGGTATTAAAAAAAATCTTACTGTGAATATTCATTGAGGTTCTTAACGTTTGTAACGTTACTAACGTTTATAACGAAAACAAAAGGCAGATAAAAGGCAAGTACGGATGGTTTGTAACGTTCCTAACGTTCGTAAAGTAATGCTAACCATAGTTACCGCGATTTAGAATCTTTACGTTACAAACGTTATGAACGTTAAAAACGTTATAAACGCAAAGAGCTTCCTCTATTGACCTTTATTGCAACACCCCCTTCTCAAACTTACCGTTCCATTCAGCAACAAGTGTTTCAATATGCATCATTGTGTCCAGTTGACAACTTTGTGGATATTATCGCATTAATTGTATTATTCTTTGCGGCATAAGAGGTTACAAATATATGCATTTGTTATTAACAATTGGCACGCATCTTGCTTATATAGAGTAGGAAGATTGTAGCAAAAGCCTAATAATAGGCAATTTCAAGGAGGAGGTAGAAGTATGACGATTAAGCCGTTGGAAGACAGGATTGTAGTGAAACCGTCCGAGCCGGTTGAGGCAAAGAAGGGGGGAATAATAATTCCCGACTCAGCTAAAGAAAGGCCGGATGAAGGGAAAGTGATCTCGGTAGGAAAAGGCAAAACCCTGGATAATGGCCAGCTGAAAACCTTGACGGTCAAGAAAGGCGACAAGGTTCTTTTCGCGAAGTATTCAGGAAACGAGATACTGATTGACGGCGAGAAGCACCTTATTATGAGGGAAGAAGACGTACTCGCGGTAGTTGAATAATTAAAATAATTTCAAAATTTTAAGGAGGATAGTGCAATGGCTAAGCAGTTGTGTTTCAGCGAAGACGCAAGGAAGAAATTGCTTAAAGGCGTGGACGCGGTTGCGGACGCGGTAAAAGTGACGATGGGCCCGAGGGGGCGTCATGTTGTGCTTGATAAAAAATTCGGAGCGCCGACTGTAACGAACGACGGCGTGACCGTAGCGAAAGAAGTGGAACTGCCGGACCCGTTTGAAAATATGGGCGCCCAGCTTCTGAAGGAAGTAGCTTCCAAGACTTCCGATGTTGCAGGCGACGGCACCACTACGGCGACCGTGCTCGCGCAGGCGATTTTCCGCGAAGGCTTAAAGAATGTAACGGCCGGCACCAACCCCATTGCCATCAAGAGAGGCATTGATAAAGGCGTTGCTGCGGTAGTTGCGGAGCTGAAAAAGATCAGCAAGGATGTAAAAGACAAGAAAGAGATAGCGCAGGTCGGCGCGGTTTCGGCGCATAACGACCAGAAAGTCGGGGACCTTATCGCCGACGCGATGGACAAGGTCGGAAAAGACGGCGTCATCACGGTGGAAGAGGCAAAAGGCACGGAGACCACGGTCGATGTGGTGGAAGGAATGCAGTTCGACCAGGGCTACCTCTCTCCTTACTTTGTGACGAACGCGGATAAAATGACGGTTGAACTTGAAGACCCCTTCATTCTTATCCACGAGAAAAAGATCAGCGCGATGAAGGACCTGCTTCCTCTCCTGGAGAAAGTAGTCCAGAAAGGCAAGCCGTTACTCATCATTTCCGAGGAAGTTGAAGGCGAAGCGCTCGCGACCCTCGTCGTGAACAAGATACGCGGGACCATACAGGTCGCGGCGGTCAAGGCGCCCGGATTCGGCGACAGAAGGAAAGCCATGATGGAAGACATCGCGGTTCTCACCGGCGGCCAGGTAATTGCTGAAGAGCTCGGCATCAAGCTTGAAAATGTCGGTCTTCAGGACCTCGGCAGGGCGAAGAGAATTTCCATAGACAAGGATAACACCACTATCATTGAGGGCGCGGGCAAGAAAGCCGACATCACAGGCAGGATCGGCTCCCTTAAGAAACAGATAGACGAGACCAAGTCCGATTACGACAAGGAAAAACTGCAGGAACGCCTCGCGAAACTCGCGGGCGGCGTCGCGGTAATCAATGTAGGCGCGGCAACCGAGCCTGAAATGAAGGCGAAGAAGTCCATATTTGAAGACGCGCTACACGCAACCAGGGCTGCGGTCCAGGAAGGAATAGTCCCGGGCGGCGGTGTCGCATTAGTTCGCGCAATGAAAGGGCTTGATTCCCTGAAGGTTGATGCGGACGAGGCGATTGGCGTGAATATCCTGAGAAGGGCGTTGGAAGAGCCTTTAAGGCGAATTGTCGAGAACGCAGGGCTTGAAGCCTCTGTAGTTATTGACAGGGTAAAGAAGGAAAAGGATATCAACTTCGGCTTCAACGCGATGACGAACGAGTATGAAGACCTTGTAAAATCGGGCATTATTGACCCGACGAAGGTAACAAGGACGGCTCTTCAGAACGCGGCGAGCGTATCAGGATTGCTTCTTACTACCGAAGCGCTGATCACCGACTTGCCTGAAGAGAAGAAAGATATGCCGATGCCCGGCGGCGGCGGAATGGGCGGAATGGGCGGTGGAATGTACTAAAAAACAATTACTAATTGCTAATTGCTAATTACTAATTGTTGAAGAACAATATTTAAACGGGACCGGGGGCGGGTTAACGCCCGCCCCCGAACCGTAAATAGATACGCTTGAGTGAGCGGCG
>CAIWWK010000289.1 GCA_903916325.1 Candidatus Firestoneibacteriota bacterium
CTTAAGTCTTTCTTTGAGCTTCTCAAGCGCGTCATAGACCACAGGAATCAGAAAAAGCGTCAACAGCGTGGAGGTAATAAGCCCCCCCACAACCGCGCGCCCCAGAGGTATCTGAAGGTCAAGCCCTTCCTCCCAGCCTAGAGCTATCGGGAAGAGCGCGACCATGGTCGCAATGGCTGTAATCAGAATCGGACGCAGCCTCGTTTCCGCGGCTTCAACAATCGCCTTCTTCCTGTCCTTCTCGGTCTCCTGCTTGATAAGGATAAAGTCTATCAGCACGATCGCGTTTGTGGCAACTATTCCGACCAGCATGATAAGCCCGATGAAGGCCGTCACGCCAAGCGAGGTATTCGTGATGATCAGGGCGAGGAAAGCCCCCGTGAACGCGAACGGCACAGACAGCAGAATTGTGAGCGGGTGCAGGAACGACTCGTAAAGCGACGCGAGTATCATATATATGAGGAGCATCGAAAGGAGCATTACCAGTCCGAGCTGGAGGAATGTATCGTCCCTGTCCTTGACCTGGCCCCCGAACTCAAAGAAATACCCGTCAGGAAGCACCGTAGCTGCCATGATGGACCGCGCAGCCCCCGCGACATCGGAAAGTTTTGCCCTAGGATCCAGGTCCGCCGAAACATTGACCAGCCTTTTGGCGTTCTCGCGTTCTATCTTTGCCGGCCCTTCTATGAATTTTATCTGAGCCACGTCCTTCAGAGGGAAAACAAAACCAAGCGGCGAAGAAACCGGTATTTCCAGAAGGTCTTTAAGGTTCTTTCTGTATTTTTCGGAGAGGCGCACTCTTACATTTGATTCTTCCCCGGCTTCCCTGTAAACGGACGCCACCTGCCCGTCAACCGCGGCGTTAAGCTCCGCGTTGACCTGGCCGGTTGTCAGGCCGTACCTTGAAATCTTATCGCGGTCATAGGCAATATTAAACTCCGGCAGGCCCTCGTCAAGACTGGAGGCGGGAGCCGATACGCCGTTTATCGCCGCGAGCTTGAGTTTGAGGTCCGATCCGAGACGCCGCAACAGATCAAGGTCATCCCCGAAAATTTTAATCTCTATGGCCCTGCCGGAACCGAAGTTCGCCGAACCTGCCGAAGCGATGCGTATATCTGCGCCTTTGTTTTCCGCCGCAATCTGCTTCGCCAAGTCATAAAGTTTTTTTTCCTGGTTGTAAGCTTCCCTTTTCAGGCCGATCATCAACTGGGCTTCTCCCGGACCGGTGTTTCCGCCTCCGGCCGCCATTCTGGCGACCTGGCTGCTTGTTCCTATATTTGAAGAAAGCCTTTCAATTCCGGGAACTTCCGACAGGAACCTGCTTTCCACTCTTTTTACAAGCTCTTCCGTTGATTCAAGCGTAGCGCCTTTCTGCTGCTTTATTGCTATCTGATAACTGCCTGCGATAAATTTGGGCAGGAAATCCGTTTTTATGAAGACAGCCCCGAGGATAATCGTAAAAATAACGACGGCCAAAACTATCAGCCCGAATTTACGTTTGTTATCCAGCGTCCAAGTGAGCCACCTGCCGTAAACAGCTTTAAGCTTGTCAAACGCGCCGCCCTTGTGGGCGTCGTAATTATCCATGCCCTTCGCGAAAAGCTTGGAGGCTATCATTGGGACAATAGTGAACGCGACGACCAGTGAACCGAGCATAGCAAAAAACACCGTGAGAGCAAACTGCTTGAAAAGCTGGACAGCAAGCCCCTGCGCGAAAACTATCGGCAGGAGGACTATGACGGTGACGATGGTGGAGGATACCACCGGAATCGCGACCTCGTTGGTCCCAAGCACTGCCGCGCTGACCGAATCCTCCCCCAGCTGTTTCCTTCTGAAAATATTTTCCATTACGACCACGGAGTCGTCAACCAATCGCCCGAGAGCTATTACCAGGCCTCCGAGAGTCATGATGTTTATCGTCGAGCCGGCGAAATACATCGAAGTGAACGCGAGGAAAAGAGAAATCGGAATCGCGATGGTTATTACAAGCGTCGGGCGCACCCTTCCAAGAAATGCGAAGATGATGAGAGCCGCGAAGAACGCGCCGTAAAGGGCGCTCCTGGCAAGCGCGCCGATAGA
>CAIWWK010000290.1 GCA_903916325.1 Candidatus Firestoneibacteriota bacterium
GATTATTGAACTTTCAGGAAGGCAAAAAAAACAAAAACAAAAAGGCCGGTTCTTCAGGAAACGGCCTTTTCGGAATAACTTCAGCAGCCTAGATTAACGAGGCAACCGTGCGCTTATCAAGGACTTTTACAAGCTCCAGCAGAAGTTTTACGCTGTTCTCATAGTCGTCAAGATGAATTATTGACGCATGGCTGTGAATATATCTGGTAGGCACTCCGATTACGAGTGATGGCACTCCTCTGGAGTGAAAATGAATGACCCCGCCGTCTGTTGCGCCTCCGGGAAGAGAAGCAAACTGGTAAGGTATCTTGTGCTTTTTCGCCGTCGAGACCGCGAGATCGCGGAGCCTGGTGTTGGGAATCATTCCCGCGTCGAGTATCTTTATGAAAGGCCCTTTGCCGAGTTTTCCCGGCATCTGATCCTGAGAGACCCCTGGCACATCGGCGGCAATACCGACTTCGGCAATCAGGCAGACATCAGGGTCAACAACATTCGCGGAAGTCCTGGCCCCGCGAAGCCCGACCTCTTCCTGGACAGTCCCTACCCCGTAAACCGTGTTGGGATGTTTTATATCTTTTAGAGCTTTTATGACTTCCACGAAGAGCGCGCAGCCGGCGCGGTCATCGAGAGCCTTGGCAAGGATAGTTTTCCCGTTCTTCAATATCTGAAATTTACTGTCGGGAATTACCGGATCCCCCGGGCGGATCCCGAACTCTTCCTCGGCTTCCGCTTTTGTAAGGGCGCCCACATCAATGAACATGTCTTTCTTCTCAACCATTTTTTTTATCTCTTCCGCGCCCATAATGTGCGGCGGTTTCGATCCGACAATTCCCGGGACATCACCCTTGCAGGTCTTAATGATAACGCGCTGGGAAAGAATGACGCCGTCATACCAGCCGCCAAGCGGGAGAAACCTGATAAACCCGTCGTCGGTGATATGCTTAACCATGAAACCTATCTCATCCATATGCCCGGGAATCATTATCCTGGGCTCTTTCGCTGCCCCCTCTTTCTTGAAGATGATACTGCCAAGCCGGTCATTCTCGACCACGGCCCGGCCTTTAAGCTGCTTTTTGAGCAGTTCTTTGATCTCGGTTTCATAACCGGAAACGCCGGACGCTTCCGTAAGCTCTTTGAGCAGTTCAATACTCTCTTTTCTCATGTTGCTCCTCTTAAAGGAAAATTGGAAAAACAATTGATTTGAGACAGCCGGCTGGAAAGACTTAGGCTGTAAGTCTCATGAGGACGCCTATAACAACTGCGGCAATTCCGCTGATCCTGTAATCAAGAACCCCCATCTTTCCGTTCTTCACCATTATGAACCCGGAGACAAACATGGCAACCGGCAGGATGTACCCGTACCATCCGATGCTTCCGGCAAGATAGATACCCAACCCGATGGCTGCCCTTGAGCCAATGCCGTAATACTTCATGAGCAGCCCGGGAAAGATTACGCCTTCCTTCTTGTCGCCTTTGATAGTTTTCTTGATGTATTCCTGCAGAACGAACATTCCGTAGGTGAGTACGATAACCCAGATAGCCGCTATCACAAGTTTGTCATTCGCGTAAAGAGCTTCAAGCCTCCCCGAGAAGAGCGGAAACGGCGCACGGACAACAGAGTCGCAGCCCGCAGCGACAAGCGCCGCGACACTGACATGGAGGAACTGGTCAAAGAGGAAGGTCCAGAGATTGTTGCGCTCGACATGCAGGTTGATGATGATCTTGGCTTTATCCTGGAAGATGTGAACAACCCAGGAGATGATGAGAAAAGCGATGACGCTCTTGTTGTGAAGGTACGGAAGGGCGAAGAAGAAACCTGAGAGCCCCGCAATACTGCCGTGCAGGAGCACGCCCCAGCTGTACTTGACCTTTATCTTAAATATCCCGTTGGTCTGGAGAAGGAAATCAGCCGTCAGGTGCGCCAACAGAAGGCGCAAGAAAAGGAACATATCGAGCCCCCTAATAGACCGCCTTTACTTCTGATTCGGTAAAATAGCGGTTTAGGATATCCCTGTAACTGAATCCTTTTTCCGCCATACCTGCTGCGCCGTCCTGGCACATCCCGACGCCGTGGCCGAAACCGGCTCCGTAGACAAAACTTCCTTCAAATTTAACCAGATTGCTCCTTAGCCCGGGAAGGACGGACCTTACGCGATCCCCGGTAAATACTTGCTCAGCGCGCCTTACTTCTTTAATATAACCAAAATTATCCCTTTTAACAACAACAATTTCCTTTTCGGGTTTTTCGAGTATCTTAAACCAGCGGAAATGCCTGTCTTTCCTGCAATAGGCTTCAGGTTCCGATTTTATCCACCGGTCCAGCATTTCCGGAGTCAAAGGCCAATCACTGTAAATTCCTCCATCCGCTTCAGGCGGAAAATCCGGCCTGCCCTTAAAAGCCTTATGCGGATCGGAACGCCAGACATCTTCAATATTCCTGGTATGCCCGCCGCAGTTGGAGAAAAAGAAAGCTGTCAGCGCTTTCCCGCCGCAAAACAGCAGCTCGCCCCGCGTTGCGTCCACAGCTTCGGTGCAGCCTCCCGCTTCGTTTTGCACCCCGCTGTACGCCTGGCAATGCACATCGGCGCAAACATCGGCGTTGGGATGGGTTTTCATGCCGAACTTGCTGTAAGCGTAGCTTCTCGCGACCACGGCCTGCGCCTTTAGAGCTTCAGGGTTCGAAGAAGCGTTTATCTCGGACGGCACAACGCTGTACAGGTACTCGTCCAGCGGAAGCACATTCACAAGCAAGAGGCCGGCATCACCCGCGGTAACCTCCAGCGCGCCCCTGTAGCTCCTGTCCTCGTTCTTTGACCAGAAGTACCCCTTATTAAGAGTCACATCGTAAATAGTGAAAGTGGAAACGCCTTCCGGGTTCTCAAAAACCAGCGGAGCATCTCCTTTAAGGCTCTCTTTGATGAGTTCCTTTCCGCCTGCGTCCTTAACCGAGAAACTTCCGTTAGACGACCTTACGCGGATTTCCTGTTCCGCAAAAGCGGTTCCGGCAGTCCTGCCGAAGAGCGAAAATTTCACGGCGCCCCCGCATTTTATCCTCAGGGAATCAACCCCGGAAACAAGGAGCACCCTGATAACAGGGTCTTTGTCGCGGGCGGCGAGCGGGCGCACATCAGGACATTTATTCGCTTTTCTTCCCGCCTCCTGATAATCTTCGTCTGTTTTTTTCTCTGAGACCGGAATCTTCGCGGCAAGCTTTTTCAACCCCGCTGAAACTCCGGGATAACCCGGTTCTGACATTGAGAGCCGGCTTAGAGCTTCATAGGCGCCGCGGACATTCCCCTGACTTTCCCGTATTCCTGCAATCTTAAGATTTAGAGGGTAGAGACTCGAGTCCAGCCTGAGCGCTTCGTTGAAAAGACTTACGGCGCGCTCCGCGTCTCCGGAAACCGCGCACGCTTCCGCCAGTTTCTGTTTGACTGAGGCGGAGAACGGCTTCAGTTCAAGCGCCGACGAAAAACCGGACTCCGCTTCTTTTGCTTTGCCGGAAGCTTCAGCGCAGCAACCCGAGAGTACCAGCGCGTAAAATCTTATGAACTGCTCCTGACCGGCCGAAGGAAATATCAGTTTTTCCGCTTCCGCTGACGCGGCCTCGTATTTTCCGTCATGATAAAGACACAACGCAAGATTTAAGAGCCTGAAATTGTCATCTTTTATCTCAAGCGAAGTTCTATAACACGCCGCGGCCTCTGAAAACCTTCCGGTATCCTTGTAAAGACAGGCGAGGTTTGCAAGCACTTCGGGGTCATTCCTGAGGTTTAAGGAACGCTTGTACTGTTCTTCCGCAGTTTTGTACTCACCGAGGTAGTACGAAGCGTTGGCCTCCCTGAAGCTCAAATCAGCCCTGTCCTCCCTTAAGACGGGCTTGGGCGAGCAGGCGCCAAGCAGCAATGCAAAGAGGAGTAAAGGCAATAGGATGTATTTTCTTGTTTCTGTCAGCATTTTTCCTTCGGCGGGCGGCATGCGGGAGGTCATTTTTTGAGATTGAACTTGAAAGTTATCTTTCCTTCCTGATCTATCTGTCTTGCCGAAAGCGGAAGGGAGTCGAATTTCCACTTAGCCATCCCGTCGGAAACCAGGAAGTCCATATCCTTGAAACCGCAGGTTTTTATCACCATCACATCTTTGACGTCCCCGCCCGGCTTGACAGTTATCTGCACCTGTACTGCGCCTTCTATGCCCTGCCGCTTTGCCCATTCAGGGTAGCCCGGCATGAACTGGCGGATTATGCCACGTGACGCGATAGGCCCGGAGATTTCAAGGCTGCCGTCTGTCATACCCGGGTTTTCAGAATCCTCGCCGTATCCCCCGCCGAGCACCGGACCTTCGAGCGGCCCGTCGGAATTCTTCATCGCTGACTCGTCCATGCCGATGGGAGTTTCCCTGTGGAGCTTGAGAATATCGTCGGGGGATCTTTGCGTGACAGCCTGCTTGACCAGCGTTTTTTTCGGCTTCGTTTTTGACGCTATCTTTTCCGGCTTCGCCGCGGTCTTTCCGCTTTTGGCTCCGGTATTCCCGGAAACATCACCCTTCTGGCCGAGCCCCTTGCCGTAGGGCATTTCGCCGAGAAGGGTCACCTCCGTAAGGTAAACGGACTTCCCCGTGCTCTGCGAAGCGGCCAGGCCGGCCAGCAAAACAAGCAGTATCCCGTGAAAAAACAGGGATATAAGCAAGGTCCCGGATAATGTCCTGTCCTTTCTGAGCGCTGTCATGCTTCTCCTGTTATTTTACCGGCTCTTCCATTTTTTCCGCGGCGATCGCCATCTTGAGCGCGCCTGCTTTCTTCGCGGCATCCATCACCATTACGACAAAACCGTGAGACACGTCCTTGTCCGCGTTGATTATGACCGTCTTGTCTTTCTCGAACTTAAGCATATCCTCAAGGAGCGGCTGGACGCTGTTCGCGTCTGTCGGCCTTTCGTTGATGAAGATTTTTCTGTCAACGGTTATGGTCACTGTTATGTTTCTCTGGGGCGACGTGTCGGCGGTCACAGCCGAAGGAAGTTTCACGTTGATTCCGCCCTGGAGTATGAGCGGCGTGGTCACCATGAAGATTACCAGAAGTACCAGCGCGACATCCGTAAGCGGCGTCACGTTGATCTCCGAGATCATTTTATTTTCAGGCCTGTATCTTCTCATGTTTCCTCCGCTCTCTACCTCTTGATGAGGTCTATGAATTCCGCCGCGGTATCGTCAAGATAGACCGTGACTTCGCGGACCGACCTCATGAAATAATTATAAAAAACAACGGAGATGACCGCCACAAAAAGTCCTGCCGCCGTGTTGACAAGCGCTTCGGAGATTCCTTTTGAAACCACCGACGCGCCCATCGCCGACTGCTGGGAGATCGCGCCGAAGGCGTTGATAATCCCGAGCACGGTTCCGAAAAGCCCTATGTAGAGCGAAGTGTTGCCGATAGTGCCGACAATGCCCAGGTTTTTTTCCAGAGAAACAAGCTCTTTGTCAACGGTCCTGTTCGCAAGCTCAGACAGGGACTCCTTGTCCATTTTATGAGAGAAAATAATGGTTTTCAGGACAGTCGTGAGCGGGCAGAGGGTCCTGAAGAAGAACCACTTTGCCTCAAAAGTATCGCAGTAGGCAACCGCATCGGAGATCTTGCCGGCCATGATCAGGCTTCTGACCCGCGCTTTGACCTGTTCCATAACTTTTGGCCTTATACCGTAAAACACCTTAAGCCGTTCAATGATGACGGCGACGGAGATCACCGAGCATACAAGAAGAACTATTATTACGATGCCTCCGTGCTCAAGCATTTTCAGAAAACTCATATCCATACTGCCTCCTCTTTTCGCGCCGTTTTGACGCAGGTTCCTGTTTTATATAAGGCAGCGCCGCCCGGCAAAAGTTCCGCCGGCCTCGCGCCGGGTTTAGAATTTCACATCCAGACCGGCCGAAAGGAACGCGCCTGTCAGCGCCCTGCCTTTTATAATTTCGGCATTCTGATTCAGCAGGTTGTCTCCCGCCAGAAAAGCGGTGAATCCGCTGAAAAACTCTTTTGAAAGCCTGAGCCCGGCAAGCAGCCTGCCAGGCACCGTGTCCGCATTTTTCTCGCTGTAATTCATCTCGCTCTTGTACTCTAAGGTTGCCGTGAAATCCCAGCCGGATTCCGCGTACTCGCCGCGCAGGGTAACCGCGTGCGCCGGCATGTAGGGCACGAATTTTCCCGGAACCCCGTTCAGAGAATTCATGAAAGTGTATTTCAGCGACTGCGTGAAGTTTTGGGAGATTTTCCACTGCTCGGTGAAGTTCATACCCGCGATTGAAACACTTGCGATATTAACGGGACGCAGAACATCCGGCACCGGAGCGGTTTCAGTCTCATAGGTGATCAGGTTCTCAACTTCCTTGCGGAAGATTTCGAGCGAAACCGGAAGGTCATTCGTTATCTTATGCTGCAGTCCGGTTGAGAGATAGAACCGGTCGTTCTCGGCGTTTAAACCGGAGGCGCGGTCAACCGGCCTTTGCCCGTAGAGTTCGGAAGCTCTGGGGAAGACGAGTCCCGGGGCGTAAGAAGCATAGAGAGTAGTCTCTCCGTCAAGATCCACGCTTGCCGAAACTTCGGGATTGAGCCTGCACTGGTCATATTTAAGTCCGATATCAAGGAGCGCAGGATCAAGCCGAAACTTTGCCGAAGCGGAAAGGAAATATAACTGGCCGAAGAGCGAATCATTCCTGGCTTCCGCGGCTACCGAACCCAGCACCTTGTTGTTCTCCTGCTCTACCCTGAAATCCCCGCCCAGGAAGAGGTCCAGGAAGTTATCCGTGAGCCCGTTCTTCTCAAGCGTTGTCCTGGCAGCCCGCACTCCGCCTTTTAATTTTAGGTCCGGTGAAAGATTGCCGGAAAGAGTAAGATCTGTTTCAACCAGGCTGTCTCTGTATTCGTCCGAAGCGTAACTTTGCGTAGGAGAAGTCCTGAAGGCCGAGCCGGCTCTGTAAATAAGCGAGAGCGAAGCATCAAAGGATTTCTCAAAAGAAGCGCTGACATCCAGGTTCAGGGCTCCCGCGTTATAGCCGTTATCGGAAACATAGTAATTCCGGATGTCCTTCTCCGCCTTAAGGAGCAGGCTTCCGCCGCTGAAGGTTTCGCCGTAGATCAGCTTGCCGTATAAGGAAGAAAAAGAGCCATAGGCGGCAATCAGTTCCACCAGCCTTTTAGTACTCTGTTTGTTTACTTCAAGTTCCGGCGCGGAGCTTTTCGCGTTATCCAAATACGGCCCCTTTATGAATTGGAGTTCCATCAGCGGGGTTTCCTTCGGCGGCAGGGGATAATTTTCAGGGAGCAGGTCTTTCTTCTCCCCTCCGACCTTTATCTCGCTCTCTCCCGTAATCACGACATCCGGAAGGACAAAGACCGGCTCGCGTTCTTTTTTCTCCATCTCCTGAGCAAAGAAGAACGCCGGAAGAAGGAGGGCTGTCAGAAATATGAGCTTTTTCATTTCTTTGTCCTCTCTCCCGTGACATTTTCCGCTGGCTGATTCTCATTCGTTGTATCGGCGGAAGGCGGCATTACACTCTTAAGCGCCTTCAGCCTCTTCTCCGCGGCGTCAGTCCATTCTTTTTTACCGCCGGTCTTTATTATGTCGTTGTAAAGGCCGGCGGCCTTATCAAGTTTTCCCGCCTTCTCGAAACACTCGGCGGCCCTGGCCTTAGCGGTAACTATCCACATGCCGGAAGCGTTCTCAACCGAGAGTACTTTCAGATATTCGGCGGCGGCCGTGTCGGGATCTCCCAGCGCGAAATAGCAGTTGCCTATCCAGTACTGCGCTTCCTGCGACTTTGCCGGGAAATTGGCCGTTATAAAACGGTACGCCGCTATGGCCTTGTCAAAGGCCTTAACATCCTCGTACATCACGCCGAGGTCCAGCGCGGCGTCCCTGGAAAGCGCGGATTTCGGATACTCTTTCAGAATCCTCTCATACCTGAGGATTGCTTCATCCTTCTTCTTCGCCTTCCGGAGAGAAAGCCCCGAATTGAAAATTGCCGAGATTATGTATTCGCTCTTGGGATATTTTTCCGCCACCTCGTCATATTCAGCCGCCGCGTCATCGTACCTTTCCAGGATATAATATATGTTGGCTATCTTAAAGAGGGCCTTTGGCGCCACCGTGGAAGAAACAAATCTGTCGGCGGCCATCCTGAAACTTTCAACCGCTCTCCCGTTGTCTTTTAACGCAAGCCAGGCTTCGCCTTTTGAATAGAGCGCGTCAGGAATCTTTGTTGATTCCGGAAAAGAGGCCATGAAATTATCATACTCGTCCACTGCCTGCTTGAACTTGGCGCTCTTCATATAGTAGCCGGCCAGTTTGAACTGCACTTCTTCGGAAAATTCTTCTTTCGGAAATTTCTTCAGGAAGTACCGGGAAATCTCCTCGGCTTTGTCGTTCTCGCCGGCGCGGGAATAGCACCAGGAAAGGCCGTAGAGCGCGTCCCTTTCATACTTTGTTGAAGCGTAGGACTTGCGGACCTCTTCGTAAAGACCAATCGCTTTTGCGTACTCCTCAAGATTGTACCAGGAATCAGCGGCCTTAAGCAGAGCGTCCGGCACAAGGTTGTTCTGCGGGTAGGACTCCCGGACTTTGAGGAAGTACTCCACCGCTTTCGCGAAATTATCCTGCCTGAAATACGAGAAACCTATCCAGTAAACGCTGTCAGCCGTATCCAGACCTTCCCAGACCCTGACTGCCCCGGCAAAATCATTCATGTTATAAAGACAACGGCCGATCTGAAACTTTGTCCTGGCAATATCGCCTTTATCCGCGGACTTATCAAGCGCCTTGCGGTACGCCGCGCCCGCTGAAGCATAATCTTTCAGGTTATAGAATGACGAGCCCGTCATATTGAGAGCTTCGAACGCCAGCTCAGGAACTTTTTCGTCCTCTGCGACGCCCTTGAACTCCGCGATAGCCAGCGTGAATTTTTTCTGCAAATAATGGCACCAGGCGGTGCCGAGCCGCGACATCGGAGTGAATTTTGAGTCCGGGTACGCCGAGATGGTTTTACTGTAGGCGGCAAGCGCGCTGTCATAATCTTTCAGCGCGTAGAAAGTCTCGCCGAGGCGAAACTGCGCTTCAGCCGCTCTCGGGCTTGACGGGTATTTTGCGAGCAGTTTGTTGAAATTTTCCCTGGCAAATCCGAAAAGTTTCAGTTTATAGTCGCACCAGGCGACAAAATACACGGAATCCGGCGCGAACTCGTTTTCAGGGAATTCCTTAAAGAGTTTGTCGTAAACGGTCTTCGCGTCCTCCAGCCTGCCTATGGCGTAATAAGAGTTCCCGGTCAGGTAAAGGGAATTGGCCCGGAGGGACGGCGGCACTTTTTCTTTGTTTACCGCCCCGAGCTGTTTTATGGCCTCCCAGTACTTCTGCTGCTTGTAATAGCACCACGCCAGCCCGTACCTCGCGCGGTTAGTTATCTCCCCCGCACCGCCTGCTTTCTCGGCAATCACGGAAAAATACTTAATCGCGCTATTAAAATTGCCTAGCGTGATATTTGTTATGCCAAGCCGGTAAAGCACTTCGTTCTTCAACGGGCTCTTGTCAAAGGTTTCCAGGAAAGAGTCAAAAACCGCGTCGGAAGACTGGTAATCTTTTATTTTGTAGTAACACTCGCCGAGGCGGTAGGTTGCCGCGTCCGCGTATTTATTTGCCGGAGCCTTTTTCGCGAACTCCTTGAAGGCAATTATAGCTTCGAAGTATTGGCCGGAGTGATATAACGACTCCCCCTTCCAGAAAAGCGCCGTATCCGCAAGGGGGCTGGACTTGAATTTCGTGTTGAGTTCCGAGAATGACCCTGCGGCCCTGTAATAGTTGCCAAGTTTAAAATAACACCAGCCCGCCGAATAGCAGGCGTAATCCGCCGACCTGTAGTCGTCAAAATCCCGGCTTACAGTTTCATAGGACATAGCCGCGTTCTCGAACTCGCCTCCGTTAAAATAGGCCTCAGCCGTCCAAAAATTCGCGTCGGCTGCGAGATAGGTTTTAGGATTCTTATCGAGGAGGTTCTTGAAAGCTTCTTCCGCGCCCGCATAATCTTTAAGCCTGAACCGGCACTCGCCGATCCTGTATGTAACCGTATCCCGGTAATCCAGCGAGCTGTAACGCTCCAACACGGTCTTGTATTCCGGAATGGCTTTTTCGTACTCGCCCTGTTTGTAGAAGCATTCGGCGGTCATAAAAGCCGCGTCACCGCACTCACGGCTGTCGGGATACATGGAGACTATTTTCTGGAATTGCTCTACGGCGAAATTATAATTGGCGTTCTTGTAGAGGTCATAGGCGAATTTATAGAGTTCGGAAGAGGTAACCTGGGAAAAGAGCAACACAGGCAAGAGAAATGAAAGCAATGTAAACAATATCCTTCGGCCCATTTTGCCCCTTTGCTAGGAGATATTTTCTACATTATATAACAATATGCCGCTGATTTCAACATATTGCCTAGTGATAAATATTACCATTTCTCCTTAAAATACAAGCTTTTCTTAGTTATTTTTAATGTTCATTCTAATTATTTTCATATAATATCAACAACAACAAAGGGTTTTCCTTCAAGACAGCAGAGATGAAAAAAATAGCCGGCAGTTAAAGGTTTCTCGCTTTGCCGGGAAAGGGGTAAAACCAGCCGAAATCTATTTTCTCGGCTTTAGTATTAGCCTTGATTCTTTGGAGTATTTTTTTATTATATCAACAACTTCCTTCGCGCTGTCAGCTGTCTGAATAATGTCTATATCGCTTTGCCCGATGAAACCCCTGCCTACCATCTCTTTCTTCATCCAGCCAAGCAATCCCGACCAGTATTCTTTCCCAACCATCACGACCGGAAACGGATTGATCTTTTTTGTCTGAATTAGCGTAATGGATTCAAAAAGTTCATCCATGGTTCCAAAACCGCCCGGCATAATAACAAACGCGGTCGCGTATTTCACGAACATTACTTTCCTCGCGAAGAAATACCTGAAGGTCAGGGTTTTATGAAGATACGGATTCGGTTTTTGCTCAAAAGGGAGCTCAATATTCAGCCCGACCGACAACCCTTTGTTCTTGAACGCGCCCTTGCTTCCGGCTTCCATAATGCCGGGTCCTCCTCCCGTAATTATCGAGAATCCTTCTTTCGTGAGCTTCGCGGAAATCTCTTCCGCCATTTTGTAATATTTCGAATCCGGTTTCACGCGGGCCGAACCAAATATTGAAACAGCGGGAGTGACCTTCGCAAGCTCGTCAAAACCTTCGACAAACTCGGAGAGTATGCGAAACATCCGCCAGTTGTCTTCGTAGGTGAAATCGTCAAAGATTTTCTTCTTCATTTAAACCTCCGTGAAAATAATTACGCGGACCAGGAAGAGCTATTACACAGATTACAGCTCCATACCGTCTCTACACCGTTTCCAGCGGCCAAAAGTAAAAATCCAGCGGAAAAAGAATGTCCAGGAACTCCGCGCCCGCCGGAAGCTTCATCCACTCAGACGGCTTTGAGAGCGGGAAAAGAAGCTTGACCATCTCGTGTTCGTTCAAGACCATTTTTATTTTGGCGGGGTTGGCGGTAACCCTGACCCTCTTCCCCGCGGCTTCTATAGTGGCGCTCTGACCCGTCCCTTCCATAACCAGGGTAACCTCGTGACGGCCGGAAAGGACCGAGGATTTCGCTTTCAGGTTCATCTGTCTTTCGAACTTTTTCAGGGTTGCGGGAAGATTTATTATCTTCACGCAGCCGTCGCCGTAGAAATCGTCGCTCTTGTCTCCCCAGGAAAGGCTGTTGAAGAACTCCTTGCACCGGTTTGGAAATGACGGGGTGACCGCCTCCAGCCTTTTGAAGCCGAGCTTCTCAAACGCGTGTTTTATAAGCGGTTTCAGCTCTTCCAGCGAACCGCCGCATTCAAGCACCCTTGCCTGCTCGTCGCTGTGCTTTGTCCCGAGCGTCAGATAGGCAAGCA
>CAIWWK010000291.1 GCA_903916325.1 Candidatus Firestoneibacteriota bacterium
ATCACTCGGAAAACTTGAAACATCTCCCGTCAGCGGTCCGCGAGATGATAGAGAAAGAGATTGCCTTCGGGATTGTTCTCGACGGGGACGGAGACAGGTGCTACCTCCTCGCGAACAACAATCTGAGGAAAGCGGTGTACGTGATAAACGGCGATAAACTGAGTTTTATCATAGCAAAACATCTCAAGGCTTCTGTGCCGGGCGGTATTTTCATAAATACCGTCGAGAGCGATCTAATGGCGGCGCTTTCCGCGGAGAAAGAGCTCGGGCTTCAGACGCGGATGGCCTGCGTTGGCGACAAATGGGTCGTGCAGGCCCTGCATGCGGGCGAGAAAATGCTGGTGGGCGCTGAAGAGTCCGGGCATATAGTGGTCCCGATCAGGGCGGGCGGAAAGACAGTCTATTGCGGGAACGGTATCTTTACCGGAATTCTGGCGCTCTCGCTTATCAAACATTACGGCAGCACCATGAAAGAGATCTGCTCCCCTTATGACGAAGGTTTCCAGAAAACATTTTACACCTACATTGTCGAAAAAACTCTCTTCCAGCGCGGGAGCGCCGTTTTTGAGGCTGACAGGGAAATTGCCGCCGCGGAATTCAAAAAGTCAAAGAAAGATATGAACCTTGACGGGGAGCTGGAAGAAAAGGTCTTTGAAAATGATCCGGACATGCTGTATCTCCGGGCAAAGTCAGGAAAGAACGGTGACGTCGCCGGAGCAATATTTGCCAGGAACTCCGGAACGGAAAATAAGACAGGAGTGTACATCCGGTGTATCCCCGCTTTCTCGGGGATTATGCTGAACGTCGCCCTGAAACTGGTGGAGCATCACAGGAAGTCGCTTAAAGACCGCGGCAACCCGGATACGGCGCTGGAGAAAGAAACCCTGCGCCTGCTAGCCGCGGGAAACGGTTTGAAACTGCAGGACCTTAGAAGGCCTCATCACTTTGGAGAGGCGCACCTTAAGGCCTTCCTTTACGGAATGGCCAAGGAGTATCCGGATTACAAAGCTGAAATAATGAAAATCCTTTCATGACATGAAAAATCCTAAAAAACCAAATAGGTTTCGGTTCCTGCTTCCGATTGTTCTGATCTTATTGGCGCTGTTTGCCGTGGCCGGAAGCGACTGGTTCTGGAACGCCCTAAGCCCGATTACCTATAAGAGCCTGCTTTACAGGAACGCCGGGATATACAAGGTTGACCCGCTCCTGGTTGCCGCTATCATAAAATGCGAGAGCACATTCAATCCTATAGCCGTTTCCAGCGCCGGGGCAGTAGGCCTGATGCAGCTGATGCCGGAGACAGCCGAAGAGCTGGCGCTGGAGAAAAAGATAGATTACGTCAACTACGAGGAACTTTATAAGCCGGAGATAAACATCGAGATGGGTTTTTACTATGTGCAAAAACTCAGAAAGCGGTACAAAGGCAGCCTCGTTTTTGCGCTTGCCGCATATAACGCGGGGCTTCGAAAAGGGGACGAATGGGCTTCGGGCATGACCGGAAAGAATGAGAGCGACGAGATAAGCAGGATTACCTATGGTGAGACGAGGAAGTTTGTTTCCGATGTGTTGACGACTTACTCTCATTTTAAACTGGCGCGGAAAATTAAAAGATTGCTGCAGTTCAAATGAAGGCGCAAATCAGCGGGAGGTAAGCATGAGATATCTGGCGGTTATATCTTTTTCCGTTTTGCTCGCGCTTCCTTTGTTTTGTGAGACCAAAAGCGCCGTACTTCCCGCCGGCAGTATCGGCGTAGGGCCTGTCAGCGCAAAAAGCGGAGGCAGGCTCTTTGCCGGAGAAGCCGCTGTCCTGACGGCAACGGTGTATGACATTAAAGGCGTTGCCCAGATGAACCGCAGGATAGATTTCTTCGTGGAAAACGAGGCTAAAGAAAAAAGTCCGAAGCTTAACAAGTCAACCGGGATAACGGACAAGTACGGAAATGTTTCGGTAGAGTTTGAGACCGGAAGCGATCCCTTTGAGTTGAACCTGATCAGGGCTAAGGCGGCGGGCGTAAAGAACCCGGACAGCAATACGGTCTTTTTTACGATACGCGCCTGGTCGAAGCCGCTTGACAGGCTGGCCGGAAATTACGCGCTCGCGGAAGATATCACCGGGCTCAGGATAGATTCCGGAACTTCCGGAGGGAAAGAACTTCCGGAATCCAGGAGTCTTTACCTGGCAAAAAAACCGGATATGTCAAAGATGATTAATGTTTCGGATAGAACAAAATACTCTATTTTCAAAGGCGGAACAGCTTACTCTGTTTCCGGAGAAGAAAAAGCAAGGAAACAGGATGTCTCGGAAATTATCGGAGTCCCTTTTGACCAGGTAAATTATCAGTACGCCAAGGAAGCGTTTCTTTCTGCGCATTCCGTTAAATTGAAACTCAGCGAAAAGGCGGGGTTGAACGAAGTTTACTCTCTGGAAGCAGTGCCAAACATGGAAAACAAGGCCTATTCCAGGCTCGATATCTATATTGATTATTTTACCGGGCTTGACTTTGAGGTTGAGAAGTACGGCCCTGATAAAATGCTGGCTTCCAGGACCGTAATAAATAAGGCGGCAGAATATGACGTTTTACAAAAAAAATGGACCGGCCGTATTTATGAACATGGCAAGCCGTGTGAACCTTATCCGGAATCTATGTATCCTTCCGGCAGCGGCCCTTCTGCATCAAAGTGCTGGATACCGGTTGAGACGGAAACAACTACATATTTCGGCAGCGCGAGCACTGTTATCCGCACAAGGTTTGAAGATGTAAAGGTTAATACGGGGATTAGCGATTCGGAGTTTACTATTCCATAAACGCTTTTCCGGCGAAGTACGCATTAAGGTTTATAACGTTATTAACGTTCTTAACGTTTGTAACGTAATGCGCATAAAGGGAAAAAGGTTTACTTTATTAACGTTCGTAACGTTTACAACGAAAAGAATGGAATAATGATTTGTACTTTGTCTTACGTTATGAACGTTAAGAACCTTACAAACGTTACAAACGACCGTATTGGTCTTGGAGATTAGATGTCTTCTGAAATAAATCTTACCCCCATGATGAAACAGTACCGCGAGATCAAGGCGAAATATCCTGACGCGATACTTTTCTTCAGGCTTGGGGACTTTTACGAGATGTTCTTTGAGGACGCGAAACTCGCGTCTTCTATACTCTCAATAGTCCTGACGAAAAGAGGATCCAAGGGCCCTTCAGGCTCCGGGACCGAAGTGCCGATGTGCGGCATACCATTTCATTCAGCCCTCAATTATATTACAAGGTTGATTAAGAGCGGGCACAAAGTGGCTATTTGCGAGCAGGTGGAAGATCCGAAACTCGCGAAGGGCTTGGTAAGAAGAGAAGTTGTGAAACTGATAACGCCCGGAACGGTCATAGAGGACGCTCTCCTGAACGGCAAGACAAATAACTATCTCGCCGGGCTTTATGTGTCCGGCGGGAAGGCAGGGCTGGCGTTCGCGGATATTTCCACCGGAGAGTTCTATGTAACGGAACTTGACTGGACGGAGCCGCCGGAAGCGGTTTTGGAAGAAATTTCAAGGTTTCTGCCGTCCGAAGCTCTGCTTCCTTCATCGTTAGAAAAAACATCCCCGGGTTTTGTCTCTGCCCTTAAGGCCCCGGGGATGCTCCTGAACTTTACGGAAGACTATAACTTTGATCCGATTCAGGCGGAGAGCCGCTTAAAGAAGCATTTTAAGTGCGCTTCCCTTGAAGGCTACGGCATAAATCTTAAGAGTCCGGCGCTTCCTGCCGCCGGCGCGGTTCTTGAATATCTTCTCGAGAGCCAGAAAAATTCCATTTCGCACATAAACCGTCTCATACCTTACAGCGCGACAGGCCATATGGTGATTGATGATGCCACCAGAAAGAACCTGGAGCTGACGGAAAAGATGACCGACGGCAGCAGCGAAGGAACTCTTTGCGCGGTGCTTGACCGGACCGTGACCTCAATGGGCGGAAGGCTGATGCGAAGATGGATAATGGAACCGCTGCTTCTGGTTGAGGCCATAAATGAAAGGCTTGACGCGGTCTCAAAACTCAGAGAAGACGGGATTTTCCGGGGAGAATTGAGAAAACTGCTGGCCGGCATAATTGACCTCGAGCGCGCGGCGGGAAAGCTGGGCTGCAGGTCAATTAACCCAAAAGAGCTTATAGCGTTGAAGAATTCCCTGCTCAAGATTCCGGAACTTAAAGCAATGCTTTCGGGCGCCGGCCCCATGTTGCTCGCGAAAACCGCGAAGGAGCTTGACCCTCTTGAGGCGGTGTCAAAAGAGATAGCAATGAGCATAAATGACGAGCCTCCCGTTTCAGTTAAGGAAGGAGGAATCTTCAAAAACGGAGTTAATCCCGAACTTGACAAGCTCCGCTTTGCCAGCCGCGGGGGAAAAGACTGGATACTCGCGTTCCAGGACAAAGAGCGCAAGCGCACGGGCATTTACACTCTTAAAGTGAGTTTTAATTCTGTATTCGGCTATTACATAGAGATAAGCAAAGCCAATCTCTCAGCCGTTCCCGCGGATTACGCCAGGAAACAGACACTTGCGAACGCCGAAAGATACATTACCCCGGAATTAAAAGAATATGAAACGCTGGTGCTTTCCAGCGAAGAAAAGATAGGAGGGCTTGAGCTGGCCCTTTTCAATGAACTCAGGGAAAGAATCGCCGGCTTTATACCTTCGCTCCAGAAGAACGCAGGGGCCGCGGCCGCGGCCGATACGCTGGCCGCGCTGGCCGAGACGGCAGCGGCGAATAATTACAACCGCCCGGAAGTCGCGGAGTCCGGGAAGCTGGTTATCCGCGGGGGAAGGCATCCCGTAGTTGAACTGCTGGTCAAGGGTGATTTCATTCCGAATGACACGGAACTTGATACGGAGACCCGCCAGCTGATTATCCTTACCGGCCCGAACATGGCAGGCAAGTCCACCTACCTCAGGCAGACCGCGCTTATTACGCTTATGGCTCAGATAGGGTCATTCGTGCCGGCAGATACCTCCTCCATAGGCATAGTCGACAGGATCTTCACGAGAGTGGGAGCTTCCGATAATATCGCGCTGGGGCATTCAACCTTTATGGTGGAAATGATCGAGACCGCCAACATTCTCAATAATGCCACGGCCAAGAGCCTTATAATTCTGGATGAGATTGGCAGGGGAACGGCTACCTTTGACGGCATAAGTATTGCCTGGGCGGTCGCCGAATATATAGCCACGGCAGGCAAGCTCGGGGCCAAAACCCTTTTTGCCACGCATTTTTACGAGCTTACCGAAATGGCATTGACAAGCCCGAGGGTTAAAAACTATAATATACTTGTTAAGGAAAAGAACGATGAAATCATATTCTTGCGGAAAATAGTGGAAGGGGCGGCAGACAGGAGTTACGGCATACAGGTGGCAAGGCTGGCCGGGCTTCCGGGTGAAGTCCTGGAGCGAGCGAAAGAGATACTCGTAAACCTCGAAAAAGCCAATTATGACGAAGAAGGGCGGTCAAAGATAGGTGCTACCGGAATATTATCAGCCCAGCTTTCCATGTTCGCGGAAAGCCCCTCCGAGAAAAGACCTCAAAAATCAGAAGAAACGCCGCAAGTGGTAAAAGATCTAAGAGCCCTGGATTTAGAAGGGATTACGCCAATTCAGGCGCTATACAAGCTTGACGAGCTGAAAAAGAAAGCCGATAAAAAGTAACGGAACAAAAACCCGTTTTACTGTGTCTACGTAATGCGTTTTGCGATAAAAATGTTTCAATCGAACAGGAGGAACCTTGATCAAAGTATCCAAGCTGACGAAGTATTACGGCCCGACCAGGGCGGTAGAAGATGTCACGTTTGAGGCGGAGAAAGGCGAGATTGTCGGCCTGCTCGGTCCCAACGGAGCGGGAAAGACCACGATTATGAGAATGCTGACCGGATATTTTGCGCCCAGTTCCGGCACCGCAAAGATTGCCGGTTTTGACATCATCGAAGAACCTATGGAAGTAAAGAAAAGACTTGGGTATCTTCCTGAAGTGCTGCCGCTCTATTACGAGATGGTAGTCTCGGATTACCTCGAATTCGTTTCGGAAATTAAAGGAATTGCTTTCAAAGAAAGGCGGGCAAAGGTGGCGAAAGCGCTTGGCCTTGCCAGGATTGAAGACGTCAAGCACAGGATTATCGGCAGGCTTTCCCGCGGCTATAAACAGAGAGTCGGTCTCGCGCAGGCTTTGCTCAACGACCCGGAAGTTCTCATCCTCGACGAGCCTACCATAGGACTGGACCCGAAGCAGATAATAGAGATCAGGGAGCTAATAAAGAGCCTCGGCGGTTCAAGGACCGTGCTCTTAAGCAGTCATATCCTCCCTGAGGTCAGCATGACCTGCGAGAAAATAATAATAATAAATAAGGGCAGGGTGGCCGCGGTAACCGATAAGGCGGCCATTGAAGGGAAGGACAGGATCCTTATTAAACTTTTGGGCGAGCCGGCGAAAGCCGCCGCCGCGCTTTCCAAAGTGAAGTCGATTGCGAATGTTGAACAGGCGAATGAGGGGCCCTATACGGTACTGACCCTGGAAAGTTCCGGCAAAGATGATATCAGGCAGGATGTTTTTAAGGCGGTTGTTGAATCCGGGCTGGTACTTGTTGAAATGAGGCAGGCCTCGCATACTCTGGAAGAGGTTTTCCTTAAATACACCGCTAAAGAGGAGGATGCCCGCTGATGAACGCCATCTGGTCTATCTCAAAAAGAGAGCTCAGGAATTATTTCGTCTCCCCGATCGCCTACATAATACTGGCCGTTTTCTTCATAATCTGCGGCCTGTTCGGCTACATAGTATATGCGGCTAAAGCGCCGTATGCCCAGCTGATTTACATAATGAGCCTGATGACGAGTATTTTCATGTTCTTAAGTCCGATGCTTACTATGCGCCTGCTTTCGGAAGAGAAAAAACAGGGCACAATGGAGATGCTTTACACTTGTCCCGTAACCGTTGCAGAGATAGTGCTGGGAAAGTATCTCGGAGCATTGCTCTTTTTTGGAGTGCTTTTCTTTGTCTCTCTGGAGTTCCCGGTCTTTCTTATGATTTACGGCAAACCGGATCTGCCCGTGATGCTTGCATCTATGCTCGGATTTATCCTGGTGGGCAGCACCTTGATCGCGATGGGGCTTTTTGCTTCCTCCCTCGCGGAAAGCCAGATAGTATCGGCGATAATAGGCTTTGCGCTTGTGATAGTATTCTGGGTCATGGAATTCTTTTCCAGCGCCGTCTCGGGAAGCGTGGGCAACTGGCTCGCAACCTTGTCTTTAAGCAAGCATCTGGAATCCTTCAATAAAGGTGTCCTTGACGGGGGGGATATTTTCTTCTTCCTGGCAATGAGTTTTATGTTCGTCTTTCTTACAATCAGACGCCTAGACTGGAAACGCTGGTAGAAGGGGGAATACAAAAAGTGAAAAAAATAATTGACGCTTTGAAAAATTTTATGCAGAACAGGAACCTTCGGTTCGGGGCTTCGGCGGTATTGATGACGCTGGCCACCCTTTGTATCATCTGGTTTGCGCAGAAGATACTTAGCGACAGGCCTTTGCGCGTTGACCTGACCGAGAACAAAGTCTACAGCCTTTCTGACCAGACAAAGAAGGTCATAAAGGAACTCAAAACCGAGGTGAAAGCGACGGCGTTCGTCAGGAAACTCGGATCGGAAGCCAAATACATTGAGTACATGCTTACCGAGATGGGACGCTACTCCGCAAAGTTTAAATTCGAGATCATAGACATTGATGTCGACCAGGTAAAGTGGCAGAAATATATGATAGGAGAGGCTAATACGGTTGTTTTCGAGGCCGGCGAAAATCCGGCAGACGCTTCCGCCGAGCCGCAAAAAGACAAAAAAGCCCCGGCCGCGAAAAGCGCGCCCTATAAACGCAAGGACGTCAAGCAGCAGGATATCTTCCAATCTGACCCTTATAATCCGCAAAAGATTGAACCAAAAGGCGAGCAGGCTTTTATTAATGCCGTCTATTCTCTGACGGAGGACAAGCAGCGGATTGTCTATTTCACGGAAGGACACAGGGAGTTGAGCATTGGACAGGGCGACCGGAACGGACTGACCGAACTGGCTAACTACCTGAAGACAGAGAACTACTACATTAAGACTGTTAAGATTTCCACGGAAGGCATGGTGCCGGAAGACTGCGATCTTTTGGTCGTTGCAGGGCCGTTAAATCCCTTCTTTGACAAGGAAGCAGATGCCGTAAAGAACTATCTGCAAAACGGCGGCAAAGCTTTTTTCATGCTGAATCCGGATCTGCCCTGCGGGCTTGAAAAGACGCTGGAATACTGGAACATTAAACTCGAGAAAGGTGTTGTGCTGGATAAAAGGTCTTTCTTCCAGCCTATCCTTCCGATACCGTCCTACAAGATTCATCCGATTACAAGCCCTCTGGACAAAGACCAGGTACCCTTGATCCTTCCGTACTCAAGGGGCATATCAGACCTGAAGGCGAAGCTCGATCCCAGAGTAGTTTCAAGGGACGATCTCTTGATGACTTCCGAATCCGCCTGGGCTGCCGCAGAGATTAAAAACGGCGAAAAACCGGCGTTCAAAGAGGGCAGGGATGTAAAAGGCCCGCTTGCTCTGGCAGTCGCGGTTTCTGAATTCGTGATAGCGGATCCCAAGAAGACTGCCGCTTCCGCGGAGGCCAAAGAAACACAGTTTGTGGTTGTTGGTTCGAGCTTTTTCATTTCCAATCAATGGTTAACACAGTCCAGGGGAAACCTTGATTTCTTCATTAACTCGGTTAACTGGATGCTTAAGCAGGAGAACAAAATCTCTATAAGGCCGGCTTCGGACGATCTTAAGCGCCTTGAAATAACACCTATGAGAGCCAATATCATGTTTCTTGTGGTAGTTGTTCTTGTCCCTCTCGCGGTTATCGGGTCAGGAATCTTTGTCTGGTTCAAGAGAAGGGCGAAGTAAGAAGGGAAAAGCAACGGAGGAAAAGATGAGGCGCAAGAAAAAGAACAAGTTTCTGGGAACCTATATAGTTGTCGGGGTAGCGGTGCTTCTCGGTATTTATGTCTACCAGTCCGAAAAAGGCGGTCATATTGACAGGTCCGCCGGGCGCATTTTTGAATCTAACAAAGACGATATTTCCGCGATAGAACTTACTGATAGCGAGTCAGGCAAAGTGATAGCCCTGCAGAAGAATGGCAGGGACTGGAAAATGGTTAAACCCGGTGATTATGAACTTGACAAGGGTGAAGTTGAAGGCCTGGTGAACAACCTGGCAGACCTTCGCATTGAAAGAAAGGTAAAGGAGAACATTGCCGACCTTATTCCCTACGGGCTTGGCAAGCCTTCCTATAAAGCGGCGTTTACAGAGAAGGGAAAACGGAAAGCTTATATAATAGGCAAAAAGAATCCTACGCAGGTTTCATATTACGTTATGGATGAAGCGGGCAAAGACCTTTATACCGCGTTCAACTACAGCGTTGACAATATTAAAAAGGACCTGAAAAGCCTCAGGAAAAAATACCTGACGGACATTGATCCCGAGAAATTGACGGGCATAACCATAAAACTGGATGCCAGGGATATAAGCCTGGCGAAGACAGAGGACAAGTGGTTGATCAGCCCGTATAACTTTGAGTGCGATAAAACCGCGGTGAGCGACCTTTTGGAGCGGATCAAAAACCTCAAAGCCGTTGATTTTATAGATGACGAACCGAAATCACTTATAAGGTACGGCCTGGAATCGCCGCGCGTGATTATAACCGCGGATTCCGGAAACTCCAGGGTTGCTGTTCTTGTAGGCAAGAAAGTCACCGACAAAGAAGAGGACTATGTGAAGGTTGACGGCCGTCCGACGGTTTACTCGGTTGACAGGTATTTTACGCAGAGTTTTGATAAGACTTACAATGATTTCAGGAGCAAGAACATTCTCTCCTTCAAACCGGCTGATATTTCCGCCGTTGACGTGGATAAGGGCGGGAAGAAGATTCCGGCATTAAGGGACAAATCCGGGAAGTTCAAACTGGACAAGGCATTCAATAAGCCGGCAGACATCCAGGTGCTGGATTTGGTAAGCCAGCTTGGGTCCCTGCAGGCTCAGCGATTTGTAGATGATTCCGGAAAGAGATTTGAGAAGTATGGTCTTAAGACCCCGATTGCCGCTGTTTCGCTTTTCACGCAGTCCGGAAACGAGAAAAAGCTAAAGACCAGGCTGCTTATTGGGTCAGTTGAAAAGGCAGAAGTGTTTGTCCGGATAGAAGGGCAGGATCCCGTTTTTGCCGTCCAGAAGGCGCTGCTTGACAAGCTCACAACTCTGGAAAGTTTCGCCGGAGCCAAGTAAAGACAAGAATTAGATAGAACTTACAGGCTCGCGCGCGCGGTTTTCGTAGTCGGTTGGCGCAAAATTTAAACCCCTTCTTTCAGAAGGGAGGAGGCCAAATGGCCAGATATTTTACTCTTTTCCTTTGTCTTGCGGCGCTTTTCGGCTGTGCCGCTCAGAAGGTAATCATAAAAGACGATAAAGCGGCAGTTGCGGCCTCTTCTGCAATCACCCTGGCAAAGCAGGACATCTCTTCTGCCAGGGAAGCGGGAGCTGACAACTTTGCCGCCGAACTTCTTGCGTCCGCAGAAGCAAAACTTGCTGTTGCCGAAGACGCAGTGTCCAAAGAGGATTATCAGGTGGCCGTGTCCTTCGCAAACAAAGCTGACGCTGACGCGTTAAAGGCAAGAGACAGGGCGCTTGCCGCGAAAGCGATAGATGCAGCCTCCGGCGCGGTGCAAGCCGCAAGAGAAGCCGGAGCCGGGAAATCCTCTCCAGAGATTTTGAAAGCCTCTGAAGAACTACTCTTAAATGCGAAGTCGGCTTTTTCCGCCGAAGAATTCAAGAAAGCGGCGGATCTTGCCTCCAGGGCTTTTGAAAAGGCGGGGGAAGCAATGCGGCTTCTTGAATTGAGAAATAAAACCTCGGCTCTGCTGAAAGAGGCCGAAAACGCAATAGCCGAGGCAAAGAAAGCCGGCGCGGAGAAAAAGGCTCCGGAACTTCTCGGGTCGGCTTCTGAAAAATACAACGGCGCAGTCAAGGCTGACGCAGAAAGGAATTACATTGACGCCATAACTCTTGCTTCAAAGGCAATAGATGATGCCAAAGCCGCTATTTCGGCCTGTGCCGCAGCCAAAACGCCGGAATACGTCGTCATAAAGGGCGACTGTCTCTGGAGAATCTCCGCGAAAAAAGATGTTTATAACGACCCTTTTCTGTGGCCTATGATATTTAAGGCAAACGCGGACAAAATCTCTGACCCTGATTTGATTTATCCGGACCAGGATTTCGTACTGCCTTCACCGTCAGGGGAAGAGGACAGAGATGCCGCAAAGAAGAAGGCGCTGAAGCATATAAGCGAGAAAAAGAAAAGTAATTAGCCGGGCAAAGAGCCGGGCAAGGAAGAAAAATGGATAAAGGATCTCTGTTACTGAAGAATTGCAGGATCTTCAACCCGCAGGAAGTTAAAGGGCGGAATGACATTCTGATGATTGACGGAAAGATAAGGCAAATTGGCCGCCGCATTAAGGCGAGGGCCGGAATTCCAGTGCTTGACTGCAAAGGCAGAATAGCGGCGCCAGGTTTTATTGATTTGCACATTCACGGGGCCGGCGGGGCAGACGACCTTGTTGACACGACTGCCGCTCTGCAGACCATGTCTTTGACGATTGCCAGAACAGGTGTTACCTCGTTCCTTGCGACGGCAATTGCGGCGCCCATAAAGGAGAACAAATATTTAAGGGAGATAGCCGAAGCGGTAAAGACCGGCCTTCCCGGAGCCCAGGTACTGGGGACTCACATAGAGGGGCCTTTCATCAATGTTACCAAGAGAGGTATGATCAGGGCAGACACAATTCAAAGGGCTTCAAAAAAACTGCTCAAACAGCTTATTGCGGAAGCGGGAGGCACGATCAGGATGCTGACCGTTGCGCCTGAGATTCCCGGGAACATAGAACTTATAAGGTACATGAAGAAGCACAAAATAGTGGCTTCTCTGGGGCACACCATTGCTTCCTATGACCAGGCGATGCAGGGAATCAAGGCCGGAATAACCCAGGCAACGCATATTTTCAATGCGATGACCAGCCTTAACCACAGGGAGCCGGGAGCTCCCGGCGCGATATTCGACAGCAAAACGGTTTCCGCGCAGCTGATCTGCGACGGGAAACATATAAGCCCGACTGTGATACGCATGATCTATAAGATACTTCCTCCGGAGCGCATCTGCATAATAACCGACAGTATGCCTGACCAGGGGCTAAAGGACGGGCATTACAAGTTCTACGGTACGGAATACGACAGCGTTGACGGAACCTGTTACTACAAGGACGGCACGCTGGTCGGAACTGCAGTTCCTCTTAACGAAATGGGGAGAAGATTCATGAAATACACCGGAGCGCCGCTTCAGGAAGTTTTTACAATGCTCTCTTTTTCTTCTGCGCGGTCGCTCGGCCTAAAGAAAGGCAGGCTCGCGGGCGGATTCGACGCTGATGTTGTTGTTACCGATGAAAAGCTGAAAATCTATGCAACGGTCGTAAAGGGGCGGCTGGTGGTCTAAGTGCCGCCGTCGGTCAGGATCTTAAAATATCCCTTCAGAACGGTTGACGGCAAAGATCCCGTCATTTCGCTTCTTGCAGGCCTGCTTTCCGGAAAAAACGCAGTTTGCTACATAGCTCCTTCCGAAAGACGGTCCGATTTTATTAAGTCACTTTTCCCCCGGGAAAAGCTTTTTACCCGCAGCCCCGACAGCCTCTCCGCCGAGCTGCTGGGGTCTGCCGGACCCAAGATTTTCAGCGAAGAACACCGTACGATTTTTCTGCTAAACCTGCTCAATTCAGACCCTGCTCTCTCCGGCCTGTTCGGAAATACGCCCGGAACTCTTTCCATACTGCTCGATCTGATAAATGATCTTAAACTCGGATTGCATCACAGGGATATAGAAAGGTTGAGGGGGATTATAGGGAGAAGTATTTCAGGCTCTGACAGGGTAATGGAAAGATCTCTGGCGGCGGCGGATATTCTGGAGGCCTACGGCAAAGAGCTGGCACTGGCAGGGGCCGCCGACAAGGCTGATCTGCCGCTCCTCGCAGCCGCAAGAATTAATCTGAAAGGCTTTCCTTACCAAAACGTCGTTTTTGACGGATTCTACGACCTTCCGGCCGCGCAGAAAGAATTATTCTCGGGCATAGTAAATAACGCAGCAAGCACGAACGCGGTTGTCAGGGAAAATGACGGAATCCAAGGGCTTGCCGGCGAGGAAAACGAGTTTTACAGTTTCATTAAGTCCTTTCATGGAGCGGCCGAGGAAAAGCCGGAATCAGGGGCTGCCCAAAGATTTCCTTCAGGCCTTCTTGTTGCCAAGGCAATGTCGCGGGAAGACGAAGTAAGGTGGCAGGGAGAGGAGATCCTAAAGCTTACAGGAGAAGGCGTGGAACCGGATAAGATAATAGTGACTTACCCCTCAATGTATGGATATTTCCCCTATGTGAAAAGAGTCTTTGGAAGACTCGGTATAGAATTCAATACTTCCTATGAGCAGGATCTTTCCGCAGTTCCCAGAGTTATAGCTCCGGTAAACCTGTTGGAATGTGTTTTAGAAGGTTATCCAAGGCGCAGGCTGGTTGAGACATTTACTTCGCCGCTTTTTACGGCTTTTTCGCCGCAGGCAAGGGCCTTGCTCCCTTTTGCCTCAAGGGACGCTGGGATAGTCGCGGGTGAAGATGAATGGAAAGAACTCGCAGAGAGGCTTTCCGGAGAAAGCGGCAGAGAAGGATTTTACTTCGGAAAAGAAGAAGAACTGAAGGCGGTCTGCCGTGAAGTCTCAGATTTTATCAGCCGCTCGAAGCCGCCGGAATTGATGAGTTTTGAGGAGTTTGCAGTTTTTGTAAGCGGGCTGCTCGTTCTTGCCGGCTATAAGCCTGACGCTGACGGAGTCTTTAACGCGTTTTCTGACCTGCTCTCGGCCATAAAGTCATACCGCGGTTCCGGAGCCGGAGAAAAACACAGGTTCAAAGACCTCTGCAGGATGTTCTTTAGTATGCTGGCAAAAGCCAAGTACGGAGAGAGGGGCGTGAACCGGGGAGTAAAAGTCCTGGGTATACTTGAGACCAGAGGAGTTGAGGCCAGGCATGTTTTCTTTGGAGGCTTAAACGACGGGGAATTCCCTCTCAGGCCGAAGCAGGAGATGGTGATTCCGGACAGGCTGAGGAAAGAACTCGGACTTACCTCTTTTGACAGGAGAATCGCGCTGCAGCGCTTCCATTTCCACAGGCTGCTTGAAACTCCTCTTGACGGCATTCATCTGACTTATCCGGCGCAGGACAGCGACAGGCTTCTTTTCCCGAGCAATTTTCTGCCTGACGGCCTGCAAAGTTTCAACACGGAGAAAAACGGCGGTCTGACGGTAAGCGCCGCAAAGCCTGCCCAAAGCGGCACGGTAAAGAATGTTTTGAATGCCCGGATAATTCTTTCTGAAGCCGCGTTGAAGGGTTTTGGGCCCGATATGTTCATAAATATAACGGCATTTGACGCGTATATAAAATGCCCTTACTCGTTCTACCTGGAGAGGATATTACGGCTTAAACCTTTTGAAGAACCGGATTATGAGGTGGACGGCGCTTCATACGGGATTATAATGCATGCCGCAATGCAGGCGGCGGTAAAGCCCGGAGTAAAATCACCCGGAGGAGTAAGGGAACGGCTGGAAGCGGCGTTAAGTGAAAGCCTGAAGAAAGAAAGACTGAGCGCGTTTTGGAAAGATTTTATCAGGAAGAGAGCTCTCTCCGCCGCAGCCGCTATTGAGAAGTCGGAGCTCAAACTTGCTTCGGAGTATCCGGAAGTGTATTCGGTTGAGAAGAAGCTTTCCGGGGAACTTGTGCCCGGGGTCCTGAAAGTGAAAGGCCGCGCGGACCGTATTGACATTGACGGCAGAGATTTTCTTGTAATAGATTACAAAACCGGAAAAAGTGCGGGAAGCGTAGCAGGACTCACGGCGCGGCTGGAAAGCCTGCAGCTGCCTCTTTACGCGGCGCTGCTGGAAAAGGAGTTCCCGATATTTAAGACCCGGGAACTCGCGGTTTTTGACCTTACGGAAGGCAGGCTGGTCAGGGTAAAGACTGAGGCCCCGGGACGTCTAATTGAAGAAGCGGTGATGAAGGCGCAGGAAATCAGCAAGGCAGTCAGGAACGGGGATTTCCCGAGGCTACAGAGCGTGAAATGCCGGTATTGCAAGTACGCCGGCTCTTGCAGGGGCGCAGATTCTGCTTGAAGAGTAAAATAACGGGATGTATAATTAAAATTGATTATGTTGAAAAAGGAGGAAATAATGAAAAAGTTCTGTTTTTCTGCAATAGCAGGTATTTTGATGTTCCTTGCGGCAGGCGCCGCGGCGAAAAGCACCATGATTCTTAACGTAAATAAGGGCGAACTGCCGGATGATTCTAACGAGTGCAATGTTTCTCTGACCGAAGAGAATGTCGCGAAAGAAGGCGAATTCAGCATGAAAGTTGAATTCAATAAGGCCGGTTGGCTCGGTATGTTTAAGCCAAAAAAGGGTTCATGGTCAGGATTCAAGAAACTTAAATTTATAATTGTAAATCCAACGGACAGCGTGATTAAGGATGTGGGGTTCTGCGTCAAGGGCGCCAAAATGACGAATACGTCCGAGAACAGAAAAGACTTCAAATTTGAGATACCGGCAGGCAAGAAAGAGTTTACACTAAATTTAGTCGGAGAAGTCTGCAACGACGGAAAGTCCCCGCTTGACATAAGCCAGGTGTATATCTGGAATTTCGACAACTACGCTGATCAGAAGGTTAGTTTCTATGTTCAGAAGGTGTGGTTGGAAGATTAATTAAAATCCCAAGAGAGTAGCGCGAAGAAAAAAAGAAGGCCTCGGAAGGGGCCTTCTTTTTTAAAGTTTATAAGGTTTATAAAGTTTGTAAGGTTCATAAGGTGTTATTAATAACAAGAGCCTCCCTGTTCTGGAGGCTCTTGTTTTGGTTTTTGCTTTCGGTTTTACCTTACAAACCTTATAACTTTACAAACTTTACTTGTCTAGTACATACTTCTTCAATTTCTCAAACTTATCGAACGGTTTCTTGTCCGTCGAGACTCTTCCGTATTTCTTGTAGATAAGATTCTCTTCCGGGGTTGGTTCCAGCAGGTAGCTTGTCGGCGTGAACTGCTCGAAGATGAATCCCTTCTTTGCCATTTTCTTGAGGTTCTTTAGTATCCTTCCGTATGAGAGAGGGCTCTTTGAGGCCATCCTGTAAGTCCAGCCCATCGCGAAACAGGGCATATCGACTCTTGCCGTGAAGATATTGCTGAAGACCGATTTTACGGTCTTGAAAATAGTTGCGAACGATTCCGGGAAAAGTACAAAATTATCGGTGTGTATGGAAAGAATCCCGCCTTTGTTGATCCTTTTCTCGCAAACTTTGTAAAACTCTTTGGTGTAGAGCATCTTCGACGGCCCGTGCGGTTCGGTCAGATCTATTACAATAACATCGAATTTTTCCGCGGTATTCTCTAGGTATGCGCGGGCATCCTGGTAAACTATTTCAATCCTCTTATCCTTAACAACTTTCTGTATTACCGGGTAATATTTAATGCAAAAATCCACAACGCCTTTGTCAATTTCCACCATGAGTATCCTTTTTAAGGAATCCCATTTCACCGCTTCTTCAAGGGCGTAACAGTCGCCGCCCCCGACGATACAGATGCTTTCTGGTTCCTTATGGGCTAAAAGAGGCGCGTCAACCAGGTACTGGTGGTATTTGTTCTCGTCACGCTCCGAGATCTGTATCTTCCCGTCAAGGAAAAGCAGTGTTCCGAAAGTTTCATTCTTGAAAAGTTCCATGGTCTGGAATTTAGTCTTGCCGTGATAGAGTCTTTTTCCGCCGTAGATATGCCCGAACTGGTCAGTTGTCCATTCAGTTTTTCTCTGCATTTGTCCCTCCCTTTTGGAAATGTATTCTATACGGAAACCGGACAAACTTCAATATTTTTTCAGGGAAAATTATATAAATAAGTGCTATCATAAAAACACTAACAGGCGCTTTTTCCCGGGGGGAGAGTATGTTCATTATGCCGCTGCAGGCAGTTACGGCTGGCCTCATATTCCTCTATATTGGGATATCTTATTACTTGGTTTTTCCCCGCACCGGAAGGGGACACTCTTTCCTGATGGTTTCCTTCTGTCTTGCCTGGTGGTCATTCTGCGTTTCTTTCAGATATACTGCTCCTGATGTGCAAACGGCAGATTTTTGGTTTCTCCTGGGAAGTGTTGGTTTTATATTCTTCCCGGCCTTAGGATTCAGGCATTTTGCTTACCGTTCCAAACAAAGCGTTTTCCTTACAGGCCCGATAGGCTATCTCTTCTTTTTGCCTCCGGTTCTCCTTTTCGCCTGGCTGCTCCGCATTGTCCCCGGGCAAATAACATTTGTCCTGACACCGCTTGGCTGGCAGAAGGTAATTGACCATTGGAGTCCATTTATAGCCGTATACACTCTCTATTATGCGTGCTATCTCGGCGCTGGTTTGATAGTTTACATGAACGACGATGCGCTAAGCGACAGGATATATGGTTCAAGCTGGAAGCTGAAATTGATTCTTTTTTTGCTTTGCAGCGTTATCGGAGCGGCTTTTATAATAAACAATCTCCCTCTTAGGGTATTCAGCAATTTCCCGAACATTTTCCCGGTCATTTCCGCTGCGTGTGCTCTGATTATCTGGATAGTTTTCCTGAGCAGGAACATGCCGGTGCTTTCTTTCCATGATGTTGCTGTTGAAATTCTTGAAAACATGAATGACGCTCTGGTCGCTGTCAAAGAAGATGGTTGTATTATCTACTCTAATGAAAAGGCGCGCGGGCTTACGGGATTTGACCGGGACTCGCTGTCCGTCATGATGCTTTCCGATCTTTTCGCTGATCCAAAACCGGATCTTTCCCTTGACGGAAAAGGTGAGCGCTCGCCGGATGAGGCAGGCTATAGGTTGACCTTGCTGAGCAAACATGCGCTAAGAATTCCCGTAACGCTCTCAATAAACATTATTCCGGGTTTTTGGGGAGGCACAAAGGGAGCGATAGGGATTATAAGGGATATTAGGGCCGAGCTGGAATACAAAGCAAAGCAGGATGAACATCGCTTTAAACTTGCAGCTGTCCTCTCGGATATTACCGCGAAGAGAGATCTTCTGACTGCGTTAAACGAAGAAGTCGTGGAGCGTGAATTGAAAATGATAGGAATAAAGAAGGAAATCAATGAAATGCTCCTTGCTGCCGGAGAAAAACAGAAGTATAAGGTGAGGGACAAGCTTACATGAACATTCTTTCGCTTGTTTCATATATATTCTGCGCAGCGTCATTCCTGCTGGGAGCAAGAATTCTTCTCTTAGACAGCAGGAACCGCATAAATACTGCTTTGTTTCATTTGGGAATGGCTTCCGGTTTTTCTACTCTCTGCATGACATTGTTCTATTCGGCTGTCTTTACGCGCCAGGCTTATCTCTGGCACCGGCTAGCGCTTGTCGGGCTTATATTTTTCCCGGCAATGCTTCTGCGCCTTATAATCCTTCTTGCGCCCTTCGATTCTTTGAAAAAAACGCGCCTTGCCGCGTCTATGTACCTCACCGCTATAATCTTCGGCTTCGCTCTGCTATTCTTTGTCCCGTCAACCAGTGTCTATGTGCGGCAGGTTTTCTGGCAGGTGCAGCTTGGCGACAGGGCGCTAAGTTATTGTTATATGCTTTATTACCTGCTGTATATGGCTGCAGGAATTACGCTGTGCGTTGCCTGGCGCCAACAGGCAAGTTCAAACGGAGATAGAAAGAGGGCCGAAGGTTTCCTGTTCCTGCTGCTGTTTTACGCACTGCTCTTAACGGTAACGGCTTCCTTGCTCTTTATTACCCGCCTCGGGAATATGGCGCATATTATATTCCTGGTACAGGCAGTCTGGTTTTTCAGCCTGTTGTGCATTGTTTCAAAAAACCGCGTTGTCAGTGTCTTCCGTGTTATTGATGCCGGGTCAATCGTCAATTCCATGGGAGACTTTATTCTGGCTGTCAATTTGTCGGGAAAAATAGTAGAAACCAACAGGGCGGCCAGGCGGCTGCTTGGCCTGGAAGAACCGCTGCAGTCCGGAAGGACTATCGCCGAAGTGTTCTGCCCGAATGACAAGGGTGCAGTCGAGAAAATTCTGGAAAACAGAGAATCCTTTACGTATAATTGTGAATATAAGAATGTCTTTGGAGCGCTTGTGCCCGCGTCCGGAGTCGTAATACCCGTGAAAGACAAGCGTGGTTCTATTATCGGAAAGATAATTATCGGCAGGGATGACAGCCGGTTGTCCGAGGTTCATCGCACTGAAAGTATTGAAACAGAGCGGATCAAAAAGAGCTTTGAAGAGATAACGGCGCAAAACGAGCGCTTTGAGAGATTCATGAAGATGACTGAGGGAAGAGACCTGGAGTATAACAGGCTAAAAGCAGAAGCAAATGAGCTTTTTAAGAGATTCGACAAGACAAAAAGATATACGGTGAGCTGATGAGATTCCTGTCAATAATTGCCCTGCTTTCGTGTTCTATGGCGCTCTACATGGGCTTCTATGTCTTCATACAAGACAGTAAGTCCAGGATAAATGTACTATTCCTCCTGCTTTGCGCCTCCATCGGGTTCTGGAACTTTTGTTATAGTTTTGTGTACTCAGCGTCCGGTACGGCCGAGGCGGTGTTCTGGGTCAGGCTCTCGTCGATTGGCTGGATCCCTTTCCCGCTCATTCTGTTTTATTTTTTCCTCGCGCTCACGGCAAATATTAAGGCTTTTAAGAATGTTCTTTTGCCGCTCCTGCTTGTTATACCGTTAATTGTTTTTTCCTTCCAATATTTTGAAAATTATCCCAAGGTTTCGGCCTTTGTGCTGACTCGCTTCGGCTACGCGGAGCTGGTATCCTACTCCGATTGGTGGAGAGTCGGGTTTTATTCGTACGCGTTTCTTGTAGGGGCCAGTTGTGTGATTATGGGCTATTCCAGGGCGGCTATGGTCGTCGACCGGCTGCATAAGAGACAGCTCTATATAATTTCCTCCGGAGCGCTTATTTCTCTGCTGCTTTTTGTAACGGTAGTTGCCGGCCTGCCTCATTTCGGCGTAGCCGTTTTTCCGGATGTCATACCCTTATGTCTCATTTTTGCCTTGCTTGCTTTATGGTATGTGGTGGTCCGGTACAGGCTTTTTGTGCTGACTCCCGAATCCATTTCCAATGAGATACTCGGTGTTATGAGCGACGCGCTGTTGTTCGTGAACACAAACTGGACTATTGCCATTGCCAACAAAGCCGCTGAGAAATTGCTCAAGTATTCAGTTCAGGAACTAACCGGGCGGGATTTTAACTCGCTCTGCGCGGGGAAAGGTATATTCAACACGGCTTTTATAGAATCACTTTTGAGCAGGAAACAGGGCATAAATGATGAGCTGGCTGTCCTGCGCGATAAAACAGGGTTGAACATACATGTAGAGTTCTCTCTGTCTGTGCTCAGTGATAGCAGGGGAAACGCGATCGGTATTGTGGTTCTTTTGAAGGATATCAGACAAAGACTCGAGCTGGAGAGCAAAGAAGCAAAAAAGGCGGGTGAACTTGAGAAAGCTTACACCGATCTTGAAAAAACCCAGATTGCCTCACTCAATGTAACGGATGATCTTGAGAGAAAGAGCGCGGAACTTATGGAAGCCCTTGAGGACTTGAGGAACGCGCAGGCGCAGCTGCTACAGACCGAGAAGATGGCGGCGGTCGGCAAACTTGCGGGAGGCATTGCGCACGAAATAAACAATCCCATGACCGTAATACTCGGGTATTCTCAAATCCTCGCCGGTAAAATAAAACCCGGCGAGGACTTTTACGCTCCCGTCAAAGCGATTGAAACCGAAGCCCTAAGGTGCAAAAGACTGGTCAATGACCTCCTGACTTTTTCCAGATCCGCGACGACCAGGTTAGAGGCGGTGGATTTCAGGAAAATGTTGGAAAGCGCGATGTCTCTTGTTTCGGTCCGGGCAAAGGTTAAGGATATTAAAATCAAAACTGAAATTGCCGATGGCGTCGGCAGTCTTGAGGCAAACTTAAACCAGATAGAGCAGGTCATCATCAACCTCTGCAATAACGGGATTGATGCCATGCTCCCCGGGGGGATTCTTTCCGTTTCCGCAAAAAACAAAGAGGGGTCTTTAATCCTCGAAGTTGCAGACAATGGCAGCGGAATAAATAAATCCGAGCTCAGCAGGATATTCGAGCCGTTTTTTACCACAAAAGACGCCGGCAAGGGAACAGGCCTTGGCTTGTCGATTTGCTACGAGATAGTCAAAAAACATCACGGCAGAATTTATGTGGAGAGTGAAGTCGGAACAGGCAGCGTCTTTACTGTAACCCTTCCGCTCAAGCAGAGCGAAAGCAGGGACGTTAACGTTTAAATATCCGGAAAGATTTAAATAAGCTTTGAAAGGAAGCCGGGGAAATGATACATTTAATTAAATGTTTAACTCTTGGAGGAAAAAATGCCGGTAGAAATCAAAGTTGTAAAGAGCGAGCAGGAACTTAATGAATTTGTTGATCTTGCCTGGCAAATCTACAAGGGCAACAAGTACTGGATCCCAAATCTGAAGTCAGAGTACCGAAAGATGCTGACGCCGGGCAAGTATCCCTTCTGGGAACACGCCGAGCGGGAACTCTATATTGCCTATAAGGACGGCAAACCTGCCGGCAGGGTTGCGGCAATCCGCGACGACAATCACGACAAAGAACACAATGAAAAGGCAGGTTTCTTCGGCTTTTATGAGTGCATTGACGATGTGGAGGTTTCAAAGAAGCTTCTGGAAACAGCAGCGCGCTGGCTTAAAGCCAAAAACTGCGTATACATGCGCGGACCCGCATCTCCGAGCGTCAACGACGAATACGGCTGGCTGCTGGAAGGCTTTGACATGGAACCTGCGGTGATGATGCCCTATAATCCCAGGTATTACCTGAAACAGGCGGAAGCATCCGGGATGAAGAAAGTTAAAGATCTATACGCTTACCACAAATGCTCTTTAACGGGTATCCCGGAGCGCATTGAAAAAATGATGAAGAGGATAAAGAGGTCGTCACTGTTCAACATCAGGACGCTGGATACTAAAAATATGGAACGGGATGTAGCGATAATCAAGGATGTCTACAATAAAGCCTGGGAGAATAACTGGGGCGCGGTCCCGATGACCAAGAAAGAGATGGATCTGGCTGCCGAAGGCATGCAGCAGTTCTTTGACCCAAAGCTTATTGTAATCGCAGAGACAAAAGACGGTAATAAACCGGCAGGTATTGCGATTACGCTCCCCAACCTCAACGAAGTCCTTAAACATGTGAGCGGCTGCGACGGGATGATGGGGCTCGGCCTCCTCGGCCTGATGAAATTCATGTGGTACAAGCCGAAAATAAAAGGCTGCAGGGCTCTTATCGGCGGTTGTTTGAAAGAATACAGGCAGACAGGGCTCATTGCCGAGATATTTTACGAGAGCGCGAAGAACGGTATAGAAAGATATGACTGGTGTGAACTTTCCTGGAACCTTGAGGATAACAGGATGGTAAATGAATTCGACGCGGAACTCGGTTCGGTGCTTTATAAAAAATACAGGTTGTATCAGCTTCCTCTTTAGAAACGGGGAACAGCAGTCGGATTAAATATTCAGGGCGCCATTATGGCGCCCTTTTTTTCTTTGGCACGAATAATCATTACATACCGAAACAAAATACCATCGGCCTTCAGGCCGCGGCAGTTTATCTCGGCAGACATAAAGAGCATCCCCTTTCCGGAATTCCGAATGTTCTCAAAGACGTAAATAATTAAAAATTCAAATTAACACTTGTCAGTTGGGTAAATATGTTCTATTATGTATGTGTGAGAACAAATCTTAGACCTATTCAAGTTTCACGCCGGCCTCAAACCACACTTATTTACCGGAATAATAGTTTGTTTTATTTGAAGGCCGAAAGGCTGAAATAAGAGGTTAGTGCCGGTTTATGCGGAAATAATCACCTCCGCAGGAGTGACCGGCAGAGGAGGTACTTGTGGCTAAGAAAATTGCAAAGAAGGCGAAGAAAACTGCAAAAAAGAAAAAGAAATAGGATATGCCTGCTTAACGCAGGTTACGTGAAAGGAAAAGGGGTTGCGGCTTGTCCGGAACCCCGTTTTCTTATCTTTTAAAAGTTTATAAAGTTTGTAAAGTTAATAAGGTTTATAAGGTAAGGGCAGGAACAAAGTCCTAGTCATAATATCAACCTGACTCTGTCAGGAAAAGGGCTGTTATGTTTTAGACTTTACTTTACAAACCTTAAGAACCTTACTAAGTTCCTGTTCTAGTTATTGCGTGAGTTCTGGCATTTTATGCTTTATATTAAACTTATTAACCTTACGAACCTTACAAACTTTATAAACCTTATAAACTTTTATTTTATAGTTATTGTATAAACCCCCAGCTTTTCCGCCGGCTTATATAGTTCCTTCGCCGTTTTCAGCCCCTCTATCCCGTCGTGCCCCATTGTGTTTATGTATTTGCAGGCAATGAGCTCCCTGCAGAGTTCCCTGAAAATGAACTGGCCCGCGCCTTTAAAGGAAGGGTTTGTTATCTCAAAATAGACGCAAAAAGTGTCTTCGGAAATGGCTGAACCGAAAGTGTAGGCGGCAACAGTGGAGCCGGATCTCAAAACGCGTCCGGTCAAACCTAACTTTTCCGGTATCGAAAGCGCTGCCCTGTTGGTGTTTAGGGAGTGCCCGAGAAGGCGGAGGTCATTATCATATTTTGTCTTTTCGACTTTATGGTTGTACCAGGTGTTTAGCATTTCCGCGCAAGCAGCAATATCGGAAGAGCCGTATTCCTTAAAAGAAATCTCGCTGTTTTTCTCGAAGACATTGCAAAGCCACCTGGCTGCTTTATAATTATCCCCTTTGAGGTCCGCGAGAGAGCTTCTTTTATAAAGGAATTCCTCGGAAGTCCTGCGAGCGTTAAAACCGTCTTTTTCGGCTTGTTTGGCGGTTTCTTCGGAAGCGTTAAAGGCCGAGAAACTGCTGTTGTTAAGTCCGGCAAGCAGGATAGCGCATTCATCACAGGTTTTTTTGGAATAAGGGAGCGGGGGTAGCGGAAGGCTGTAATCTTTCCCGGTCTTTGAAAAGAGGCAGAAGGAACCGTTGATTATTTTCCAGAAATATGATGTGGTGTGGTTCCAGATCATGTGATACGGAAATCCGAGAGCCGAGAGCCTGCCGGTGTTAAAAAAATAGTTCTTGAAGAAAAAACCGGCTTCAGGGGAAAGCGTGTTAAGTGTGCTTCCTCCATTCCCGCTGTTTTTCAGTACGCGCAGAGGGATAAACGTTTCTTCCCAGGCGATTTCCGCTCCTTCAGGGTATTTTAACCGGGAAAGATCTGTTTCTTTTAGCCTGTTCAGAATTTCTTCATAGTTGGGGCAGAGAGAGTCAAGAGCCAGGAGCGTGCATGCCCCGTCTTCGCTCTTTGCTACGGCAAAAGGGTAAATCTCGCAGTCAAACGGCCTCTTTGCATAAGCCGCGCACCTGCAGGCTTCAGAATCATAGGCTTCGCAGGTAAAGTTATCTCCGGTCTTTCTGAGGTTTAAGCCTTTGGGTTTAAGGTTTGGAGATTGTTCCGGGAATCTGCAGCAGACTTTGCAGTCTTTGCATCTTTCGGATTTGGTTAACTCGATGAGTTTTTGCACTCCAGGATTTTAGCGTAAAAGCGCCAAAAAGACAAGGAACTTCTTGAAAAGCAGGACGTTCAAGGATAAAATATAGCACCATAGAACGAAACGGGCGATAATGGCTAAAAGATGCGTTCTTGCCCGTACAAAGGAGTAAACTTGTCTGCTGACAATCCTCGTTTCATAAGACACCTTCGCGCCGGGCGCAAGAGCGCTTTCAACGAACTTGTCCTTGGTTTCAAGGACAGAGTTTTTAACACAGCCTACAGGTTTCTCGGAGACTGGCAGGAAGCGAATGACCTTGCCCGGGAAGTCTTCCTCTCCGCCAACAGGAATATAAGAAGTTTCAGGCCTGAGAGCAATCTTTCCTCCTGGATCTACAGGAATACGCTAAATAGTTGCAAGGACAGGCTCAAGCTCAGGGAGTCATTGAAAAAAATAACCGGTGTTGAGTTTGAAGGGGCGCAGAACTTAAGGTTTCGCGATATGCCGCACCGGCTGTTTGGAAAAAAGGAAATGGAACTCTCCGTGCAGGCCGCCATTATGGCGCTGCCTGAGGAATGCAAGGAGGTGGTTCTGCTGCGTGATATTGAAGGTTTGTCTTGCGGACAGATAGCGGAGATACTAGGAATAGAAAATGATACGGTGAAGTTGAGGCTGAGCAGGGCAAGATCTGCCTTAAAGGATAGTCTTGGTGGAGTTATAGATGCCTGAAAAATGCGCTGACATAAACGGGTTTCTGTCAGGGTATATCGACGGAGAGCTCTCAGCGGAAGAAACCCCGCGTGTTGAAGAACACTTGGCATCCTGCGAAAACTGCGGGAAAGAACTCAAACGCCTTAATAATGTTATTGATCTTCTGCGGAATATTCCAAGATACCAGGCTTCAACGAGGCTTCTTTCCGAAGTCAGAGAAGAAATCAAGAAGCGGGAGACATTTTGGGACCTGTCACGGCCCTTTCTGAAATGGGGAGCAGGGCTTGCCGCCGCCGTGCTCATCTTGTTTCTCATCAAACTTAATTTAGCAAAACCCGCGCCGCAAAAGACAATTCCCGCGTCGAATGAGATATCTTTTCCGTGGGATATAGCCAAGAAAAGCGCGGCCGAGCAGGTGCCAAGCCCGCAAGCGCATACTGATGAGTTCGGCGGCGGACGGACAGAGTCTTTCGAAAGTAATTTACCGGATAAAGCCGCCGCCGGATTGAATGCACGGTCTGACATGGTTTTGCAGGATCAAATCTACATGGCTGCTTATGTTGGAGAAATTGAAGTTTTACGCGCCTTCCGCCCAAAAAAGAGTTTTATTATAAGATCTGTGGATGGATGGAATGACTTCTATGCCTTGGTGTTTCCAGGCAAGGAAATGCCGTATGTGGATTTCTCGACACGAATGATAATAGGAGTTTGCGGTCCGGGACATGTGAACATTGTCGCGGCTCAGCCTGCGAAAGGAAAGCTCCTGGTCAGCTATCGTAACGAAACAAAAAACAGCAATCCGGGCGATATTTCCTGCTGTTTGAAAGTTATCGAAAAAACTGACCTGGACATAATATTCACCAGGGAATAATATTCTTGTTGAACTGCCGTCTTTAATGTGAGAAGACATAGTTTGTTAATCATTTGCCAGAGGAGAAAAATGAATAAAACCACCGCTTTGATAAAAACCAACTTGGGAGAGATTGAAATTGAACTTTTCACGGTCAAAGCGCCGAAGACCACGGAGAACTTTATCAAGCTCGCAGAGAAAGGTTTCTATGACGGCGTGATCTTTCACAGGGTCATCGAAGATTTCATGCTCCAGGGCGGAGACCCGACGGGCACGGGAACCGGCGGGCCCGGTTACACTTTTGAAGATGAATTTCATCCCTCCCTGAATCACAGCGAACCAGGGATGCTTTCAATGGCAAACGCGGGGCCAAACACCAACGGCAGCCAATTCTTTATAACAGTTGTTCCGACTCCCTGGCTTGATAATAAGCACGCTGTTTTCGGAAAGGTCATTCAGGGAATGGATTTGGTGCTCAAGATTTCGAAACTGGAGACAATTCCGGGCGACAGGCCAAAGAACAAAGTTGTAATGGAGAAAGTGACTATTAAAAAGTAGTTTTTGAAAATCTCTTCGTTCTCTAAGATGCCGCAACCTGAAGGGTGGCGGCATTTTACTTTGAGTTGACAAAATCGCGCAGTATATTACTGTCGGGGTCATTGGAAACATCATACGAGAGGTATCTCGCGAAGTATTCCCTGCTTCTTGCAGAGTCTTTCAGGTCAAAATAAAGTTTTCCAAGATGCTTGTTGGCATCAGGCAGGCGCGGCGCCATCTTTAGCGAGGTTTCGTAGAAAGGTATCGCATCTTTCAGTCTTCCGTTTGAGTAAAAAAAGTAACCGGTTTCCAGCTGGGTGCGGGCGCAGAACATAATAAGTTCCTCCCTGAAATCTGCCGGTCTGTCCGCATCTGTGCTGTAGGAAAAAACAGTTGCCTCGCGCCGGAGACTTTCTATCTCTTTGAAAACGCCGGTATCGGGCGGAGCCCGTCTTGCTTCCGAGACCAGGAGCCTGTTGTACAGAGGATAAGCCGTGCCGGCCTTACTCCCCTGGATGCCTAGGCTGTAGAAGTTTCTGCCGGGATTGCCGGAAATAAAAGCTTCAAGTGTTTGGTTGATCTGTATCCGTTCGAAAGGAAGCGAAATGCCGGGCTCCCGCCTGCG
>CAIWWK010000292.1 GCA_903916325.1 Candidatus Firestoneibacteriota bacterium
GGTGTGTCATGGCAAAGGCGAAATTTGAAAGGACAAAGCCGCACGTAAACGTAGGAACGATCGGGCATGTTGACCATGGAAAGACGACGTTGACATCGGCGCTGACGACGGTAATGGCCGCGAAGGGATTGGCGACGAAGGTGTCGTACGACGAAGTGGCGAAGGCGTCGGAATCGCAGGGCAGAAGGGATGCCAGCAAGATTCTGACAATCTCGACCTCACACGTGGAATATTCTTCCGAGAAAAGACATTATGCGCATGTAGACTGCCCGGGGCACGCGGACTACATTAAGAACATGATAACCGGAGCAGCGCAGATGGACGGCGCAATACTGGTGGTGTCGGCAGTTGACGGACCAATGCCGCAGACGAGGGAGCATATCCTCCTTGCGTATCAGGTCGGAGTGCCGTACATAGTAGTATTCCTTAACAAAGTAGACCTTGTGGAAGATAAAGAGCTTGTTGATCTGGTAGAGGCAGAAGTGAGAGACCTCTTGACAAAGTATAAATTTGACGGCGAGAAAACTCCGATAATCAGGGGCTCGGCGTTGAAAGCAATGCAGGACCCGAACGGCGAGTGGGGCGGGAAGATTATGGATCTTGTCAACGCTCTTGATACTTTCATTCCGGATCCGAAAAGGGAGACAGATAAGCCTTTCCTTATGGCCGTTGAAGATGTTTTTTCCATCACGGGACGCGGAACAGTGGCGACGGGAAGGATTGAGAGGGGAAGAATACATGTAAACGATGAAGTCGAGATAATCGGCTTTGGGGAAACGAAGAAATCGGTAGTAACCGGGGTTGAAATGTTTAGGAAGCTGCTTGAAGAAGGTCAGGCAGGAGACAACATCGGAGCATTACTTAGGGGCGTTGAAAAGGACCAGATAGAGAGAGGGCAGGTGCTTGCAAAGCCGGGCTCGATCACGCCGCACAAGAAATTCAAAGGACAGGTGTACGTGCTGACGAAAGAAGAAGGCGGAAGGCACACGCCGTTTTTCAATAACTACAGGCCGCAGTTTTATTTAAGGACTACGGACGTAACGGGAACGATGAAGCTGCCTGCGGGAGTTGAAATGGTAATGCCGGGCGACAACGTAATGATGGAGATAGAGTTAATCGCGCCGGTAGCGATGGAGAAGGAATTAAGGTTTGCAATACGCGAAGGCGGTCACACCGTCGGCGCGGGCGTTGTTACGGAAATCTTAGAATAGGGTCGAAGGGATAAAATGGACAACAAGCAGAAGATCAGAATAAAAATGAAATCGTACGACCACAGGCTTCTCGACAAGTCGGTTGTCGAAGTTGTGAATGTGGCCAAGAGGACCGGTGCAAGGGTCATAGGACCCATACCCCTGCCTACAAAAATAAGCAGGTTCACCGTGCTCAGGTCGCCTCACGTCGACAAAAAATCCAGGGAGCAGTTTGAAATAAGGATTCATAAACGCCTCCTGGATATAATGGAGCCGTCACCGAAAACCGTGGATATGCTGTCAAAGCTCGACCTTCCGGCCGGCATTGACGTTGAGATTAACCTGTAAGTAAAAGTCATCCCGAGGGAAGGCTTGTTCCGGCTCTGTTTTGCCGGCAAGATCCATTTACCCGGGAGAAA
>CAIWWK010000293.1 GCA_903916325.1 Candidatus Firestoneibacteriota bacterium
CCGAATTTTCCAGGACCGGGATAATTGAATACTGGGTACGCAACGAAGACAAGCAGGGATATTGCTGCAAATTCTATTCGTTTTTAACGGCCAGGCCTGTCCCTGCCATCTTCACAAATTAAAGCATGAAACTTTTTCCGTGCATAAGGGGAAAGTCAGCATGAAAACAAGCGGGAAGACAAAAATCAGAAAAGAAAGGGCAGGTTTAGAAAACACGTGTTTTTCTTCAAAAACAGCAAATTCACATTCCTGCCAGGCTATCTTACGCAGTGCATTATTCTCTGAAAAGGCCACTGTTCCGATGAGGGAGTTGAATTTGAAGTAGCGTATTTCGGGCTGGAATTGGTAATGTCTCTGTAAGCGGCGTGCCACCCATCATGCTGATCCAGACAAAAGGTACAATACGCTCCAACACCGCCCGAGTCCAACACCACCCTTGACCAGTTAAGCCCGACTAGCGCAGCCATATTAACGGTCTTCTTTATTGAACTGAAATAGATTATTCGCGGAGTCCCTTTTGAATCGACAGCGATATGGGAGTACATGCCGGTGCCTGTTTCGTCATCTATGGTCTTGAGTTCCCAGTTGAACGCTTTCTTTACCGCGTAACAGAGCACCGCCCGTCCCGGATCATAGTATGATATGTGAATTGACTCTGAAGGCCCTACGGCGATGCTGGTGAACTGGCCGGTACGCGATTCTTTCATCTTATCCACGGTTTCAACTGCCCAGTCGCCCCCTTTACAGGAAGCGAATTTCAGGCACCCGTTAGATTCATCATAATAGGAAACGTAAGGTCTGTCGTCGCTGCCAAGAGCGAGACTTGCGAACTTGCCGCTGTTGCCGGAACGCGCGTAATCAACCTCGCTAATATCCCATTTTGCTCCGTCATAGACCGCGTATTTCAGAAGGCCCTGCTTGGCGTCATAGTATGCGACATGCGGGTTTCCGTTCTTGTCAAGCCCAAGAGAACTGTAGGTTCCGACATTGCCGCTGTCCACAAGAGTTAGTTTCCATTTTGACCCGTCAAATCTCGCGAATTTTAGGGCCCGGTTGATACTGTCGTAATAACTTATATTTGGAAAACCGTTCCGGTCAAGTTTCAGCGAACAAAACTTTCCGGTTTTGCTCTTGTCTACAGTCCTTATTAGCCATGCACCCTGCAGTTCTGCTCCGGCCATACCTGATGGCATTGCCGAACCGGCCTTCTCCGCGTACTTCAGGCTGCCTTCGGTGGCGTCGTAGTAAGCGATCTTAGGACTTCCCGTGCGGTCAACGTCTATTGAAAGATAATACCCATTGTCATGCGCCCTGGGGTCAACATTTTCAATTCCGTAATTGCCAAGATAAGAATCGTAATTTCCTGCGTTAAGCAGGCCGGCGATCATGGAGAATATAAGTATTGTTATCTTTCTTTTCATGCAAACCGCCTTTTTCCCGGACGGCCGTTCAGGCCGTCCGGGATTTTTAGGTTCAAGGTAACTTTGAATTCATCGTGACCTGGGCGTTAAACTTTGGATCGGCAGAGATGGACTGTTCCATGCCTGACGGGTTTATCGCCGTCACTACATAGTAATATGTTGCATTCCGTCTCTTTTTGCTTGTATCCACCCAGTTCGTCGACTCGCCCGAAACTCCAGACGCGAACGGTTTCCTCTCGTCAAGGCTCGTAATCGGGTTTGTATCCCTGTACACGTTATACGAGAATATGTTATTCGCTCCAAACGGCAGATCCTTGCTCCAATCCACTTTCACGTCCATATCCCCTACAATCGTTGCTTCCAGCGCGCTTATCCAGGGCGTTTCTTTACACCTCGGCGGCACGTAATCAACTATATGCGGAGACACTAGCATCTGCAGATCTACCTTGTCCATTATCGGCTCTGTCTTCTTAAACAAAAGTCCGATTAACGGTATATCTCCAAGGATCGGTATCTTCAACTCTGAGGTCGTTGTTCTGTCCTTCAGCATCCCTCCGAGCCTTATCGTTCCGCCGTTCGCCACGAACAGCTTCGTCCTTACTTCCCTGTTGTCTATCCTCGGCACTGTCGCCGTCGTTCCCTGCACCGTCGAGCTTACGTACCCGGAGATCTGGTTCACAACAGGATTAATCTGTATGCTGATTGTCCCGTCCCTCTGCGACTGGGGCGTTACCGTCAGCACTATGTTTACGTCCTGGTAAGTATACGTGATTGTTGTTCCTGCCGACGTTGCAGACGCCGAAAGTATCGGTTCCTTGCTGCCTATCTGTATCCTTGCTTCAGTCCCGTCTTCCACAACAACATCCGGGTCCGCCGTCATTTCTACCTTTGACGCGTTCGCGCTCGCGAACAAGCCGGAAACTATTTGGTCTACTCCCGCCGTCCACGTTATCGGCCCTATATAGAAACCTGCTCCCTTGGTGGCATAGCCGGTCGTCGGATCCGACACATTGAACCTCGTTCCAAGATTGAACGGGCTTGCGATTGTTCCGCCAAGCACAGACATGCTCGCATTCTTCGTGTACTGCGCGTCTATCGCCATTACGGTATCCGTGTTATTTGTCACTTCGAGCAGCCTGGTCTTGATAGATATCAGTTTCGCTTTCCTTTCCGGGTTGTCAAGTTCCTTCAGCAGGTTCTCAACTCCTTCAAAAACCGCCGGATCGTCGCTGATAATCAGCGCGTTCGTGCCTACGTCTACGGAGATTCCTCCCTCCTTCGTCAGCACACCTTTTACCTGCCTTACTATTTCTCCGGCAGTCGCGTACGTCAGAGCGAAGAGTTTCGTAACCTTCGACACCTGCACAGGTTTTGCTGTCGCCCCTACCTTCGAGATGTGGTACACTCCGCCCGCGTCCTTCTTAAACTCAAGATTCCTGGTATCCAGCACCAGTTTGAGCAGGGCTTCAAGTTCCTGTCTGTCAGTCAGCTTTAAGGTGACCGGAGGAACTTCCGCAGGATTCGTTATTTCTATAGAATACGGCACATTACCGGCCTTCATAAATATGGTGTCCAGGACCGTCCTTACGGGCGTGTCGTTGAACTCCAACGGCGGCTCTACATACACATTCTGCGCCGATACAACCCCGCACAAAAGAAGTGCGGCCAATGCTATTAATACTTTTTTCATAACTGCTAAACCTCCTCGAGGACATTAAAGGCTTTAGATAGTTTATCAGAATCCCGTCTTAAAGTCACCTCCTCTCTTGTTTGTTTTTTTACAGATTTCTCTGTTTATTTACCTGGTCTTAAATTGCGCGGAATCCGGGCAGTCAGGGTAATCACCTTTATTTATGCCCTGGTTCTGAATAGTCACAGTATGATCGACAGAATTGATCTCTTTCAGAACGAGCTTTTCAAAACCCTGGATTGGCTTGCCTTTGCTCGTGATATAGCCTCCGGTTTTCCCGAAGAATGTCGTTGTTCCGTCCGTAAAAGCCATGGTATCCCCGACTATTGCCGAATACCTTAAATTAGCCGGAATAACCTGCGGGCACTGTATCTCTCCCGTCGTGTGCGCGTAGAAGACAGGGTGAACCGTCTTGTATTTATCCCCGAAATCAATGTTCTCGTTTCTCCCGAAGAACTGCGCGCCGGGGTTGCTGCCCAGGCTCACTGAAGGAAGCTGTACGAGCACCTTGTTTTGGCTCTCGATAAGTTTCGCCCCGGGAGGCAGGACGGAAAATACCTGTTTCTTAAAC
>CAIWWK010000294.1 GCA_903916325.1 Candidatus Firestoneibacteriota bacterium
CAGAAAGGCGGGGCTTCCTTCCTTGATGACAAGGTAATGCTCGGCTCCATGAACCGCGGCGGCCTTGCCGGCACGGCGTTCGAGATGGATGACACCTTTACCTGCTTCTCGGTTGATTCCCTCCGCGCGCTCAGGCTTGACGGCGCGAAGATCATGTTGAGGCTTGATCCCACGAACAAAGATTCCGCTAAAACTCTCCTGTATTGTTCCGATATTATCAGCCAGCTCAATAAATACGAGATACCCTGCTTTCTGGAACCGCTCTATGTAACCAGCGAGGGCTACAAGGTCCAGAAATCACTGGCCGAAATGATAAAGATTATAGGCGTTGCTTCGGCGATGGGAGATTCTTCCAGGAACCTCTGGCTGAAAATACCCACCGCGGACAACTATGAAAAGATAGCGAAAGCGACCACTCTTCCGATGCTCATGCTCGGAGGCGAAGCGAAAGGCGACCCGACAGGAACTATCGGCGAGTTCGCGGACGGCATGAAAGCCGGCGCAACCATCAGGGGCGCGCTGGTCGGCAGAAATATTCTCTTCCCGGGCAATGACGATCCTCTTGCCGCGGCGCTTGCGGTTAATAAAGTCGTGCACAACGGCTTTACCAAGGAACAGGCGGTGGACTTCATCATGAAGAACAGGGATATGAATCTGGACGCTTTGACCAAGTACATCAAGTAAACGGCAGGGGCGAAAGCCCCTGCTTTTTTTTGCTCTCAAAAACAATTACATCATAATTCAGGGAGAAAGATATGGTACTTAAAGGAAACGCGGTATTCGCCCAGTCGGGAGGCCCGACGGCGGTAATCAACAGCAGCATCTGCGGCGCCATCCAGGAAGCCGCTAAACACCCTCAGATAACCGGCATGTACGGTTCCATAAACGGCATACTCGGCGTTCTTAATGAAAACATGATAGACCTCAACAAGGAAAGCAAGAGGACCATAGAACTCCTTAAACAGACTCCTTCGTCTCTGCTCGGTTCCAGCAGGCAGAAACTCAAGGAAGAAGACTACAGCAAGATTCTCAAGGTGCTTGAAGCGCACAATATCAGGTACTTCTTTATCGCCGGCGGAAATGATTCAATGGATACGGCGAACAAAATGTACGAAATATCAAAGAAACTTAACTACGAGATGCTGGTCATGGGCCTGCCCAAGACGGTAGATAACGATCTGCCCGTAACTGATCACTGTCCCGGCTACGGTTCTGTTTCAAGATGGCTCGCTCAGTCGGTTAGAGATGCCGGCCTTGACACCGAAGCAATTTATACCAGCGACACTATCAAGATAATAGAAACGATGGGAAGGAACGCGGGCTGGATTACGGCCTCGACCGTCCTTGCGAAACAGAAAGAGAACGACGCTCCCCATATAATTCTGCTCCCGGAAGTCCCCTTCAATCAGGACAAATTCCTTGCCGCGGTTGACAAAGTTTACAAAAAACTCGGATATGTTGTTGTCACCTGCTGCGAAGGCCTGAAGGACGAGAAAGGCGAATACCTGACTTCTTCCAAGAGGTCCATCGATACCGACAAGTTCGGGCACAAACAGCTTGGCGGCGTGGGCGAGTCTCTCGTGAGCATGATAGCAGAGGGATTGAAGCTTAAGGCAAGATGCGACAAGCCCGGAACAATTCAAAGGGTATCGGGCATGATGCAGTCAAAGCTGGATGTCGAAGAGGCCTATCAGTCAGGCGCGAAGGCCGTTGAGCACGCGGTAAACGGCAAGAGCGGCCTGATGGTGACTCTTATCCGCGAATCCAACAAGCCCTACAAGTGCGTGACGGGAGTTACTGAACTTTCCAATATAGCCAATAAAGAAAGAAAAATTCCGGCGGAGTTTATTGCGGCGGACGGCATGGGCGTCACCGAAAAGTTTATTGACTACGTGCTTCCTCTTATCGGCGGCCCGCTTCAGGAATACGCGAGGCTGGATAAGAACTTCATACCTAAAAAATTGAAGCAGTTTTGATGCTTTATTTTTATTTGTGATTTGGTGCTTGAGATTTGTGATTTGAATTTCAAGGAGGATTTATGAAGGAATTATGGCATGGACATGTGAGCGTCGGAATCATCCACGGGATGGCTTTTCCGGCGTATGTAAAGAACTACGGCACGGTTGTTGACACCGCGCGCATCATCTGCAAGGACAGTTTCTGGAACGCGATTGAGATAGTAAGGGTTGCAGACCCGGTGCTGAAAGACCAGATGAAGAAGGTTCTTGATTCCTCAGGTATCAGGGTTGTCCTAGCCGGCCAACCGCCGCTTCTCGGCGGAAAGCTGAACATTAACGCGACCGTTGAAGAAGAGAGAAAGAAGGCCGTTGATGATGTCAAGAAATCAATAGACGACGCGGCGTTCTTTAAGGCCGAGAAAACTGCAATTCTTTCAGGGCCGATGCCCGCGGAAGACAAGAAAGTTGCCGCGAAAGCCGCTTTACTCGCGTCGCTGCGCGAGCTTTGCGCCTACGCGAAATCCAAAGGCGTGGCGCTGACCCTTGAAACCTTTGATGAAACGGTGGACAAGAAGTGTTTTGTCGGCGGTTCAAAGTTCTCCTCAGAGATTGCTGCTGAAGTAAAGAAAGATTTCCCTTCATTCGGTTTGACTCTTGACCTTTCGCACCTGCCCTTGCTTAAAGAGAAGAACTCTTTTGCTTTGAGCACCGTGAAGAAAGTGCTTACTCACGTGCATGTCGGCAACTGCTATGTAAAAGACACAAATACTCCGGCCTACGGGGATAATCATCCGAGGTTCAGTTTCCCCGGCGCGGAAAACACCGTTGAAGATCTCGCGGATTTTGTCAGAAACCTTTTCAAAAACGGTTACCTTAACAAAAAACCGAGCGCGAAAGCGCCCATAATCAGCTTTGAAGTAAAGCCGCTCCCGGAAGAAGATCCGGAATTGGTCTTGGCCGACGCAAAGAGAGCCTGGACGAAAGCCTGGTCAATAGTTTAAGCTGATTTCGCTGATGGTTTATCGGTGTAATCGGACCAAATCGGTGTCATCACGGAATGTATTTACGAAGTTATGAACGGAGGAAAAATGTTCCAGGGAAAGAACAGCAAGCCGGACCTGAAATACATTAAAGATAAAGCGATGGCAATCAGGAAGGATATTCTTGAGATGCTTAATGCCGCGGGTTCCGGACATCCCGGCGGTTCTCTCTCTGCCGCAGATTTTTTCGCGGCGCTCTATTTTGCGGAACTTAGGCATGATCCAAAAAATCCGAAATGGCCGGACAGGGACAGAGTTTTTCTGTCCAAGGGGCACGCCTGCCCTGTGCTCTACGCGACGCTTGCGGAGAGCGGGTATTTCCCTGTTCCCGAACTCTTGACCCTCAGGAAACTTCACAGCCGCCTGCAGGGGCATCCTCATATGCTTAAGACTCCCGGAGTCGAGATTTCTGCGGGGTCGCTCGGGCAGGGGCTCGGCATTGCCAACGGCACTGCTATGGGACTGAAAATGGACGGCAGCGATTCAAGGGTTTTCTGCGTTATGGGAGACGGCGAGCTGCAGGAAGGTTCTGTCTGGGAAGCCATAATGACTTCCGCTCACAGGAAACTTGATAATATTGTAGCCTGGGTTGACTATAACAATCTTCAGATTGACGGCAAAGTGGAAGATGTAAAAGGGGTGGCGCCGCTTGCCGAAAAATTCAGAGCCTTCAACTGGCATGTCATAGAAATAGACGGGCATTCCATCGAAGAAACTCTTAAAGCTTTTAAAGAAGCAAGGGGAACAAAGGGCAAGCCGACGATGATAGTGGCCAGAACGGAGAAAGGCAGAGGAGTATGTTTCATGGAGAACAAACCTGAATGGCACGGTGTAGCCCCGAACAAGGAACAGCTTGAAGAGGCATTAAAAGGCCTTTGCGTTGTCGAAGGGCCTTCAAAAAGCCAGATTGAAAACGCAGACGCGTAAAAATTCTTTGAAGGAGGAAAATCAATGATAGGTGCTCTTGCAGCAAAACTGGGTTCGCTCGCGCTAGGCGTAAGCGAGTCCACCATTCAGCTGCCCGCTTTTGGGGCGTTCGAATGGAGCGTGCTTTACTGGGTGCTTGCCGCCGCAGGCGTGGCAATACTCTATGGCGCGTTCAATGTAATAAAGGTAATGAGGCAGGATCCGGGCGTTAAGGCCCTGACTGATGTGGCGACCGCGATAGAAGAAGGCGCCATGGCTTACCTCAAACAGCAGATGAAGATTATGATTGTATTCATCGGTTTGATCTTTGTCGGGCTGCTTTGCATGTATTACTTCAAGACCAATGCCGCGGTGGAAGGAATGGTAACAGTAAACCTTCTTTTTGCAACTTTTGAAACGACGAACAGGGCATTCCTCTCCTGGGGAATAGCGCTGGCCTTCGTAGCCGGCGTTGCCTGCTCTTACGGAGCCGGTTTCGTCGGAATGAAGCTCGCGGTCAAGGGAAATGTAAGGACGGCGAACGCCGCTCTGACCAGCTTCTCAAAAGCGCTTAACGTGTCGTTCTCGGCGGGCGCGGTTTCAGGCATGTTCACGGTTGGTTTCGGCCTGCTTGGCGCTACCATCATATTTATGATCTTCAAACAGGATGCGATGAAAGTCCTGGTAGGTTTCGGATTCGGCGGATCACTCGCGGCTCTCTTTATGAGGGTCGGCGGCGGAATATTTACAAAGGCCGCTGATGTGGGCGCGGATCTTGTAGGTAAAGTGGAAGCAGGCATTCCAGAGGATGATCCCCGGAACGCGGCAACAATAGCTGACAATGTAGGCGACAACGTCGGCGACTGCGCGGGTATGGCAGCTGACGTGTTTGAATCCTATGAAGTTACTCTTGTTGCGGCTATTATTCTTGCTGCTTCAATGCTTGCGGACCCGGCCTTCCTTAAGGCCTGGGGCGGCAACGCGGGCGCCATGACGCTGAAATTTGTCATGTTCGCGCTTATCATCAGGGCGGTCGGCGTGGTTACTTCAATAGTCGGCATCCTCTGTGTCAGGGGCGATGACAAGGCGAAAGTATTTGACCCGATGAGGCCTATCGTTAACGGCTATGTCGCGTCTTCAATCCTTTCCATCATTGCTTTCTTTGTTGTTTCAAAACTGCTCTTCGGATTTACCGGGACGCACCTGTGGCTCAAGTTCTCCCTGGTAACTTCCATCGGAATTCTGCTTTCAATTTCAACGCTTATTCTTACAAACATCTTCACGCATCCCGACAAGAGGGCGGTTACTGAGACCGCGCTCGCGTCAAAGACAGGCCCGGCCACCCTCATCCTTAACGGTATGGCGGAAGGCATGGAATCCTCTGTCTGGGCAATCGTGCTGATCTGCGCCACTATCATGGCCTCGCTTGTTATATTCCACAACGACGGTCTTGCTATGGCTTCTCTCGGTGTCGCGCTTTCAGGCCTTGGCCTGCTCGCGACGACCGGCTTTGTGCTTGCGATGGATACCTTCGGTCCCATCACGGACAACGCGCACGGGATATTTGAAATGTCAAAACTGAACGTGAAGAAAGCTTCCGACACGCTTGCGTGGATGGACGCTATCGGAAACACGACAAAGGCACTTACAAAAGGCCTTGCGATTGCCACCGCGGTTATTGCCGCGACGGCATTGTTCAGATCCTTTATCGATGAAGCAGGCGCGAAACTTATCGGCGCCTCGATACAGATTCAGCTTCCCGAAATATTCATAGGCCTTATGATCGGCGCTTCGGTGCCGTTCCTATTCTCTTCGTTCGCCCTCAAGGCGGTCGGAAGGGCGGCTTCCCTGGTAGTAATGGAAGTCAGGAGGCAGTTTAAACAGCACCCCGGGATAATGAAAGGCACCGAGAAGCCGGAATACGGTCCTTGCGTGGCAATCGTTACCGAAGCGGCGCAGAGGGAGCTTGTAGGCCCCGGAATTCTCGCGGTCGCGACTCCCGTGCTTGTTGCCGTGCTTCTCGGCGTAGGATCTCTCGGCGGCTACCTTGTCGGAGCGATAGTTGTCGGACAGCTTATGGCGGTTTATATGTCCAACACCGGCGGTCTCTGGGATAACGCCAAGAAAAAGATTGAAGACGGTTTCCTCGGCGGAAAGGGCACTGATGCCCACAAGGCCGCGGTCATAGGCGACACCGTCGGCGACCCGTTTAAGGATACGGCGGGACCGGCGATCAACCCGATGATTAAAGTTATGAACCTTGTTGCTATCATCCTTGCCCCGATCGCGCCCGCGGGCGTGATAATGGTAAGCGATGCTCACTTCTGGCTTAAAGGCCTGATAGCCGTCGGCTGTATCGCGGCTCTCGGTTTCGCGATGGTAATGAACCGGAAAGGTTCGTTGCTTCAAGCGGAAGGGAAGAAGAAAGTCACAAAGAAGAAAAAGTAAGAAGTTGAGGGCCCCGCCGGAAACGGCGGGGCCCTTTTTACTTTACCGGGAGGAATTATGAAAAAGCTGATGCTTGTCCTTTTTCTGGCGGCTGTTGCCGGCCTCTCCTATTATCTTCTAAAACACGGCACTCTTTTACCGCCTCAAAAGCAGGTGGAGGCAGTAAAACAGGTTCCCAAGGGACCGGTAAAGAAGTGTATGTGGTGCAACGCAGGGAGGTTCAAATGCGTGGTCTGCCACGGCACGGGATATCCGCTGATTACAAGATGCCCGAAATGCCGCGGTGAAATAACCTTCTCTTATGACGCGAAAAGCAAAGTTACCTGCAAGTTCTGTTCCGCCTGCGGAAGAGGATTTACGGATAAGGACGGCATAGGCAAAAAGTGCGGCTATTGCGGCGGCATGGGCCATGTAATTTGCAAGAATTGCAATGGCGCCGGAACCGTCCCGCTATTTGTTGTTGCATATGACTACAAAACAAAGCCGGTCACCAGAGCTATCGGTTCCAGGTCAAATTCAAAACCCTGTCCCCAGTGTTCCGGCAGGGGGTATCTTGCCGTGGTTACCTGCCCGATGTGCGGCAGCACCGTAGAGAGAAAAATAGACTCAAGCGGAATAACATATTACTGCACGCACTGCGAGTATATGCTTTCCTCAAGGAGTTTAACCTGCGATCTTTGCGGCGGAAGCGGAAGGATTCAGGATCGGCAATAATAATTACGGCGCGGTCTAATAAAGGCGTGCTTAATGAAAAAAATAATGTTCATAATGTTTTTTGCCTGCGTTGCCGGCCTCGCCCTGTATTATATAAAACCGGAAATTATTAAAGGCGTCAGTTCAAGGTTAAACGCTATTCAGCTGCCCCTGCCTGATTTTGGCGGGGATGTGAATCCTTTTTCAGGCAAGACGGCGCCTGAAGCGGCCAAAATCAAACAGCCTGCCTCCGTAAAGTGCTCTCATTGCAGGAACGGCAGGATGATATGCTCCGGCTGCAAGGGGACGGGGCTTCCTTCTATTTTGATTTGCTATAACTGCGGGAAAGAAGCCGTCACAAAGCAGGACGTTCGGACGGATTCAATTCTCGTTTATTGTCCTCACTGCAAGCTGACGCTGGGTCGAAGAGCTGACCTGAAATGCAAGGTTTGCGGCGGGACCGGCCTAATGGCCTGCCCTTATTGCAAAGGCACAGGAATGATTACGCGGAATGCTGTCCCGTCAAATACGCTTCCCTGCACCGTTTGCAACAGAACCGGAACGGTCGACTGTCCGAAGTATATTAAGATGAGACGCCGCTTATTATCTCCGGGGAATAATACGGGAAAAGGCTGGCTCGCCCGGGAAGGGAGCGCGGACGATATGATAACCGTCACCTGTCCGGTCTGCGGGGGTAAAGGAAGGAAAAAATGCCCGGAGTGCGGCGGAAAATGTTATATAGTCCTGAAAACAAAATGAAAAGTGTCTGCGGGAGGAAAAAATGAAAAAGGTAATGCTATTTCTCCTTATCGTCGGGATTGCCGGTCTGGTCGGCTACTTTGTAAATCCCGGGTTTTTTAAACGGATAAACGAGAGCATTACGCCCAAGCAGCTTGCTTTGCCTGTCCCCGATAATGATTCGGTTGAAGCAAAGAAATCCGCGCATGCCAATATGGATGTCTGCACTTTTTGCCACGGAGGAAAAGCCAAGTGTTCTGTTTGCTCCGGGTCAAGAGTTGTGAATAAGCAAAAATGCAAGAATTGCTTAGGCACCGGATGGGTTACTTGCAGTCACTGTCACGGTACTGGCTTTATCAAGCGTAAACTAAAAAGCACTGTTAGTGCAGGTGTTTTTGGACACGCTATGAATAGCGGCAGAGACGGGGATGCTGCTTCAGCTAAGCAGGTAAAGATAGTTGAGTATGATCCTGGAGATTTGGTTAAGTGCAAGACCTGCAATGGTACCGGAATGATTGACTGTCCCAAAGAGACAATAACCATGGTCACTGCGATTGTCACTCAGGCCGGCGGAGGAGGTTTGCCGTTTGACGGCAGGACCGACGCTGAAAAAATGAAAGATTATACGGATTATCAAAATGGCGTTCCGGGTTCTTTCTCTAACAACGGAATGTCTAACGAAGCAATGCATAGCCAGAAAAGGCCTGTGGCAGGAACCTCCATTCCCGTGAAATCTGTTTGCAAATTATGTAACGGAACCGGAAGAAGAGTTTGCCCGAATTGCAACGGAGATTGCTATGTTTATGTTAAACATAATCCTGAATGATTGCGAAAAATAAAATAGTCTGTCGGAAAGATTCTTCGTTCCTGCAGGGAAATCAGATATTGACTATTATCGTTATTTTGCAATATAATAAACGATTAATAATACGCGTAAACTCTTTGATTTAAAGGAAAATACACGTGAATAGCAACAAACTGGAAGTGACGATAGTCGGCGGCGGAATGATCACCGCGGTCCAGATTTTGCCATCAATTTACCAGCTCCAGCGGCTTGGGGCGCTTGGAAATATCAACATAGTCGCCCTAAACGGCAACGTTCTAAAACCGCTTGCC
>CAIWWK010000295.1 GCA_903916325.1 Candidatus Firestoneibacteriota bacterium
AGCTCATCTTTGCGGCGATGACACGGCAAAGGCCATGGGGCGAATGACTATGAATCCCTTAGCCCATTTGAGTCTTGCCGGAACGCTGGTAATGCTATTCCTGCCGTTTGGCTGGGCAAAACCTGTCCCGATTGTTCCGAGGAATTTCAGGAATCCAAAGATTGACAGTCTGCTTGTTTCTGGCGCAGGAATCTCGGCTAATATTCTTACGGCCTTTTCCTTTGGGATCCTGGCAAGGTTCATCGGATGGGAAAATATGAACTATGGCGCAATGGAGCTTGTTTTCTATTTTATGCTGATAAATCTTGGGTTTGCCTTTTTCAACCTGTTGCCGATTCCTCCGCTTGACGGGTCAAAGATTTTGGCGTTTTTTCTTCCGTCTTCCATAGCGCATAAAATAGAGTATATGGGGCCGGTCGCGCAGATAGTCTGCATAGGCGTTATTTACGCTATATTCTATTTAATACCATTGGCAAGCCAAATATTGTCTGCAATAATCAATTATTTCTTTTATGCGTTTTCCGGCGGGGATTTGCTAGTCATCAATAAGATAGTCGGAGGTTGATTTGAGCGGTAAGAAGACTATTTTGAGCGGGATGAGGTCAACGGGTAAATTGCATTTGGGTAATTTACTCGGAGCTCTGCAGAATTGGGTTAAACTGCAGGATGATTATAATTGTTTCTTTATGGTCGCGGATTGGCATGCTCTCACCACTGAAAGCCGGAGAACTAAAGAGATTGCGGTTTTTGCCCGTGAAATGGTTGTTGACTGGCTGGTCGCAGGAATTGACCCGAAAAAAAGCACAGTCTTTATCCAGTCAGCCGTGCTTGAACACGCGGAATTGCACTTGCTCCTTTCGATGATAACTCCTATTCCCTGGCTTGAAAGGAATCCGACCTATAAAAGCCAGATGAATGAACTAAAGGATAAGGACCTTTCAAACTACGGATTTCTCGGATATCCGGTGCTTCAGGCGGCCGATATCCTGGTATACAAAGCGAGCGTAGTGCCCATCGGGCAGGATCAGCTTCCCCATCTGGAAATTTCACGCGAGATTTGCCGCAGGTTTAATAATTTCTACGGGGAAGTATTCCCGGAGCCGCAGCATGTGTTCACGAGCGTTCCGGCGCTTCTTGGCATAGACGGCCGCAAAATGAGCAAATCCTACGACAATTGCATCAATATGTCGGACACGAGGGTGGAAGTCGAAAAGAAGATAAAGAAGTCATACACGAATCCGCAAAAAGTTAAGATGGGCGATCCCGGCGACCCTTCTGCTTGCCCCATATTCCTGCTCCATAATATTTACAGGAAAGAGCAGGTGTCTGAGGTGGAGTCCGGTTGTAAGTCCGGGGCGCTCGGCTGCGGCGACTGCAAGAAAGCTCTCCTTGGAATTTTGCTGCCTGTTTTTGACGGGATGCAGGAGAAACGCGCGCAAATTCTAAGCAAGCCCGGTTATGTGGACGATGTGTTAACCGACGGCAACAAACGCGCGAAAGCCGCCGCTTCAAAAACTATGGAAGAAGTGCGGAACGCGGTGTTCGGGAAGGGGCATGTTTAACATAGTTTCCAAAACATTTGAGGGGCCTTTCGAAACTCTCCTTGATATGGTCAAAGAAGATGAGATAGATTCTGAGCAAATATCCGTTGCAGAGATAGTTGACGAACCAAAAATTGACAATGTTGACGAGGGAAGCGAATTCATTGTGGACGCGGCGAACCTGCTCTACCTTAAATCCCAGGCCCTGCTTCCTAAGG